>CAYMQN010000091.1:0-14053 GCA_964392545.1 uncultured Desulfobacteraceae bacterium
AGAGGGGGAGAGGGGGGGGCTGAGAAAAATCCTGTGGTTCATAGGGGGGGAGAACACCCCTCATAAAAAAAAACGACCCGCAAGGGCGGGGGCACAACCAAATGGTGCAGTGGTAGACCCCCCTTGGCGTGGGGGGGCGCAGACATTGCAGCATGGAAACCCGGTGTGGATTAAAGGAGGAACGCCTATGGGCAGGGGGCGGGCATCATCCGCGGGACCCCTAAACGGTCTTGTCCGCTGCAAGGCGGCCTATCATTACGAAATTTTACGAGTGATATCAACGCGTTTCATTAAATAATCATAATGGGCAGCGACATCGCCGATATAATTGGTATCGACTTCCAGTGCCTCTTTTGGATATTTCTGATTTGCTTTATGGATGGCCTTTTCGATACGTTTACCTTTGCGAAGCCATCTCAGCACTTCTTTAGCCGAACGGAAAGCTGTTGGGCGGCACGGTCTTCGTAGTCCCGACCAAGGGCAGGTTGGCCATCCCGCTTTTTACTACTCTAAATTTTCTGCATCTGCCAAATCTTGTGGCCGGCCCGTCGCTCGTTTATTTTGTTTTAAATTTTCGAGATCAATAAAATTTATTTTGATTCCCTGAATATCGACCACAACTCTTGCATGATAGCAGTTTTCAAAATTAATACTTTTTAAAGTCGTCAAAATATCTATTCTACTTGGAGGATAACCAAGTTGAATAACCTGGTCGCTTTCAAGGAAATCCTTAGCCTTGAGCCCCAACGATCCAAAGCCGAATTCATCAAGTGCATTCAGAACATTATCGGCGTTTTCCGGCGAGAGCTCAATCCAGATATCAAGATCTTTGGTATAGCGTGGATATCCATGAAATGCGACGGCATATCCGCCAACCACCAAATATCTGACTTTATGTCCGTTTAATAATTCGATAAACTCTTTGAAATCCTTGCTCAGCATCGTATCTCCATGAGTTATATTCTTTTCGTATTTGCTCCAAGGCGGCCAACCGCTCTTCATAGGATCTTGATTGCCAGAAAACAAAATCATTGGGCTGTTCATTTAATTTGTACTTTTTTATGACCTTGCTGATGCTCATGATTACCTCTTATATTTACTTCGATTTAGTGATACACCGCATCATTATATTGGAACGCGCAACGTGCTGCTTTGGGGCGGCATGGTCTTCGCCGATCCCAACAGCAGGTTGTTCGGCTATTTCTTCTTCTTTTTTTGAGGTTTTAATTTTTTCTTAACAGCAGCATAGTTACGTTTAAATGTATTTATCCACTTTTCATCAAGCAATGCGACAAAGAAACCTATCATGGATTGCGCTGGCACCTTATTGGGGCTACTTATATCAATTGTTGCCCCATGCAATTGTGGCATATTTCCTTCATCCGATGTATCACCCATCCAATTCTTATAAAAGATGGGTGACTCCCAACCAAAACCGATAGTGGACACATGGACACCATTATGTAGGACTTGTATGAGTGTTCTACGGCAATCGCAAGAAGCATCTATACAATATGTATCTACAAATGTGTAATCGCCATCCGATAGATGAGGACTTTGTTTCAGTCCTACTGTTCTAACCTGGTGTTGTTTGCCAATTATCTCTCCCGCAGGTACAAATTCCATATCTCGGCGAATGTGGGAGTCCAGAAAATACAGAAAAGACTGGATTCCCGTCTTCGCGGGAATGACAAATGCTTTCCTTCTGAGACTTTTTAAGAATTCATCATCGATGGCTTGCCTCAAAATTGCATTCTTTGATGCGCAATTTCCTGTTCATCGATTGTACAGGCGCCGGACACCCGTCGTTTCAACGGGGCAGCCATCCGATGGCACTGGCGTGGAGGCTTTGCACATAGAGGCGTTCCCGGGTTTCGGTGACGGCCGTGGTCTCGGGGTAGGTTCCCCCGGGATCCTGCAAATCGGCAACGATCCTGCCGTCTTCGGTGAAGGCGATCACGCGGCCGTAGGGCTTGGGCACCGGCCAGAAGCTCAAGTAGGCGGCCAGGGCCGCAAACGCAAGGAGCAAAAGCGATAAGACCCATTTCATCGTTGGATTCCTCCGCCACAAGAACGTTTATAAGATAGCGTAAGGCATGCTATACGCCAATTCATCGGTTTGATCAAAACCTTCGTCCACATCCTTATCAGGTCCGTGGTACTGCAATGCTGCCCCTGCTGATGACCATCGGTGTACTCTATTTATTCGCGCTCGGCGCCGGGCGCATGAGCGCCGCCGTGGGCATTCCCCGTGTCACCGGCTATTTGGTGGTGGGCCTGGCGGCGGGGCCTTACACGGGTGCGATCCTGGGGCTGCCTCCTATCGTTACCCAAACCCAGCTTGCCACCCTCGCCCCGCTGCACGATCTGATCCTAAGCCTGATCGTGTTTACCATCGGCGGCAGTTTCCGCTTGGAGGCCATTCGGAAAATCGGCATCCGGCTCTTTCGCATCAGTACGCTCGAGATCGGATTGAGCGCGATCCTCGTCGGCTTGGGAACCCTGATCATAGGGGCTTCACCGCTGGAAGCCGCCTTCTTGGCCGTCATGGCGATAACCACCGCCCCGGCCGCCACCCAGATGGTGATGCGGGAATATCGATCCGAAGGACCGCTTACCGACACCATCCTGCCCCTCATCGGCATCAACAATCTGGTGGCGATCATCGCTTTTATCCTGCTGAAGCATTTCGGGTTGTCCGCGTCCCCCTCGCTCTGGCAAACGGTCTCTCAGATTCTGGGCCCTATCGGATTGGGTGTGCTTGCGGGTGCTTTCATCGCCGTCATGGATCAGCGCCTTACAAGACCGGTGGAGCGGCAGATGCTGGTCCTGGGGGCCGTGGCCCTGGCCACCGGCGCGGCATCGTATTTCGGCGTGTCCGCCATGTTGTGCGTGCTGGTCGCCGGCGTCGTTGCCGTGAACGCCGCCCCCCACGGCCGGCGGATGCTCGAAGAGCTGGCGGGGATCGATTATCCCTTCTACGTGCTGTTTTTCATCATGGCCGGGGCGGAACTCCATCTCGAAGCCCTGCTCCACATGGGTTGGATCGGCACGGTATACGTGGTCGCCCGCAGCCTCGGCAAATTCGCCGGCTGCCATGCGGGCGCCAGGATGGCCGGGATGCGTTCCACCATCACGACCTGGCTCGGTCCGGCCATGCTGGCCCAGGCCGGTCTGGCCATCGGCCTGGCCAACGTGTTGGCGACGGAATGGCCCGGACCGGGGAAGGCTTTGCAGACGGTGATCCTGGCCGCGGTGGTGGTATTCGAGATGGTGGGCCCCCTGCTGACCCGCATCTCCCTGGTCCATGCCGGCGAAGTAACGGTCCTGAATCTGCTCGGGCAGCGCAGCCCGGTGGGCTATGGCGAAGGGTTGCGCCGGGTCCTCGGCGAAGTTTTGCGGGCCGTGGGCCTTTCCCCCATCGTGCGGCGGAAGCTGCCGGCGGATATCCGGGTGGCCCACATCATGCGCCGCAACCTGGAGATTTTGTCGCACAAGGCGCCCTTTGACGAGGTGGTCAAATCCCTTGGCAACTGCCGTTATGACGGCCTGCCGGTGGTCAACGACCGCAATGAGCTGATTGGGGTCGTGCAATATGCCGATGTGGCCGACACCCTTTTCGATCCGGTCCTGCGTCATCTGGTGGTCGCGGCGGAACTCGCCACGGAAGCCTTCCCGCGGTTGACGCCGGAAGACACGCTCCAAGCGGCCATGCTCGCCTTGAAGAATCACCCCCGGGCGACCTTCCTGCTGGTGGTGGCACGGGAGGACCGGTCCAAGCTGGTGGGCATCGTGAGCCACGGTGATTTGCTGGACGCGCAATTGCATCGATCCCGCTAGAGACGGGACTTTCTGCTCCGGAAGCCGGCTCCTGGGGGATCAAAATGCAGCACCGGCAGTGGCTACGTGGCATATTCGAGGTTGCGGAAATAAGCCGTGCTGTCGCCCTTGCTCCAAAGCCCCACGTACCCCTCGACGGGCCGGGAGTGATCATAGCGGATGAGAAGCTCGCCCGCGATCCGCCCCTTGACCGTCTTTCCGTCCACGCTGACTTCGAGCCGCAGCCAGCGGTCCAGGGGAATTTCGGTGGAAACCCGCTGGCGGAAATGGCGGGTGTTGTTCACGAATTCCAGCAACTGCAGTTCGCCGGCGCTGGCGTCGGCCGCCAGGACCAGGCTGTTGCCGACATTGGTCAGGCCGAAGGCCAAACCGGCCGCCAGATCGATGCAACCGGCCCCGATGCGGACCTCCACCCGGAGGCGCCCGTCGCCCATGCGGCTGTCGCGCTTCACGGCCACGGGGTAGTAGTGGCGGGCGTGGCGGTTTTCGAGGAAGGTGCGGTAGCGCCCGCCCACGACTTTGTCCAGGGCCGTGTGCAGGGTGCAGGAGACCGTGTCGCTCATGTGCGCGCCGTCCTGCTGGATGACCTCCTCGCCGTCCAGGTCGGTCGTGGACCATTCGCCCACCGAGGCGTAGAAACCGGGGAGGCGTTTTTCGGAACGGCCCAGAAGATCGTAGTCCCCCTTGAAGAACAGCTCGGTCAGGGTATCGACCTCCGCCTGGTTGGGGATGGCCAGATCCAGCAGCCGGCTGCAGCCCAGCAGGCGCCCGGTCTGGTCGAGCACCTCCTCCAGAGCGGCCGCTTGGCCGCCCTTGTAGACGGCCTGCAGCATGTCGCCGTGCACTTCGACCGAATACCCCAGGCGGGTCAAGACGTCCTCCAAAAACGCGATGCGCAGGGCCTTGCCGGCGGTGGTGCCGGCGCCGCCGGCGAATTGGAGGCGGATGGCATTGGCATCGGGGGTGTCCGAGCACAGGGCGTCGATGTTGGAGTAGTGGTAGCCGAACTTGACGCTCAGGTTCAGGTAATCCTCGGAAACCAGGGCGTAGGAATCCACCTTGGGGGGCACCCGGTTCTCCGGCCCCATGCTGCCCGCCATCAAGGCCATGAAATTGCGGCCGCTGAAATCGACCGTGCCGGACCAGGAGACGCCCGGGTGGGCCAGGCCGCGCCAGAGGGCGGCCATGGGTTTGGAGCGGATGTGTTCGGGCAGGATGTCGTCGCAGCTCGTCATCTCCGGGGCCAGGCCGCCGCCCAGGTCGATGAAATGGAGGGCCAGGGGGATGTTGGCGCTCATCTTGCGGGACACCGTGGAGGCGTCGGCCAGCTTGGACAGGTTGAACATCTCGGCCATGGCTTTCTCGTGGGCGAAGCGGATCACGTCGTGCAGCGTGCGGCATCCCCGCGGCGCAAATTCGGGGGCTTCGGGATCGGTGAGGTTGAGCGGCGATATGCGCCCCAGAAGTTCGCGCAGCATACGGCCGATGGGGCCGGAAATATCCTCGGCCTCCCGCGGGGGAAGCTTGCGGGCCAGCGCATCGAGTTCCCCCAGATAGACCTCGCCCTCATCGGCCAGCAGGGTGATGGACTGGCCGTCGGCAATCAGCGACGTGGCTTCCCGGGTGTCCAGCAGGGCCGGGACATTCATTTCCCGCGCCACCGAAGCCAGGTGGCTGGCCACCCCGCCCAGGTCGGCGATCAGGCCGCGCACCCGGCCCATCAGCGGCGCCAGGTCGGGGGCTGCCGCCCGGGCAACGAGGATGGCATCCCGGGCATCTTCGGCCGTCAGGTCGGGGGCGGCGTGGACGGCCCGGCCGGAGACGCGTCCGGGGCAGGCCGTCTGCCCGCCCGCCAGGAGCAGGCGCAGGCCGGACACGTCGAGGGGTGGGGCGGCTTCGGTTGCATCCGCAAGTCCTATAGGCCGGGTTTGCAGAATGAGAACGTCGCCCTGCTCGTTTTGAGCCCACTCGATGTCCTGGGGACCGCCGAAATGGGCTTCCAGCTTCAGGCTCAGCTCGGCCAGGGATCGTGCCGTGGAGGGGGAAATGGAGGGCGGTTGGGGATCGTCTTGCCCCGATCCTTCCCGGGACGCGGAAAGATGCCGATCAACCTGCAGGGTTTCGCGGTGAATGCGGAAGACGTCCGGCGAGGCCGCGCCGCCGACCACGTTTTCGCCCATCCCGGGCGCGGCGTCGATGCGGATCTGCCCGGAGGCGGGCCGCCCCGCGTCCACCGTGTAGAGCACGCCGCTGGCCCGGGCGCGCACCAGCACCACGACGGCTGCGGCCATGGGCGTGGCGGCATCGGTCAGGCCGTAGCGCAGGCGGTAGAGAATGGCGCGCGGTTCGTATTTGCTGGCCAGAACGTGCTTATAGGCTGCTGCCAAGGCGTCCCGCTCCACCGGCAGCACCGAGCGGTACTGGCCGGCAAAGGAGGCTTCCGTGTCTTCTCCCACAGCGCTGCTGCGCACGGCCACCGTGGGACGTCGACCCAGCCGTTCGGACAGGTTGGCATAGGCGGCATCGATGGCTTCGGCGAGGGCCGGGGGCAGGGGGGCGGCCTCGATCTGCTCCTGAATGCGTCGGCAGGCGTCCAGACTGTCGGGGGCCTCCGGGTCGAAAGCGGCCAGCATGGCGTCGATCGCCTCCAGAAGCTGGTTTTCCCGCAGAAACAGGTCGCTGCCGGCGGTGGTGACCACGAACCCGTCGGGGGC
Source organism: uncultured Desulfobacteraceae bacterium (assembly GCA_964392545.1). Taxonomy (GTDB): domain Bacteria; phylum Desulfobacterota; class Desulfobacteria; order Desulfobacterales; family UBA5852; genus JABZFP01. Next base: position 6,555 of record CAYMQN010000091.1, read on the forward strand.
CGGCAGCTCCAGCTCGTTGCGTACCCTGGCCAGATTGACCGCCTTGGCACCGGCCAGGGGAAGCGCTTCCCCGTCTAGCGATGCGAACGGCAGCGTCAAAGAACCCTCGACGGGAAGACGATCTGGCGTGAACAGGGGGGTCAACTCGTGGACGATGGTCTCGTAGACGTCGGCCAGATCGGGGTAGCGGCCGGCGGCGAGCCCCTCCAGCGCGTGCACGAGACCGCGGACATCCGCCACGAGTTCGCCGGCCCGGCGCTGGATCGCGGCCAGGGTGCTCAACCCGATGCCCTGGTCCAGCATTTCCAGTTCCGAGAGCAGCCTCAAGGCCCGGTGATTGTGGTTCAGGAAGGCTTCATAGTGCTCAAATCGTTCGGCCGCCGGACCTTCGGGATCGGCAAGCAGGCGGCAGGTTTCCGTCTTGGATGCCATGGCAGATCTCCACTGATTTCAAAGAAGGTAACAACGTCCGGCTATCTTCACTTCTGTGCCCATTTTAAGGACAGCCGGCATTCCACTCGCTCCGGCGCCAGCGCTACTTCGACCCGGGGCATCGTCTATCCACGGGCAGTCAAGCGGCTTTCAGCTCGGCGGCGGGGTATTTTTCAACAAATTTCTTTTCGGCCTCGGCCGATCCGATCAGGACCAGTTCGTCACCTTTTTTGAGAACGATCGCCGGATCCGGATTGATCATCATCTCGTTCCCGCGCTTGACGGCCACGATGCTGCAGCCCGTGGCCTCACGGACATTGAGGTCCTGCAGGGCCTTGTCGACCAGTCGGGGGCTCAAGCCCAATTGAAAGACATTCAAGCCTTCGGTCAGCATCAGCATCTGTTGACGCTCGAGCAGGTTGATGATGGTGGTGGTGACCAGTGAACTGAAGGACATCACCAGATCGGCACCGGCCCGGTGCAGGGTCTTGATGTTGCGGTCCAGGCTGGCGCGGCAGATGATTTGCGCGTCCGGCCGCAGGCGGCGGCAGTAGATCGTCAGATAGATGTTCAGATTGTCGTCGTGGGTCGTGATGATGATCGCCGGCGTGCCGGCGATGCCCGCCTGTTCGAGGACCTCCCGGTCGGCGGCACTCCCCTGGATGTAATGGCTGTCCCGGGAGGCGATGCCGGCCTTCTTTTCCACCACCCGGAAATCGATGTCGCGCTTGCCAAGGGCCTTGGCCACCGACTGGCCGACGCGGCCGCCTCCCAGAACCAGCACCGGTTCCTGGTTGGGTTCCTCGTCGGCCGTCAGGGCAACGCTGCGATCGTACTGCCTCAGTTGGGCCTCGGTGCCGGCCAGAACCAGCACGGTGGCGGCGCCGATGCGGGTCTCGGGGGTCGGGATCATGAAGCGTCCCTTCTCCCAGATACCCACCACGGTAACGCCGGTGGCCTGGCGCAATCGACTTTCGGCCAGGGTTTGGCCCTGCAGCCAGGTCCGCATGGCCGGTGCCTCGGCAATGAGCAACTGATCGAAGCGGCCGACGACGGTGGCCTGCAGGCTCACTCCGAGGACCCGGCGCGCGAGGGCCGTGCCCAGCAGGCGGGTAAACTGGAAGACATAGGTGCTCCCTGCCAGCCGCAAAATGTCCACGGAATCCTCGACATCGGCATTGGTCACGGTTGGCACCCGGTCGTGCGCCTCCCGCAGGGTGTAGATGATGTTGGTGCCGACGATATCGTCGTTCATGACCACCACCAGCGCGGCCCGGTCGATGCCCAGGCGGTGGTAGGTCTGGGGATCGTCCAACTCGCCCACCACCACCTTGTACCCCCGATCGTGCAGGTCCAGGGCGTGTTGCAGCTCGTGGGTCACGATGACATAGGCGATGCCGTATTGGTTGAACTTCTCGATCAGGTTGACGGCCACGTCGTCGAAGTGGGTCAGGATCACGTGACCGGAGACATTTTCCGCCAACACCCGCGGGGCACGGGCCTTGTTCTGCTCCTCCAGCCAGGGGGCATAGAAAAACTGGATAAAGGTGAAGGGCAGCATGACCAGCAGAAACACGATGCCGCTGAGCAGCACCACGATGGAAAAGAGGCGGCCGATGTCGCTGTGGAAGGTAATGTCACCGAACCCCAGGGTGGACATGGTCGTAAGGGTCCAGTAGAAGCCGGTGATCCAGGAGTATTCACGGCCCTCCAAGAGCATCAGCAGATGAAACAGCACGCTGTAAGAGATGAAAAAAACCGCCAACACGACGGCGAACTTGATCAGCAGCCGAACGTTGCTGCTGCGCTGGCCGATCCTGAGCATCAGGGCCAGTTGTGTAGCCATTGTTTTCACGGTATCCAGACGCCTCCGTGGTTTCGTGACAGTTAGCCGGACGCCGATCCGGTGCAGGTCGTATGGCGGGCCTTGGCATGTACCCATACCCGAAATCCCAAACGAACGAAAGGATGGTCCGCATGTTTCGGATGTCGTCGCGCCAGGACGGGCTTGGAGAAGCCCCGGCAAGAACGTGCGGGAACCGCTTTCCGTATCATGCAGGCCGATATCCGTGGACGTTGGGGATGACGGATTTCCTCAAGTGGTTGTCCGAATAATTGGGGCAGAAAGGGTTCTCGGACTGCCGTGCCCGTGTGTCACGACCGAAAGGCCACAATGACCGCAGCCAGCCGATGAGCCGTTTCAGCAGGGAGGGTTTTTCAGCTTCGGCCGGTGCGTGCGCGTTTCAGTCGAGATCGGCATCGTCGTCCAGGTCGGCCTCCAACGTGGCTTCGGCCATCATTGCGGCTTCGTGGGCGGCGTCGACAATATCCTGGTCGTCGGAGCGGGTAAGGTCCACTAAAAACATTCCCGCCTCCTGCGGGCGAATGGCGGCGACAGCATCGATGGCGGCCAGCAGCAGGGTTTTTTCGGTGGTGGGGTCCTGAAGGAGTCTCGATACATGCGGCCAGGCCTCATCCACTTCCCAATTGCCGGCGGCGCATACGGCCTGGTAATGGATATCGGGATTGGTGCTCTCCAGCGCTTCGAGAATCTGAGGTTCGAACCCGCGGATCCAGCGCATGGCAAATACGGCGGTCAGTCGCCATGCCTCGTTATCGCTGGCAAAGGCCGTCCGCACGGCATCGGGGTGCCAGTCCTGGGGCGCGCGAACCGAGGCTTCGAGAATACGCCTGCGGACCTTGCGGGGCACGCGATCGTCCCCAAACAGCCTGCGGAGGGTTTCCTGGATGGTTGTAAACGTGTCCTCCGAGATCGGGACATCGTCAGGATCATCGAATTCGAAAATGTCGCCTTGCTCGAGGACCGGCCCCAGGGATATGGCCGCCGTGCCCCGCAGATCCTCCGAAGCGGAGCCGTTTTCCAGAATCGACAGCAGGGCCCGGGCCAGGTCGTCATTGATCACCGCAAAGTTGCCTGCCAGCTCTGCGGCCAGGACGCGGTCGGCGGCAGCGGCGCGGTCATCCATGAGAACATCGCGAAGAAAGCGGTCGGTTTCCAGCGGCCACTCCCAGGGAGGGGTTTCCTCCAATACTTTTAGATCCATTACGCCTCCAAAATTTGCATTGTCATCACCTGCCTGGCCGACCGGCAAAGATCGGCCAACGAGCCCTGATTGCCGCCCGGATTGGTTCAAACCGAGGACTTCCCTGACCCGGATGACGCCTTTGCGGTTGATTTCCGCCGTAAAGGCATCCTCCCCCCGGGCCCTCTCGGCGTCTTGCAACAGCGCTTCCACGGCCTCGCGTCCGTCCGGGGTTTTTACGGCTTCCTTCGGGGACATGCCGCCCAAGGCCGGAAGTGTCTGATCCGCCCAGCTCTCCCAGTGCTGGCCGAACATTTCCGCCAGCTGCGCCTGTACTTCGGGATGCTGCATGAGCGCTTCCTGTTCGGATGATGGAACGTGTTCAGCCGCTCCGGCAGCATGCCGGTGCACCATCGAGGCCGGATCCTGAATCTCATCGAGCTTGAATCGGCCGTTGTCTCCCAGGCGGGCATCGAGTTCCCGGCGCAAGGTCAGTGCCCGTTCGGCTGAGTTGACTTCCGCCGTCAGGCGCTGGCCATCGATCACAATGCGACCCAATAACGTGTTGGACATTCCGGCAACCTTGGCGTGCCCGGCCCGGTCCCAGGGAATTTCAACCCGCATCATCCGGCCGTCCGCATCGTGTCTCGCATCAGCAAGGAGCTCTTCCGGCGTCATGGTGCCACACAGATCCTGGAGCTGCTTGAAAGCCTTGTCGGGAGAGGAGATCTCATAGAGCAGCTTGTGGGATTCCAATACGTGGCCGTCCGTATTGACCATTTGCGGCACGGCATACAAAGCTTGGTCGATGGAAAAATAAAGCCCTCGAATCTCGGTATCCCATTCATAGAGGGCGTCATCGGTTAGGGGGCCTTGCCTGCGCTGCAGCCGCTTTCTCAATTGGATGATATCCGCTTTGTAGCCGGGAGGAATAACGGTCGGGCCGAGTCCGACCAGCATTCCCACGTCATCCACCATCACTGCACGGCCAAAGAGCACATCGCCGGGTTCCACGGCTTGCGAGCCGGTGCGTTCCTCGACCGCGATGCGGGTGCCCTTGAGAAGGTCCCGCAATGTAATGCCCTTCCCCTTGTCGACGCCGAGGACCTCCAGGAAGCTGTATGGCTTGCGGTTGATGGATTCGATCAGCCGCCGCTCCAGCGGGTCGAGTCGATCCCCCTGTTTTTCGGCATAGAGTTCGGCCGCGGTCCGCCCTTCCGGGCCCGGCAGATCCACTTCGGCTTCAAAGGCGTCATACTCCCAGTTGAAGAGCAACCAGGGCCAGAATAAAGGGTCGGCCCGGTCGAGCATCTCCTCGCTGATCGCTTCCCCCTTCGCTTCGGACCATAACAGGAACTCATGTATCGCCACGGAAACGCCTTCTTCGCCGAAGGTCCGGGTGGCGTGCGCAACCAATCCGTCCACGAGTCGATCGTGCGCTTCGACCAAACGCCGGTAATACAAGGCCTGGGAAGGCGCCCCTTCTTTGTCCAGGCAGCACTTTTTGTATTTTTTCCCGCTGCCGCAAGGGCAGGGTTGGTTGCGTCCGATTTTCATCGCTGGGGTTCTCCCATGATTCAGCACCACCGAGGGGTGGCAGATGATCCTTGGGCCATGGTTCAGGGGCCGAAACCATATGTCCTACGATACCCGCATCACCGTCAAGGGCTATTGTTTTCTTTCACATTTTTCCCTTGACAAGATCGGGTGCTTTGGGTAATTAGCAATCCTTTCAATTTTCCCCAGTAGCTCAGTCGGCAGAGTCCCGCCGGGGCGGGATTAACCACCGAGTCTGGGTGCCAGCGTAGGTCAAGAAGTTGCTTTATAGTTTTTTCCCCAGTAGCTCAGTCGGCAGAGCAGGTGGCTGTTAACCACCGAGTCCGCGGTTCGAGTCCGTGCTGGGGAGCCAAACCCAAAAGCCCTGCCGGCTTCCTTCCGGCAGGGCTTTTTTATGGCCTCTTGAGTATATGTCATTTACAGCGAAGCCAGCGACCGTTATTATTGCGGCCAAAGCACCAATCTCGATCAGCGCCTCCGGCAGCACAACGATCCAACCTACCGACTGACCAAAACGACCAAACGGTTCCTGCCGGTTGCTCCTATATCGTACCGAGGAAGCTTTACGAGCCCAAAGGCAGCTCCGAGGCCAAGGATATGCCGGTGGGTACCACCAAACCGAAGATGACTGTGGCCCCGGACCAATACCGGCGGATAAAGGCTGAACTGAAACCATGAGCGAATACCAATACTACGAGTTTCTGGCCATTGACCGGCCTCTGACGTTAAATGAACTGGACGAATTGCGAGCGCTTTCCACGCGGGCCACAATTACACCGGTGAGCTTCACTAATGAATACAATTGGGGCGACTTCAAGGGCAACCCCGAGAAGCTGATGGAGCGCTATTTCGACGCCCATGTTTACGTGGCCAACTGGATGACGGCCATTTTCATGGTGCGGCTGCCCATCGAGGCCTTGACCCAAGAGACGGCCAAGGCCGTGGCCGCACCTTATCTTTTGGATATCAAGCCCACCAAGACCCATTGGATCATTACCTGGAGTTTGGCGGAGTCGGAAGACTACGACCGCTTCGGCATGGAGGATGGCCGCGGCTGGATGGCACGTCTGGCCCCGGTGCGGGATGAACTGCTGCGCGGCGATCTGCGCAGTCTCTACATCGGATGGCTGGCTGCCGTAGCCGGTGAGATGATGGATGACGATGCTGTGGAGCCGCTATGCGTGAGTGGACTGGGAAACCTGAGTGCTGCTCAGCAGGCGCTGGCCGAATTCTTAGAAGTGGACCCGGACCTACTGACCGGTGCCGGCATGGGCAGCCCGGCTGTGCAGGAGACGGAAGTTTCACGACGGGAAATGGAAAAGTGGATCGATGCCCTGCCCCGGGATGAGATCAATTCAATCCTGAAACAATTGCTGGAGGGCAAGGGGCAGCAGGCCGAACGGTCCATCCGGAACCGGTTCGCATCCTGGCGGCGCAGCCTACAGACGGGCGATACCGACGCACCCTGGCGAACGGTGGGAGAATTGCGGCAGAATGCCGAAAAGGCCCGACAAATTCGGCTGGAAAAGCAAAAACGGGACCGCAAGCAACGGAAGATCAAGCGCCGAAAGGAGCATGAAGCGTATTTGAAGAACCTGTCCAACGATTTTTCCAAGGCCTGGGCGTCGCTCCGAGAACCCGTCGAGCGTGGATCGGGACGCGGGTATGACGAGGCCTGCCGCAAACTTGTCGACATCGCCGAAGCCTATGACCTGTTTGCGACCAAAAAACAATTTCAACGAGAATTGGAAAATTTCATGGCCGACCACCTGCGGCGCAAGGCGCTGATTCAACGGCTGGTGAAGGCCGGTATCTGGAAGGATCACTAAAAGATGGGCACGCGAAGCAAGAAAGATGGTAAGGAGCTCGAAGCCTTGGACAGACTGATTGAGGAAATCACCGTCGACGCCTACGGCGATGATGAGCAGCTATGGGCCTTTCGGCAAGCGTTCGAGGATGACGTTGCCCTGCCGGCCGACGGCTTCATCATCGGACAACCGATTTCAGTGATCACGGTGGATTACGACGGCAACGAACGGCGCGGTCTGACGGCAAGATGCCGTCGCGAGGACGGGTCCGAATATGTGGTGGCGGTCTCCGAGGTCGTGTTGCCGCAGGCATCGACAGGGGCGCGCTACATCGCTGCTTACCGCAGGTGGCTCAACCTCGATCCTTACCCCGCCGAAGCCAAGAAAGCTTCCCGACGCAGTCGGCAGCACAAGGTAGCAGAGGATGATATCGACCTGAGCAAACCCGTTGAATTGGTCGCCCTATCGGTCATGGAGCGGAATGCCCGGTGCCGTTTGCTGGGAAGCGACCGGATCATTACCCTGCGCACAAGCCGTCTTTGGGAGGTGGTGCCTGGCGCAATCGTCACGGTGACGCCCCGGAAGCAGTGGCGTTACGGCGGTCATCCGTATCTTTCCGGCGATATTCAATCGACCCGGATCGACGTAAAGGCCCTCG
>CAYMQN010000092.1:0-13960 GCA_964392545.1 uncultured Desulfobacteraceae bacterium
TTTAGACCTGTCATCCCGGCGAAAGCCGGGATCTGGTTGGGGCAACGGCATGAAGATACAGGAGATCCCGGCTTTCGCCGGGATGACGGCCTGTGCCAACCCCCCTTGCGTGCAAATTGCGACACAGCCTCTTCCGCCGGGATGACGTCCTAGGACAAATCCCTTTCGTGCAACATTGCGACACAACCTCGAGGTTCTACAGGACCAGGGCTTCCGCCGCGGGCGTGACGCCTCAGGGGCTTTTTTCGATTCCATCACGCTCCAGGATCCGTTCGGTCGGTTCTCGGCGTGGCCCAGCGCCTTGACCTGTAGCGATTCAGCGGCTATAAGGCTTCGTCTGGCGCAACGCAACGGTTGGTACCTGCCATTCACCGCGCAGCTTCCGACCGTTTGAACCATACCATTCGCTTTCCCTTTTCCAAATGGACGTTCACGTGACGATTGCCCATCTGATTCGTACGGCTCTGGGAAGACCCAACGGGGCCCTGAATGAAAACGAAGCCAAGCGGCTGCTGCGGGAACGCGGCCTGCCGGTCATCTCCGAGCAGGTGGTGGCCACGGCGGACGAGGCCGTTTCCGCCGCCGGGGAGATCGGGTACCCGGTCGTGCTCAAGGGGCTGGGAAGCCTCCTGCTGCACAAAAGCGAAATGGGCCTGGTCCATGTCCGGCTCGAATCCCCCGACGCCATTCAACGGGCCGTGGCGGCGATGACCGCCCGCCACGGCGATGCGCTCGAAGGTCTGCTGGTGCAGCCCTGGATCGAGGCCCGCCGGGAATTGATGATGGGCATGGTGCGGGACCCGCAGTTTGGTCCGGTTGTCATGGTCGGCCTGGGGGGCATCCTGGCCGAAGCCCTCAACGACAGCGCCTGCCGTCTCCTCCCCCTCTCCCGCGGGGACGCGTTGGCGATGCTGGACGAATTGCAGGCGGCCAAACTGCTGGGGGCCTTTCGGGGCGAAGCAGCGGTGGACCGCGAGGCATTGGTGGCGGGGCTGCTGAAACTGGCGGCGCTGGCGGCGGATTTCCCGGAAATTGCGGAAGTGGATCTCAACCCGGTGCGGGTCATGGCCGACGGCTCCCTTCACATCGTGGACGCGCTGGTGACCTGCCGTGCGCCGCTGGACCGCCAGCGGCCATCTACGCCGGTCGATCCCGCTGATATCCGCAACCTGTTCTACCCGCGGCGCATCGCCTTCATCGGAGCGTCCGCCCAATTCGGGAAATGGGGCCATATGCTCTTCAGCAGCACGGTGGGCGGCGGCTTCCAGGGCGAGGTCTACCTGGTCAATCCCCGGGGCGGGACCATCGCCGGACGGCCCGTTTACAAAAGCCTTGCGGAGGTACCGGCTGCGATCGACCTGGCGGTGGTCACCATCCCCGCCGCCGCCGTGCGGGCCCTGTTGCCGGAATTCGAGCGCTGCGGCGTCCGCAACATGCTCCTGATCACCTCCGGCTTCGGGGAAACCGGCGAAGACGGCCGGGAGTTGGAAGCCGCGCTGGTGCGGGAGGCCCGCGAGGCCGGCGTTCTGATCCTGGGGCCCAACACCATGGGCATCTGCAATCCCCACATCCACTTTTACTGCACCGGCTCGCCGGTGCACCCCAAGGCCGGCGATACGGCCGTGGTGGCCCAGTCCGGCAACATGGGAACCCAGCTCCTGGCCTTCGCCGAACAACAGGGCATCGGCATCCGGGGGTTTGCCGGATCGGGCAACGAGGCCATGCTGACCATCGAGGACTTCCTGGAAGGGTTCGAGCGCGACGACCTGACACGCACCGTGATGCTCTACGTGGAAAGCGTCAAGAACGGGCCCCGCTTCTTCGAGAGCGCCCGGCGGGTAAGCCGCCGCAAGCCCATCGTGCTTTTGAAGGGGGGCCAGAGCCGGGCCGGCAACCGGGCGGCGGCCAGCCATACCGGGGCCCTGGCCTCGGATACAGCCGTTTTCAACGCCATGTGCCGCCAGGCCGGCATTGTCAAGGTGGACCGCCCCATGGAGTTGTTGGATCTCTCCGCGGCTTTCGCCTCGCTGCCCCTGCCGGAAGGCAACCGCGCGGCCATCATGACCCTGGGAGGCGGATGGGGGGTGGTCACCGCCGACCTTTGCGCCCAGAACGACATCGTCGTCCCGCCCCTGGACGACGCCATCGTGGCCCGCATCGATACCATGCTCCCGCCCTATTGGAGCCGCACCAATCCGGTGGACCTGGTCGGCGAAAACGACCTCGATCTGCCCATCGCCGTCATGGAGGAACTCCTGCGCTGGGACGGATGCGATGCCGTGATCAATCTGGGCATTCTCGGACGCCGCATTTTTGTCAGGCGCCTGACCGACGCGGCGGCAACGGCCGATCCGGATCTCGGCGACGATTTTCTGGCGTTCGCCCGCGAGACCCTGGAAACCTTCGAGGCCACCTATGTGCGGCGCACCGCGGAGCTCTGTGCCCACTACGGCAAGCCCGTCTTCGGCGTCAGCCTTCTCAGGGAAGGCAGCGACCAGACCGTCTACCATGTCGATGGCTGCGCTTATAATGGGGTGTTTTACGAAACACCGGAACGCGCCGTTCTGGCCTTTGCCCAAATGGTTGCCTACCGGCGCTTTCTCGACCGCGCCCAGGGTGCCGATGTGCTATAGGGGGTTGGCGCGGCGGGCGATTTCTGGTAACCATCAACGGTAGAAATTGTTTCAGGGGCCGAAGCTGAATAACCTGATAATCCCATAAAGTGAAAGTAGCTTTTCCGATAGATGCGCCGCCCTGAATGCGCAAAAACAATTCGATCCACAGATTACACAGATGACGCAGATTAGCACCGATAACAGCATAACCGCTTATAAACACGGTCAATGAACGCTCTTTTTAATCTGTGTTAATCTGCGTCATCTGTGGATCAAAAGCTTTTGTTTTGTAGATAACCACTTAAAATTATATAGGATGACGACCACGACAACGACAGAGGTACAGGTACAGGTGCCGTTGCCGTGATCGGAGACTTTGCGGATTCCAACCATCATGACCTATGACCCGATGCCACACCGCCAGTATACCTATACCTGCCGCTTCGATTTCGAAATCGGCTATCTCGTGGAAAGTCCGTGCCGCTGCTGCGACCATAACCACGAGCTGCCGCGATGTGCCAACACCTGCGGTCTGCTGGACCGCGTAAGGGATCTTCTGACCGACACGGTGCCCTGCACCCGGCGCAATTGACCACCGTCGGACAGCGCCGCCAGGGTGTTTGCAGCGCCAGGCGTCCCGATCGGAAACAGCCCGGCGGTCCGACCATTCGCTTCTGGAGGTTCCCATGGCCAACGCCCCTCTTTCCGCCACCCCGGAATGGGCCCATCTCGAACGACGCGCCCGTGCGATGGCGGATCCCCGCATGCATCTGCGCCACCTGCTGGCGGCGCCCGACCGCCTGCAGCGGTTTTCCCTTTCCGGCGCCGGACTGTTCCTGGACTATTCCCGCCAGCGTGTCGACCGTGCCACCCTGGAAGGGCTCCATGCCCTCGCCCGTCAAAGGGGCCTGAGCGAGCGGTTCCGGGACATGATGGCCGGCAAGCGTCTCAATGTCACCGAGAACCGGGCCGCCCTGCACACGGCCGCCCGCCATCTGGGCGAACAGCCGATCCGGCTGGATGACATCGATATCATGCCCGAAATCCGGCGGGTTCGTGAGGAGATCCGCCGCTTTTCCCGGCGCATTCACGACGGCGACCTGCGGGGCGCTTCCGGGGCGCGCTTTCGGCATGCCGTGGTGATCGGGATCGGGGGGTCCTACCTGGGCACCGAATTCGTGGCCACCGCCCTGGAAGCCTATGCCGACAAGGGCATCCGGCTCCATTTCCTGGCCAATGTCGACATCCACAACTTCGGTCGGGTGATCGAGGCCGTGGATCCTCCGGCCACCCTCTGGATCGTGATCTCCAAGAGCTACACCACCGCCGAAACCATGGCCAATGCCAACCAGGTGCGCGCCCACCTCGCATCGCTGGGCCTCGACCCCGCCCGCCACATGATTGCCGTGACGAGCAAGGGCAGTCCGGGCGACGGGCCCGACACCGGGGTGATGCAGTCCTTTCACATGTTCGATTTCATCGGCGGGCGCTACAGCGTGTCCTCGGCCGTGGGGGGGGTGCCCTTGAGCCTCTACCTGGGGTATGACCGCTATGAAGCCTTTCTGCAGGGCGCCGAAGCCATGGACCGGCATGCCGCCCAGGCCCCGCCCGAGGACAACCTGCCGCTCACCGCGGCCCTGATCGATATCTGGAACAACAATTTTCTCGGCTATCCGGCCCGGGCCATCATCCCCTACGCCGCGCCCCTGGCCAAACTGGCCCCGCACGTGCAGCAGCTCAACATGGAAAGCAACGGCAAGGCCGTCACCCAGCAGGGCAAGCCCCTGGACGCTGCCACGGGCGTGATCCTTTTCGGCGAACCCGGCACCAACGCCCAGCACTCGTTCTTTCAGCTGGCCCACCAGGGCCGCCCCTTCCCCATCGATTTCATCGGGGTTCGGGAGCCCCAGTATACCGCCTACCGGGAACGCTCCAAGGGCGTCACCAATCACCAGGAGCTCTGGGCCAATCTCCTGTCGCAACCCATGGCGCTGGCCATGGGCCGCGCCAACGACGATCCCGCCCGCCGTTTTCCGGGCAACCGGCCCTCCTCCACCCTGGTGCTGAACGACCTCGGCCCGGAAACCATCGGCCGCCTGTTGTCCTTTTACGAGGCCCGCACCGTTTTCGAGGCCTTTGTCTGGGACATCAACCCCTTCGACCAGTTCGGGGTCGAACTGGGCAAGTCCCTGGCCAAGGACATCCGTCACGCCATGGCGGCGCGCAATCGCGGCGATCAGGCGGACGCGGTCCACCCGGATCCCATCGTCCGGCACTACCTCGAGATGCTGTTTGATCAAAACAAGACGGAATGAGGCCGTAAAAGATAGACAGCACCGAAATGGGCGGGTAGCGGCGGAAGCCGCCACCCGTTTCAGGGATGTAAAACGAAACCTCTTCTTAGAAACCCTCTCGACTTGTCGAGTGGGTTTCTAATCGGGGAAGCGGTGGATATTGGCCCCCCAGGTGACGCCGGACCCCAGCCCCAGGAACAGGACCGTGCTGCCCTTGCCCACGAGACCCATTTCCAGGGCTTCGTCCAGGGCCAGGGGGATCGTGGCCGCAGTGGTGTTGCCGTAGCGCTGGATGTTGTGGAACACTTTTTCTTCCGGCAGTTTCATCAGCTGCTGGTAGAACTGGTTGATGCGGATATTGGCCTGATGGGGGATGTAAAGATCGATGTCCTCCTTGCGCAGGCCGGCCTGCTTGAGCGCTTCCTTGGTGACCTCGGGAAGACGGCGCACGGCCTCCTTGAATATGGCCTTGCCGTCCATGCGGGGGAAGTGGCGGCGTTCCTCCATCATCCGAGCCGTCAGCCGCGGCCATTCCCGGGAGGCCGGGGCCTCGGTCATGAGGCTTTCCGCCATGGCGCCCTTGGCGTGCAGCACCGAGGCCAGGACCCCCACCGGGCGATCGGCGTCCACCGCTTCCACGCAGACGGCGGCCGCCCCATCGCCGAAAATCACGCTCACGTCCCGGCCGGCGGTGGACAGGTCGAGGCCGGTGCTGTGCACCTCGGCGCCCACCAGCAGGATCCTGCGGGCCATGCCGCTGCGGATGTAGGCATCGGCCGTTGCCAGACCATAGATGAACCCCGTGCATTGCTGGCGGATGTCCAGGGCGGGCGTGTTCTTCAAGCCGAGTTTGTCCTGCAGCAGGCACCCCGAACCGGGGAAGAAAAGATCCGGGCTCAGGGTGGCGAAAATGATCAGGTCGATGTCCTCGGGGCCCCAGCCGGCCCGTTCCAACGCGGTGCGGCTGGCCTCCAGGGCCAGGTCGCTGGTGCCCACCGGCGCTTCCTCGTCGATCCAGTGCCGTTTCTCGATGCCGGTGCGCTGCCGAATCCATTCGTCCGAGGTTTCCATCCATTGGGTCAGGTCGTCATTGGTGATCACGCGGGGGGGCACATAACGTCCGGTGCCGGTAATGACGGCGTGTAGACTCATCGTAGCACTCCTGCTTGAAGGGTACCCATCCGCAAATGGGGTGCGGCCATCGGCGGACGGACACGGGGTTGAAATTTGCGCCCCGACAGGCTTCGCGGGTCGCGATCGTCAGGCCTCGCCGAGTGCGTCGGCAAGACCGGAGGTTCTTTGCACCGTTCGGGCCAGGGCGCGCTCGAGGATCGCCTCCCCTGCGGCCAAATCCAAGTGGCGGCGCGCCCGGGAGCATCCCGTATACACCAGCTCACGGGTCAGCACAGGGGCATCGCGATCCGGCAAGACGAGCAGCACGGCATCGAATTCCGACCCCTGGCTCTTGTGGACGGTCATGGCGAATACGGTTTGATGGGCCGGCAGGCGCTGGGGGCTGAGCGCTTTCAGCCCGCCGCCTTCACCATGGAACCATACCCGCAGCCGGCCGTCCGTATCGGGCCAGGCCAGCCCCGTATCGCCGTTGAACAGGCCGAGCCGGTAATCGTTGCGCGTAATCATCACCGGACGACCGGTATACCACGTCTGGCCGCGGCGGATGCGGCGGGCTTGCTGCAGGAGGTCGGCGGCCTTTTGGTTGATGCGCGCCACCCCGAACGGACCCGCAGCCAGGGCGCATAAAATCCTGAACGAACCGAAACGCTCCAGGGCTTGCGCCGGGTCGGCGCTTTCAAAGTATGTTTCATAGCCTTTGAGAACGCGGGCTGCAAGCACTTTATCGAATGCTGCGCGACTGCCCCCCTTAACCCAACGGATGGCCCCGGCGCCGGCTGCCGCAAAAATCCGTTTGACCTGTTCTCCGTCCCCCCTGTTGACCGCCCGTGTCAAAGCACCGATGCCGCGCCGGGCGTCGAAGCGAAAATTTTGCTTCAAAACGACGCGGCAATCCCCCAGCGGCCCGCTGCCGGAGGAAGCATCCGTTGCGAGCTCTGCCGGCAAGGCCGTCAACCCGGCGATGCGTTCGCGCATCCGGCAGGTGTAGCCGGCGCGCGACACGCCACGGCAAAGATCGCCGAAGACGGCGCCGGCCTCCACCGAAGCCAGTTGATCCTTATCGCCCAGAATGATCAGCCGCGCCCCCTCCGGCACCGCCCGCACCAGGCGGCTCATGAGCACCAGATCCACCATCGAGGCTTCATCGACCACCACCACATCGGCGGGCAGCGGGTTTTGTTCGCTGAAGTAGAAACCCTTGCCCCCCGGCTGCACGCGCAGCAGGCGATGGATCGTACCGGATTCCAGGGATGCCAGCCCCGCGGCGACTTCGGAGGGGCAGGCGAGCGTGCGGCTGGCCCGGGCCAGGGCGTCGCTCAAGCGTGCCGCGGCTTTGCCGGTGGGGGCGCAGACGCGCACCTGCAGGCTGGCGGGCCCCGCCGATTCCATCAGCAGACCGATGATTTTGGCCACCGTGGTCGTTTTGCCCGTGCCCGGCGCCCCGGAAATGATGCACAGGCGTTTGCAAAGGGCCACGACCGCGGCCATGCGCTGCCAATCCGGTGCGTTTCGGCCAGCGGCGTCGGCCGGCTCCGGTGGAAAGTAGCGGGCCAGGGCCTCCCGCAGTCGCGCCAGGCGATCGCCGCGGGGCAATGGCACATCCCCCGATGCCATCCGCCGCAGCCGTGACGCCAGGTCTTGTTCATGCTGGTAGAGGCGCTGGAGATAAACGCGGCCCTGCCGGTCGCACACCAGCGGCTGGTTTCCGGCCGTGGTGCCGACCAGCTCCGAAGCACGCAGTTGGGCGAGCCAGGATGCGGTGGGCGGGCAGCGGGTCAGATCGCCGGGGGCCTTCCGGGACGGGAGCACTTCGCCGGCCCAACGCTGCAGGTCGATGCAGACATGGCCTTCGCCGGCGGCACGGCTGACCAGCAAAGCCGCCAGTGCCACCGCCGGTGCATCGTCCGGCGCCAGTCGCTGCAGCAGCCTGGCAAAGGCAATGTCGACGTCCCGAAAGCCGTCGCGGCCGAAATCGATGGGGAAGGCGGATTCCTTCATGTTATGCATAAAATAATTGTATTTATATTATTGATTATTCATTCATTATTATTGGACAACAACTCGCCGAGCTGTGCGATCAGGCTTTCCGCCGGACGATCGTAAAAAATTCCCGTGGGCGGGCCGCCGGGGGGTCCCATCCCACGGATAAAGCAGTAGAAAATCCCCCCGAAATGGTCCGCGTAGCGGTAGTCGGCACAGGAAGTGCGCAGAAAACGATCCAGCGCCGCGGCGTAAAGATGATATTGCAGGAAATAATACGCGTCGGCCATGACCTCCGCCAGAATTCCGGGGCGGTAGGCCGCGTAGACCGCGCCCAGCAGGTTGGATTTCCAGTCGGCAAGGTAGAATCGTCCGTCGTGACGGAACACCAAATCGATGTAGCCCTTCAGATAGCCGCCGTCCACGCGGAAGGCCAGTTGTTCCATCAGCTGCGGCAGCCTTCCCTGCAAGTCCGGGTGGCGGCAGTCCGCAAAGACGCGCCCCAGGGCGGCCGCGTCCAGGCTGCGCAGCGGCAGGTGAAAGGCCAGTTCGACCAGGCGATCCGGCCGGTGAATCTGGCTGAACGAAAAAGGAGCGGCCCCCTCGGGGGTCAGCGGGGCCGCCATGACGCGCGCCAGCATGGCCAGCAGCGGTTCCGTCCAGTGCAAGGGGTACCCGTGGGCCTCGAGGCGCTCATGGACCACCGCCGGCCAGCCGGCGGCGCCTTCAGGGCCGAAATCGATGTGTTCCAGAATATCGTGGAACAAGAGGCCGGCCCGGGCGCCGGCCTCGAAATCGGCAATGGCGCCGATGGAGGGGGAAGGCTCCGCCCGGTCCGTTTCCGGCCGCAAGGCGTGCAGGGCCTCATCCTGCTCCGGGGCGTCGTCCTCGATTTCACCCTCTTCGCGGCGGCGGTGAACCAGCGCGGAAAAGCTGGCGATCTTCCAGGCCTGAAACGGGCCGCGGGTATAGGCCCGTGGGGCCGACGGGGCCATAGGCGCCGCTTCGACCGTATCCGGAACACGGTCTTCGACGGGCAGGCCGCTTACGGCGATGGCGCCCCGGGATTGCCGGGCGAGTTCCATGAGCTGCCCGCGATGGTCTGCGGGGGGCGCTTTGTGAAAATCCCGGGCCATGGCCTGGAGGGCTTCCCAGGAAACAGCCTCGGGCCGCCGGCTGCAACCCGATGCCAAAAGATAGGCCAGCGCGGAAACCCCGGCGGACGGCAGGCGGCCCCAGACCAGGTAGCAGCGGCGTTTGGCGCGGGTCACGGCCACATACAGCAGGCGGAGCTCTTCGGCCATCTGCTCTTCCGCCATGCGGGCCAGATGGTCCGCCAGGTTCGGGGTGCCGAAGTCCAGCACGCGGCGTTGGCCGTGCCGATCGTCATGACACAGGGCCGGCGGACGCGGCCTCCCCAACCCCTCCCACACGAAGGGACAGAAGACCACGGGAAATTCCAGGCCCTTGCTTTTGTGGACGGTCATGATGGTAACGGCGTCGGCGTCGCTTTCCAGGCGCAACTGATGGGCTTCCGCCGTATCGTTCGATGCCTGGCGCTGCAGGGCCAGCCAATGCAGGAGGTCGTCAGGACCCAGGCCCCCGTCCAGGGAGGCCTGATGCAGCAATTCCATCAGATGCAGCAGGTTGGTCAAATGCCGCTCGCCGGCCGGTTCGGCCAGCAGCCGGGGGGCGATCTTTTCCCGGATCAGCAGCCGTCGGAACATGCGGATGAAACCGCTTTCAAACCACAGCGTCCGATAGTCGTAAAACCGCTCGACGGCCGCTTCCCACCATTCCGGCGTCCGGATGCCGAAATCCAGGTCCGTGCCGCGGCGTCCCAGCAGGGCGGTACACAAGGCCGTGCGCAGTTTGCCATCGTCGCCGGGGTCGGCGACCGCCTCCAGGAGGCGTTGCAGGTCCAAGGCTTCGGGGCCATGAAAAACACTGCCGGCACGGTACACCACGGCCGGCACGCGGGCCTCGCTCAAATGGCGTTTCACCGCGCGTGCCTGGCGATTGGTGCGGACCAAAACCGCCATGTCGCCGTAGGCCGCCCCGTGTGTTTTCCCCCCGGCGCCGGCGATGCGCCGAATTTGCAGGGCCAGGGCCCGGCCGACGGCCTCGGTGGCCGTTTGCTTGGTCCAGCCGGCCCCGCCGGGGCGATCCGCCGGGTCGTCGAGATACCAGAAGGTAAGGGCCGCCTCGCACGGGGCGTTGTCGGATGCCGCGGGCAGGGCCGCCGGTGCTGCGGTCGCCGGATGAAAGGCAATCGCGGACCACAGGAAGGGATTGGCGCAGCGGCCGAAAAGAAGATTGACGGCCTGGATCATGCCGGGTGTCGAACGCCAGTTGGTGGTCAGGGTATAGCGCTGCGCCGCGCGGCGGGAGGCGGCCAGGTAGGTAAAAATATCGGCGCCGCGAAAGCTGTAGATGGCCTGCTTGGGGTCACCGATCAGGAACAGGGGGGGATCGCCGGTGCCGAAAAGCGTTTCGAAAATGCCGTATTGCACGGCATCCGTATCCTGGAACTCATCGATCAGGGCGGCGCGATAGCGGCTGCGCAGGCGTTGCTGCAAGGCGTCGCGGCCGTCCTGCCGCAGCGCGTCGCGCAGCATGAGCAGCAGGTCATCGAAAAAAAGCACCTGCCGTTCGTGTTTGTGGCGCTGCAATTCCTGCGCGGCATAGCGGAAGAAATCCACCTTGAGGGCGATCAGCCAGCGTTCCATTTCCTCGGAAAGCCCCAGAAATGCCTGCCAAAGTTGATCGCAGCTTGCAAAAAAGGCGTGTTCCAGGCGCCGGCCGCCTTTCTTGAGCGAGGCGTCCAGTTTGGTCTGGGTGAAATAGGCCAAATCCTCCGGCGGCGGGAAGGCGCTGACCGCAGCCCCGGCCCATCGATCGATCCGGCGCGCCCAGGACCGGCATTTCGCGTCCCGTTTGCTCTGGCCGCCGCCGGGATCGGCGGGGCGGTCCGCACGGCCGTAGATATTGGCTTTGAGGTCGGCCGAAGCCAGCAATCCCAGAACGGTGTCCCGATTGCGGTGCCATGCTTGGCGGACTTCCGCCGCCAGTTCCCGATACCGGTCGCAGGAGACGGTCGGCAGACCCTCGTTGTCCGGGAGAAGGACGAGGTCCGGGACCGCGTACCGCTGATACAGGGCGGCCAGATCCTCCGGCGCGTGGAGCTTCTCCAAACCAAAGGCCATCACTTCCGGCGGCGTGCGATCCCAGGTTCGGCGCCAGAAATCGTCGGCAATCGCCTGAACGATGGGCGTGGTGTCCGTGATCAGTTCGGCCTCGAAGCTGCCGCCCGTTTCAAACGCCATTTCACGGAGGACCCGTTGGCAGAACCCGTGGATGGTGAACACCGGCATGCGGTCGAAATTGGCCAGCGCGTCTTCCAGGCGTTTGATCGCCAGGTCCGGGGGACCGCAGGTCGACAGCAGGCGCGCCAATTCCCCGCTCGCCGTGTGCTGTCCCTGCAGGGCCCGTTTGGCATCCCTCAGCCGACCGCGCACGCGATCGCGCAGTTCCGCGGTGGCGGCGGTGGTGAAGGTGACCACCAGAATCTGTTCGGGGGTGAGGCCCGCTTGCAGCACGAGACGCAGGACAAGGGTGGTGATCGTAAAGGTCTTGCCGGTACCGGCACCGGCCTCGATCAGGCAGGGCCCGTTCAAAGGCGTTTCGATGGGATCGAAGGGACGCATCAAGGGGGCGGCGTCAGAGGATCGAGTCCTGGATGCGGTTGTCGAACACCCGCTGGCTCTTGCGCTCCGAGCGCGGCAGGGATCCGTAGGCCACCAGCTCCACTTCGGGGGTGACCATCAGCTCCCGCTTGACTTTCTTGACCAGAATCGCGGCCAGGGGTCGGCTCTCGGACACGTCGGCTTTTTCGCCGACCTCCACCCGCAGACGCATGATGCCGCGCTCCGATGCATCGCGGATCAGATGAATCTGATATTCCGACCCCAGGCCGGGGATGCTGGAGATGATGTTGTCCACATGGGACGGGTAGATATTGACGGCCCTGAATTTGAACATGTCGTCGCTGCGCCCCATGATGCGGGAATGCCGGGGCATGATGCTGCCGCAGGTGCAGGGTCCCGGCAGGATGCGGGTGATATCGCGGGTACGGTAGCGGATCAGGGGCACGGCTTCCTTGGCCAGGGTCGTGACCACCATCTCGCCCCACTCGCCGTCCGCGACCGGCTCGAGGGTTTCCGGATGAATGATTTCCAGCAGATAATAATCGGCCCAATAGTGGATGCAATCGTGCTGGGGGCATTCGATCCCGGCGCCCGGGCCGTAAAGCTCCGTCAACCCGGTAATGTCGAACAGCTCGGCGCCGCCCAACAGGCTGCTGATTTTTTCGCGCATGGAGCGTGAGGAGCGCTCCGACCCGTAGATGACCTTGCGGACGCTGATCAGGTCCGTCAATCCGCGCCGCTTGACCTCTTCGGCCAGCAGCAGCCCCATGGAGGCGGTGCAGCACAGGACGGTAGACTGCAGATCCAGCATGAACTGGCACTGCAGGTCGACATTTCCGGGGCCGGCCGGCAACGCCATGGCCCCCATTCTTTCGCAGGCCGATTGGAACCCGATCCCGGCCGTCCAGACCCCATAGCCCACGGCGATTTGCACCCGGTCCCGTTCGGTGACGCCGGCCATGCGGTAGCAGCGCGCAAAAAAACGGGCCCAGTCTTCGACATCCTTGCGGGTATAGCACAGGTTCTTGCGTTTGCCGGTGGTTCCGCTGCTGGAATGGATGCGCACGATTTGTTCGAAGGGCACGCAGCGCAGGGGGAAGGGATAGCCTTCGCGCAGATCGTCGGCCGTGGTAAAAGGCAGCCGCCGCAAGTCGTCCAGGCTTCGGATATCGTCGGGATGGACCCCGGCCGCCTCGAATTTTTGGCGGTATTCAGGGGAGCCGTTGTAGGCATGATTCACGGTCCAGCGCAGTCCCTGGAGCTGATGCGCGGCAAGTTCTTCCCGGGTCTGGAAGGCCGGCATGACCTCGTCGTTGATCCTCATCCCCATCTCCTTCGCGTGGTGGAAACAATCGGCTACCCTACCAATCCTGCGGGTTGGTGTCAATTTCTGTTCCGCCCTGTCAGGCTATGGAGAAACCAGCATTGCGGCGAAAGCCTGGACGCCGCCCGACGCGCCGTTTCGCCGCAACCTTGCAGACGATGAGGGCTTGATCCCGCCCGCGGTTTTGACATACAAAGGCGATACCGACCACGCCAAGACGCTGAGGGAAACCCTATGTCGCACAAACCCAACGAAGGATACGCCGCTAAACACCCGGATTCCGCCGTCCTGGAAAAGGATCTGGCCGAAGAACTGCAAAAAGAGATCCGGGAGGGGAAAATCAGCTGCGCCGCCGCCCACCGGGCGGCCCAACGGCTCGGCCGTTCGCCATTGGAAATCGGGCGGGCCCTGGACTTGATGGAGGTCCGGCTGACGCGCTGCCAGCTGGGGTTGTACGGTTACGCACCGGAGAATCGGATCGTCAAGCCCGCCGAGGAATGGCCGCCGGCCCTGGAAAAGGAGATCCGCGAAGCCCTTCAAGAGGAGCGCCTGCCCTGCGCGGCGGCCTGGTCCCTTGCCCGCCGCCACGGCCTCTCGCGCCTGGAGGTGGGCAATGTCTGCGAGGCATTGGGTATCAAGGTGCGCCCCTGTCAGCTCGGCGCCTTCTAGTGCCCGGTCCAGAAATGGTCTTTTTGGCCCTGATCCGCGTTCTCCGCGGGTTTTCCAGCTGCGGCGTACCGATGTACGCCTCACTGTAAAACCCTTGTGCGGCCTTGATCAGAACCAAAAATCCTCATTTCTGGGTCGGGCACATTTCTCTGATTCGGACAGCCTTTTTCCGGCGGGACATCTCCTGTTACTTGCCGGCGCTTATTGTCCGACCCGCTGGCCGTTTTTTTAGCCCCG
>CAYMQN010000093.1:0-13813 GCA_964392545.1 uncultured Desulfobacteraceae bacterium
TGCCATGTTTTTTTCTGCTCGTCAGCAATTTTGGTTGCGGCTCCGCTGCGCTAGGACCTTCGTGGTGAACGCTTTTGAATTGATGCGCAATCGATTTATAGCAGGAGTGTCAGCCCCTGTTCAAGACTGCGGCAGATAAAGTCCAGGAAGCGCGCCGCATCGGCCCCGTCCACGATGCGATGATCGTAGGAGACGCACAGCGGCAGGATCGTGCGCGCTTGGATGTCCCCGTCCCTTTCCACCAGCGTACGCCGGGCGCGGCTGATGCCCAGGATGGCCGCCTGGGGCCAGACCACCACCGGTGTAAAGGCCGTGCCGCCGATGCTGCCCTGGTTGGAGATGGTAAACGTGCCCCCTTCGAATTCGTCCGGCTTGGTCTTCTTGTTGCGCGCCCGCTGGGCCGTATCCACAATCTCGGCGGCCAGTTCGAGGATGCCCTTCTTCTGGACATCCCGAACGACCGGGACCAGCAGACCGCGTTCGGTGTCCACGGCCAGGCCGATATGGACGTAATCTTTATAGATCAACCGTTCCTTTTCGAGATCGATGCTGGCGTTGAAGCGCGGGTAACGCTGCAGGGCGGCGGCGCAAACCTTCATCAAGACCGCGGTGACGGTCAGCTTGCCGCCCTGCTTTTCGGCCTGCTTGGCGTGCCGGTCGAGGAACCCCTGCAGATCGGTGATATCGGCCTCGTCGAATTGGGTGACCTGAGGAACGATACGCCAGGAGGTGCTGGTGTTCTCGGCCGTCAGCCGGCGCACGGTGGCCAGCTTTTCGGTACGCACCGCACCCCAGCGGCTGAAGTCGGGCAGGGGCGGCGGGGACGGCGTTTGAGTTTCTTCGCCGGCTTCCTTGGCAACCGGCGCCTTGCCTTCCATGCGCTGCTTGACGTAAGCGCTGACATCGGCCTGGCTGATGCGCCCGTCGTGCCCGCTGCCGGGCACGGCGTGGATATCGACGCCCAGCTCCCGGGCGAAGCGTCGCACGGACGGGGCCGCCGGAGCCGGCCGCGTCGGCTTTTCCTTCGGAGCTTCGGATGCTGCGGCCTCCCCTTCGGCAGGCGGGGCTTCGGCGGATGTTTCTTCCCTGGCCTCGGCGGCCGCTTCCCCCTCGGCCGCTTTCTCTTCCGGACGAGCCTCTTCGGCCTCCGGCTTCGCTTCGGCGGCCTCCTCGGCGTCTTCCCCTTTGGCGGATACTTTTTCCTCTTCCTCGCCGCCGGTCTCGGCAGGAGGCCCCCCGGGAGCTTCGCCTTCTTCTTCGGCCTCCTCGTCGGCGACGTCGATCTTCATGAAGACATCACCGACGTTCTTCTCGTCACCCGCAGCAACGAGGACTTCCTTGACCGTGCCGGCGTAGGGCGAGGGGATCTCCACCACCGCCTTTTCGGTCTCCATTTCCACCAGCACGTCGTCCACCGCCACGCTGTCGCCCTTTGCGACCAACACCTCGACAACCGTGCCGGAGGTGACGTTTTCACTGATTTCCGGGATCTTGACGTCTTTAAGCATGTGGTTTTCCTTGAATTGAAGGCGTTAAGTGAAAAGCGGATTGGGTTTCTCCGGATCGATGGCCAGATCCTTGCGGGCTTTGGCCGCTACCTCGGGTTTGATGCGCTTTTCCCGCGCCATACCGCACAGTGCCGTGTAAGCGATGTGGCGGGCATCGACCTCGAAGAAGTCCCGCAGCGCGTCGCGTGATTCGCTGCGGCCGTACCCGTCGGTGCCGAGGATGTAAAACGGCCCGGGCACCCATTTGGCGATCGTCGCGGGCAAGGCCTTGAGGTAGTCCGAGGCCGCCACGAAAACACCCCTTTCCCCGTCCAACTGGGTCTCCAGGTGCGATGCCCGGGGGTCTTCGCCCGGATGGCGAAGGTTCCAACGTTCGGTGTCCGTGGCATCCCAGTAGAGCTTTTTGTAGCTGGTAACGCTCCAGACATCGGCGGCCACGTCGTAATCCGCTTCCAAAATGCGCTGGGCCTCGAGGGCTTCATTCAAAATGGCGCCGCTGCCCAAAAGATGGGCCTTGATCTGCACTCGCTTGTTCTCCGAGGCCCGGAATTTGTAAAGACCCTTGAGAATACTTTCCTCGACGCCCTTGGGAATCGGCGGCATGGTGTAGAACTCGTTCATCAGGGTCAGGTAATAGACCACGCTGTCGCCGTCTTCGAGCATCCGCCGCAGTCCCTCGCGCACGATGACGGCGATCTCGTAGGCAAAGGCCGGATCGTAGGCTTCCACCGAGGGGTTGCCCAGGGCCAGAATATGACTGTGACCGTCCTGATGCTGGAGGCCTTCGCCCGCAAGGGTCGTGCGGCCGGCCGTGGCCCCCAGCAGAAAACCCCGCGCCTGGGCATCGCCCGAGGCCCAGATAAGATCGCCCACGCGCTGGAAGCCGAACATGGAATAAAAGAAGAAAAACGGGATCATGTTGAGGCCGAAGGTGGAGTAGGCCGTGCCGGCGGCGATGAAGGACGACAGGCCGCCGGCTTCGGTGATGCCCTCTTCGAGGATCTGGCCGTCTTTGGCTTCGTTGTAGTAAAGCAGACTTTCCTTGTCCACCGGCTCGTAGTTCTGGCCCACGTGGGAGTAGATGCCGATTTTGCGGAACAGGGATTCCATGCCGAAGGTGCGCGCCTCGTCCGGCACGATGGGCACGATGTGGCGGCCCAGGTTCTGGTCCTTGAGGAGTTTGCCCAGCAGGTGGACCATGACCATGGTGGTGGCCACCTCGCGCTGGCCGGAACCCTGCATGAATTCGATGTAGAAGTCCTTGTGGGGAGGACGGTTGACCGGCACGGAGACGCTCCGCGCCGGCAGCAGCCCGCCCAGGGCCCGCCGGCGCTCGCGCAGGTAATGCATCTCCTCGCTGTTCTCGGCCGGCCGGTAAAAGGGCATCTCACCGATCTGGGCGTCCGGAATCGGGATGCCGAAGCGGCTGCGGAAATGGCGCAGCTCCTCCTCGTTGAGCTTCTTCTGCTGATGGGTGACATTGCGCCCTTCGCCGGCTTCGCCCAGGCCGTAGCCCTTGATGGTCTTGGCCAGAATCACGGTGGGCGCCCCCGTGTGCTCCACCGCGGTCCGGTAGGCGGCGTAGACCTTCTCGGGGTCGTGCCCCCCGCGGCGCAGCTTGTAGAGCTGTTCGTCGGTATAGCTGGCCACCAGCTTGGCCAGTTCCGGATATTTGCCGAAAAAATCCTTGCGGATATAGCCGCCGCCGGCCACCGTATACTTCTGGAACTGACCGTCGGGCACTTCCTCCATGCGTTTGACCAGCAGGCCGTGGGTGTCCCGGGCCAGCAAGGGGTCCCAGTCGGCCCCCCAGATAACCTTGATGACATTCCACCCGGCGCCCCGGAAAGCGGCTTCCAGCTCCTGGATGATCTTGCCGTTGCCGCGCACCGGCCCGTCCAGGCGCTGGAGGTTGCAGTTGATTACGAAAATCAGGTTGTCGAGCTGCTCCCGCGACGCCAGAGTGATGGCCCCCAGGGATTCGGGCTCGTCAAGCTCGCCGTCCCCCAGAAAGGCCCACACGTGCTGCCGGTCGGTGTCGGCCAGGCCGCGGTCCTGGAGATAGCGGTTGAAGCGGGCCTGGTAGATCGCCATGATGGGGCTCAAGCCCATGGAAACCGTGGGAAACTGCCAGAAATCGGGCATTAGATAGGGGTGCGGATACGACGCAAGCCCGCCGCCGGGCTTGAGTTCGCGCCGGAAATTTTTCAGATACCGTTCATCGAAACGTCCCTCCAGGAATGCCCGGGCGTAGACGCCGGGGGAGGCGTGGCCCTGGAAATAGACCGTGTCGCCGGGGTGATCCGGGGTGCGGGCATGAAAAAAATGGTTGAAGCCCACTTCGAAAAGGGTGGCACAGGAGGCGTAGGTGGAAATGTGACCGCCGATGCCGTCGCTTTCCTTGTTGGCCCGTACCACCATGGCCATGGCGTTCCAGCGGATGATGCTCTTGATGCGGCGCTCGATGTCCCGGCTGCCCGGGAAAACCGCTTGGCGGTCGACCGGGATGGTGTTGATGTAAGGGGTATTGGCCGCGTAGGGAAAGCGCACGCCCTTTTCCTGGGCGTCGGCCTGCAGCCGGCGCAGGAGTTCCACCACACGCTGGCCCCCCTGACGGCGATAGACGTAGTCCAGGGATTCGAGCCATTCCCGGTTTTCAATTTCATTGACATCGTCTTGTCGGTCTGGATCCTGTCGATTGTTGTCCATCGCTTTCCCATTCCCATCTGAGTGGCATTTTCCAGATGCAGCCTGTCGTGAGCGGCTGAAAATCCCTGTCCTGACGATTCGGGTGGGGGCCTCAAACGCTTTTGAAGGGACCCAGGCTCTCGACCGTCTTCTCCCGTTGACGGTAAATCTGGCGGGCCATGTCCGCAAAAGCGTCGCGGACGGGTTCGAATTCGGAAAGTTCGGCCAGCCGGTGGTACAACGCTTCGAGCTGTTTGGAACTGTTCATGAAGAAGGCGGTACCTTCCTGATCCGTCAACCCGTGTCGGGGCGGCAGCTGATCGAGATTGGTGGCGGTTTCGTCTTCTTCGGGAACAAACTGGAAATAGGTGTCCAGAATCTCTTCGGAGGCACTGGCGCCCAGTTCCCGCAGGGCTTCGCCCAAGGCCTGCTCCTGCTGCACCATGCGCTCCAGAAGCCAGGCGGCACGTCGATGATCTTCCCCGGCCCGGCAGAAGGCCAGGTGATCCGCACGCCGGGCGTGCTGCTGCGAAAGCCAATGAAGGATATCCCGGGTTTGGCGGAAGGTTTTCATCGACGCCCCTTTCCGTAATGGCCGATAAACGGGCGCAGGGACAAATCGGCCCCATGCGGCAGTCCCCACACGCGCTTGAATGCCAGAAAACGCCCCGGCCGACCATCAGGTTGAGCCTGTATTTCGGCCTGCGGGAGACCTACATGCGAACGTGGGTTGGCGATGCCTTGCCGGATTACGGATCATAACCACGTCGGCGGCGGTTGTCAGCCGACCCGGCTCGCGAACATCGCAGATAGAAAGGTCAGACGGCGATCTTGTGGCGCTTGAGCTTGTCGTAGAGGGCCCGGCGCGAGATGCCCAGAATCTGGCTGGCGCGGGTGCGGTTGCCCTGGGTGAACTCCATGGTTCGGCGGATCAGCTCTTTTTCAACATCTTCGATGCTCATGCCGATTTTGACCGTCAACGTTATGTCGTCGTTTTGACCGCGCATCAGCCGCTTGGGAAGCTGGTCCGTATCGAGGATGTCGCCGGTGCAGTTGACCACCGCGCGCTGGATCACGTTCTTGAGCTCACGCACGTTGCCGGGCCAGGAATAGGCTTCGAGGCAACTGATGAAGTCCGGAGCCACACCGCGGATGCGCTTCCGGAAGTTGTCGCAGGCATCCTTGAGGAAGTGATCCACCAATAGATGAATGTCCCCGTAGCGTTCGCGCAGGGGGGGGAGGGGAATGTGAAACACGTCCAGGCGATAATAGAGATCTTCCCGGAAGCGGCCCAGGCGGACCTCTTCCAGCAGATCGGCATTGGAGGCGGCAATCACCCGGGCGTCCACCGAACGGCATTCGCTGCCGCCGATGGGATTGAACTGATTGGTTTCCAGCAGGCGCAGGAGGCTCACCTGCATCTTTTCGTCGATAGTGGCGATTTCATCCAAAAAGACGGTGCCGCTGTCGGCCTCCTCGAAACAGCCCTTGCGGGGGCCTTGGGCGCCGGTAAAGGCGCCGGACTCATGGCCGAAAAGCTCACTGGCCACAAGATCGGCGGGCAGCGAGCCGATGTGCACCGGCACGCAGGGGCCTTGCGCCCGCGGGCTCAATTCGTGGATGGCCTGGGCGGCGAGTTCCTTGCCCGTACCCGTTTCGCCGGACAGCAGCACCGGGATGTCGGTGGCGGCCGCCTGACGGATCAAGCGGTAGACCTGCTGCATGGCCGTCGAGCGGCCCACCATGCTCTCGAAGGTGGTTTTCTCGACCTCCGAGCGCAGGAGCAGATTGAGCCCCACCTGGGGCCTTTTTTTAATGGCGGTCGCGATCAGGAGCTTGAGTTCCTGGTCGCTGACCGGCAGCCGGGAATAATGGAAGGCACCCGCCCGCAATGCCTGATGGGCCATTTTCAGCCGGCCCGGGTGGGCGAAAAAGAGAATCTGCGTTCCCGGACACTTGGCCGAGATGAGCTCCAAAATCTCCAGAGCGTCGTCCGGCTGCCGCTGGGCCACGGAACTCGAGAAAAGCATCAGGTCGAAGGTCTCCCGCTCGAAGCGGTCGACCACCTCGTCGATGCTGCGTTCGTAGGCCAGTTCGATGGCATCCTTGGCAAAGCTGTTCATCACCTGGCGGGCCAGGCCGCGGCCTTCGTCCACACAGATGATCTTGAGCGGCTGGGAAATTTGAAGGTCCATGGAATCGTATGAAGTCCGGAATTCGGAATGGATTGGGTTTGAAATGAGAATATTCTGCACACATCTGCCGCAACTGCCCAGGCGTTCGCCTAACCGCCCGCCGCTGCAAGGCTGAGTACTTATACAAATTACCAATTGATTGCGCAAGGAAAAACAAAAATCCCTGCTATGTTTGGCATTTTGACCCTAACGAGGTTTCTTTGGACGTAATTTGCAATTGGGCATGATTTGCCCGATTATATGCGCCCTTTGCAAGCCAGCGCAACCTTTTTGCCCACCCGGGCCAAAGCCGCCATCACGCCCCCTTCGCCTGGAAGGAAGGGTCCCTTCTTGAAATCTCCCAATCTGTCCTGTCATTTCAAGCCTCTATCGCCTGATCCACCAGGGTGGCAACCGGTTTGGCGATCGCCTGGCACGCAGCTTGCTTTGCGATAGGGTTCACCTTATCGACCGATGCGGTGCGCCTTGCATCTGCCTTGCACCGCATCATCACCTGAAAAAACGTGAAAGGAAGGTTATGAGCAAGCTGAAGAACACCCACGTCTTTACCTCGGAGTCGGTTGGCGAGGGCCACCCGGACAAAATTTGCGACCAGATTTCCGATGCCATCCTGGACGCCTGCCTGGCGGTGGACCCGGCCAGCCGTGTGGCCTGCGAGACCGCCGCCAGCACCAATTTCGTGATGAACATCGGCGAGATTACCTGCCGCGACTGGGCGTCCATCGATCCGGAAGCCATTGCGCGCCAAGTCGTTCGGGAAATCGGCTACGACCGGGAAGAACTCCTCTTCTCCCACGACGCCTTCGACTACGAGTGCCGCATCCATCCCCAATCCTGCGACATCGCCCAGGGGGTCTGCGAAGGTGAGGGGCTCTTCAAGGAGCAGGGCGCCGGCGACCAGGGCATGATGTTCGGCTATGCCACCCGGGCCACGCCGTCGCTGATGCCCGCCCCGATTCACTACAGCCACAAATTGCTCGAACACTTGCAGCGCATCCGCAAGGAGGGCGCCATCGACTATCTGCGGCCGGACGCCAAAACACAGGTTTCCGTCGAACATGTCGACGGCCGTCCCCGGCGCATCACCAGTGTCGTCATCAGCCACCAGACCGACGACGTCCCGCTGGAAACGGTCCGCAAGGACATGGTCCGGGAGGCCCGCAACCTGCTCGCTCCCACGGGGCTCATCGATAAAGGAACCGAATATTATGTCAATCCCACCGGCAAATTCGTCATCGGCGGACCCCACGGCGATGCCGGTCTGACCGGACGCAAGATCATCGTGGACACCTACGGCGGCGTCGGCTGCCACGGCGGTGGGGCGTTCAGCGGCAAGGATCCCTCGAAGGTCGACCGCTCGGCGGCCTACTATGCGCGCTATGCCGCCAAAAACGTCGTCGCGGCCGGATTGGCGGAAAAGTGCGAAATCCAGGTGGCCTATGCCATCGGGGTTGCCAAACCGCTGAGCATCAATGTGGACACCTTCGAGACGGGGCAGGTCCCCGATACCGCCATTGCCGATGTGCTGGCCTCCGGGGAGATATTCGATTTCCGGCCGGCGGCCATCGTGGAGGACCTGGAGCTTACCACCCCGGAGGGCTGGACCTATCGCCAGAGTGCCGTGGCCGGTCATTTCGGGCGGGATATGTTCCCCTGGGAACAGACCGACAAAGCCGTGGCCTTGCAGGACGCCCTGAATGTCGAAGCACGGTGCGTGGCATGAGGAAAATCAACGGCAACATATCCATGATCGGCGTCGGCTCTCCGGTGGTGGACGTGGTGGCCCAGGTGCCGGAGGACTTTTTGTCCCGCGCGGGCGGGGCCAAGGGCGGCATGGAATTGGTGGACGCCGAAGTCTTGGCGCTGCTCCAGGAGGCGCTCCCGGACACCACAGTACAAACCCCGGGCGGCAGCGCCGGCAATACGGCCTTTGCCATGGCGCGGCTCGGTATACCGAGCCGCTTCCTGGGCACGGTGGGGGCCGATACGTCGGGCGCCTTCTACCGCGAATGCTTCGAGGCCCTGGGCGGTTGCGGCATGGCCATCCGTACCCATCGCAAACTTCCCACGGCCCTCTGCCTCAGCCTGGTGACACCGGACGGTGAGCGCACCATGCGAACCCATCTGGGGGCCGCAGCCACTCTCGGTCCCTCCGACATCACACCGGAGGATTTCCAGGGATACGGCCACGCGCACGTGGAAGGCTATCTGCTGTTCAACCCGGACCTCATGCGCAGCGTCCTTCAAGCGGCAAAACAGGCCGGCTGCCAAATCAGCGTGGACCTGGCCTCGTTCGAAGTGGTGCATGCCGCGCGCGGGGTTTTGCCCGAGCTTCTGGAAGCCTATGTCGATATCGTCTTCGCCAACGAGGAGGAGGCCGCGGCCTTTGCCGGCACCGAGGATCCCGCGCAGTGCCTGGAAGCGCTCCATGTCCATTGCCCGACCGTGGCGGTCAAGCTGGGCGCCGAGGGGGTCCTGCTGCGAAACGGCGGCGAAGCCTGCGCCGTGCCGGCCCTGCCCGTTGCCCACGCCGTGGACACCACCGGCGCCGGCGACCTCTGGGCCGCCGGTTTTCTCTACGGCCTGCTCAACGGTCGCGAGCTGACCGATTGCGGACGCCTGGGGGCGGCCCTGGGGGCGGCTGTGGTCACCCAACAGGGGGCCGCTCTGCCGGATGCTGATTGGCAGCGCCTCCGCGGCGAGTTCGGCGCCGATGGGCATCCGCCCAACTGATCGACAAGACCAAGCAACTGAAAAAAACCAGAAATCATAAACCAACCGCTTGAGCGGACATGAAGGAGTATTGATGACCTACGACACCGATTATCAGGAAACAGCGGAGGAGGGCGCCGTGGTGGCCGAAGTCGCCGACATCGTGGCCGGCATGGCCCCTGAGTCCCAGGACTACCGCGTCGCCGACATTTCGCTGGCGGCCTGGGGCCGCCGGGAGATCGAGATCGCCGAAAAGGAAATGCCGGGCTTGATGGCCACGCGCCAAAAATACGGCCCCCAGAAACCGCTGCAGGACGTACGCATCATGGGCAGCCTGCACATGACGGTGCAGACCGCCGTCCTGATCGAAACCCTGAGGGCCTTGGGCGCCGACGTGCGCTGGGCCAGCTGCAACATCTTCTCCACCCAGGACCATGCCGCCGCCGCCGTGGCCGCGGCCGGTATTCCGGTGTTCGCCTGGAAGGGCGAAACCCTTGAAGAATACTGGTGGTGCACCCTGCGTGCCATGACCTGGCCGGACGGCCGGACGCCGCAACTCATCGTGGACGACGGCGGCGACGCCACGCTGCTGATGCACAGGGGCCTGGCCGCGGAAAAAGATCCGGCCCTGCTGGAGCAGCCCACCGACAACAAGGAAGTACAGATCGTGAACCGCCTGCTCAAGTCGGTCGCCATCAAGGTGCCGGATTTCTGGCGCCGGGCCGTTCAGCAGCTGGAGGGCATCAGCGAAGAAACCACCACCGGCGTCCATCGCCTCTATCAGATGCACAAAGACGGCCTGCTGCAGGTACCGGCCATCAACGTCAACGACTCGGTGACCAAATCGAAGTTCGACAATGTCTACGGCTGCCGGCATTCCCTGGTGGACGGCCTTTCCCGGGCCATGGATGTCATGCTGGCGGGCAAAACCGCCATGGTGTGCGGCTTCGGCGATGTGGGCAAGGGCTCGGCCGAGTCGCTGGCCTCCCAGAAGTGCCGGGTTCTGGTTTCCGAGGTGGATCCCATCTGCGCCCTCCAGGCCTGCATGGCCGGCTACCAGGTGTGCACGGTGGAGGACGCCCTGGCCGAAGCCGACATCTTCGTCACCACCACCGGCAACCGCGACATCATTACGGCCGACCACATGCAGCGCATGAAGGACCAGGCCATCGTCTGCAATATCGGCCATTTCGACAACGAGATCCAGGTGGAGGCCCTGCAGAATCTGCCCGGAGTGGAGCGCACCGAAATCAAACCCCAGGTCGACAAATACACCTTTGCCGACGGCCGCAGCATCTACATGCTGGCCGAGGGACGCCTGGTGAACCTGGGCTGCGCCACGGGCCACCCGAGCTTCGTCATGTCCAGCAGTTTCACCAACCAGGTGCTGGCCCAGATGGATCTCTGGCGCCATCGCGGAACCCGCCCGGTGGGCGTTTACGTCCTGGACAAGAAGCTGGACGAAGAAGTGGCCCGGCTGCATCTGGACAAACTCGGCGCCCGGCTGACCCGCATGAGCAAGGAACAGGCCGACTATATCGGGGTGTCCGTTGAGGGGCCCTACAAACCGGACCATTACCGCTACTAGAAACAATGGCCTTGCCACGAAGGACACGAAGAAAACAGATTCAAATAATCGAACCCCTTCGTGACCTTCGTGGTGTGCGCTTTTAATAATCGACACGCATGTCAATTCCGAACAGCGACATCTTTGAACCACACGCAAGAAATCAAGGAGGATCCATGGGAGCCACCCCCCAACTGTGGAAAGCAACCTACGAAGCCAAAACCGCCGAAGACCTGGCCGATGCCTACCAGAAGTGGGCCTGTCTCTACGATCACGATACCTGCAAGACCATGGGCTATGTCGGGCCGCAGACCGCGGCGGCCATGCTGGACCGTTACCTGGACTCCCGACAAAGCCGGGTCTTGGATGCGGGCTGCGGCACGGGACTGGTGGGGGAAATTCTCCATCGCCTGGGCTATGCCCATGTCGACGGGATGGACTATTCCGGCGACATGCTCGCCGAGGCTGAAAAAAAGGGCGTCTACCGGCAGCTGATGCAAGAAGACATGAACGAGCGGCTCGCCATCGCCAATGACAGCTATGACGCCACCATCTGCGTCGGCACCTTCACCTACGCCCATGTGGGGCCCGAGGCCTTCAACGAACTGGTGCGGGTCACCCGTCCCGGTGGCCTGGTCTGTTTCACCATCCGCGACGGGGCCTACCAGGACTACGACTACCGCAGCGAGATGCTGCGCATGGAGGCCTGTGAAACCTGGGAGCTTCAGGAGCTGCGCGAGCACGACTACCTGACCCACGAAAAGGTGACGGCCAAATTCTGCACGTACAAGGTTCTCTCGAACTAGGGCCTCTGACAGGTTGTGGATAAACAAGCATCGGGTCGAAAGGCAAAAGGCCGTTTATCCACAGTCTGCTAAGCGGCCGTTTCCGGACAGCCCCAAACGAACACGGCGCGGGGCCTGCTTACGATGCCATCGAACGAACACCCAGCACACCCAAAGGAGCATCATGATCAGCAAGAACGAAACCCTGGACAAAGTCTATACCGCCACCAATCACACCGAACTGATGGACGCCTACAAGGGATGGGCCGGGGATTACGACGCCGATACCGTGGGGACCTTCGGCTATGTGGCCCATAAAGTTTCGGCCGAGGCCCTCCACGAGGCTCTCGACAACCCCGGCGCCTATGTCCTGGATGCCGGCTGCGGCACCGGCCTGGTGGCCGAAGAACTGGCCCGCAAAGGCTACACCCGCATGGACGCCCTGGACTACTCCCGCGAAATGCTCGAAGAAGCGGAGCGCAAATCCCTTTATCGAAACCACATCCAGGCCGATCTGAGCAAACCCCTGGAGATGGATGACGACCGCTACGACGCGGTGGTCTGCACCGGCACCTTCACCTACGGCCATGTCAAGGCCAATGCCTTCGACGAACTGGTGCGCGTGACCCGCCCGGGCGGGGTCATCTGCTTCACCATCCGCGAAGGGGCCTATGAAGACTATGGCTACCGTCAACGGATGATCGAGCTTGAACGGTCCAAGGCCTGGGAGCTTCTGGATATGCAGGATGCCGACTATCTCAGGAACGAAAGCATCGGATGCAAGCTCTGCACCTACAAGGTCCTGTCCTGAGCGCAGCCGGCAGGGACCGCCGGATGCATCCCTTAACAGGCTGTGGATCACCAACGGGGCCAAAGGACGGCGCCCGGTTCATCCACAGCCTGATACCCCCTGCTCATGACGAGCAGCTTACCTCAGGAGGAAAGCGTATGGATATGAAGAGCGATTTTACCCTGCACACCCCGGATCTCGACCGCATCGAACAGGGCCAGGAGTATTTCATCCTGTCCCGCAACGGGGCCGAGGAAAAAATCCGGTTTCACGATTACGACCGGATCTTCGAGATTCCCGGTCTCTACGAACATCTTTTTTACGAGCGCTATCGCTGCAATTCACCCCAGGTGGTCTGCGGTCTGCTCAAGGAGCATCTCAACGGATGGCATCCTGCCGGGAGTTCCTTGAAGGCGCTGGATATCGGGGCCGGCAACGGCATGGTCGGAGAAGAACTCGTCAACATCGGGGTGGATGAGGTGGTTGGCGTCGATATCATCGAGGAGGCCGCGCAGGCCCTCAAACGCGATCGGCCCGGCCTCTACAAGGACTACTTCGTGGCCGACCTGACCAACCTGCCTTCGGAGGTGGAAAACTCCCTGGCACAGGACGGTTTCAATTGCATGACCGTGGTGGCGGCCCTGGGATTCGACGACATCCCGCCGGAGGCCTTTGCCCAGGGCTTCAATTTCGTGTCTTCGCCGGGCTGGGTGGCCTTCAACATCAAGGAGGACTTCGTGTGCGACGAGGACACCTCGGGATTCTGCCGCCTGATCGGCCTCCTCGACGAGGAGGGCGTGCTCGAGATCCGCGAGCGGCGCCGTTACCGGCACCGCTTCTGCCAGGACGGCACCCCCCTGTATTACTATGCCGTCGTGGGCCAAAAAAAGGCGGACATCCCCCTGGAATTGCTGGACGCCGTCAACGCGGAAGCCATCTAAAAACCGCAGTGGGGCGCACCGGTGGTCGCAAAAACCCGTCCCCTGGCGCCGCCCCATTCGCCGCTCCCTTCTAGTAAGACCAGCCAGGGCGCTCGGCAATCCAGCGTTCCACCGTTTCCCGCAGCCAGGCTTCAAGACCCTCCGCAATGTAGAAACGGGGAAAAAGCAGGTCGTCGTCCGGCTGGATCACGCCTTCCTGCACCGCAATCCGGGCCAATTCGGTGTAGGGATAGATGCGCAGCCCGACCGTGAGCTTGACGGCCTCCAGGCCCAGTTCATCGGCAAAGGCCAGGCTGGCCTCCACCGATTGGCGGGTTTCGCCCGGTCCGCCGAGCAGCAAAAACCCCATGCGGCGGATGCCGTGGTCCCCCAGCAGGCGGCTTGCCCGGCGGATATCGTCGAGGCCGAAGCGCTTGTGCAAGGCATCCAGGATGGGCTGGAAACCACTCTCGAAGCCCAGCGCAACCTCCCGGCAACCCGCCCGGGTCATGGCCTGCACAAGTCCCCCGGACACCTTTCCCGGATAGAGGATGCAGCGCCAGTCCATGTCCAGCCGGGCCTCTGCCATCCGTTCGCACAGCTCCCGGGCATAGCCCTCGGGCAGGTTGAAGGTGTTGTCCACGAAGT
>CAYMQN010000094.1:0-13740 GCA_964392545.1 uncultured Desulfobacteraceae bacterium
CAACGAGAAAACACTCTTAGGTTTGTCATTCCCGGGCGTGACCCGGGAATCCAGCGCATACTGCCGTCGTTTCAACCCCAACGGCCTGGATGCCCGCGTTCGCGGGCATGACGGCCGGGCGGGATCTTCTATACCCCGGCCCGGCCGGAGCATTCGTTGTCGTTGTCAGTGGAGCGAAGCGGAACGGTTGTCGTAATCGTAATCGAAGTTTTGAACAAAAAAGCAAAACCCGATTACGATTACGACCACGACAACGAGTTTTCAATACATCCGGCGCCGGAAGAGAAAGGCGGCACAGATCAGGGTGGCGATGCCGATCACGCCCATCGGCCAGTATTGCCCCCACAGCATGGGCGCCGTGGCGCCCTCCAGGAAGACGCTGCGCAGGATGACCATGAAGTAGCGCAGCGGGTTGAGGAGGGTCAGGTGCTGCATGAAGACCGGCATGTTGGCGATCGGGGTTGCGAACCCGGACAGGATGATGGCCGGCACCAGGAAAAGGAAGGCGCCGAAAAGCCCCTGCTGCTGGGTGACGGCCAGCGAGGAAATCATCAGACCCACGCCGATCGCCGAGAGCAGGAAAAGCCCCAGCCCGGCGTAGAGTGCCGGCAGGCTGCCCCGCAGGGGCACGCCGAACCAGGCCACCGCCGCCAGAATGATGAAACTGGCCTCCACCGCCCCGATGACGAAACCGGGGATGGCCTTGCCCAGCAGGATGTCCACCGGTCGCAGCGGGCTGACCAGGAGCTGGTCGAAGGTGCCGGCTTCCCTTTCCCGGGCCACGGACAGGGCCGTTACGAGCATGGTCACCACCGTGGTGAGCAGGCCCACGATGCCCGGCACCACGAACCAGCGGCTTTCCAGGTTGGGGTTGAACCAGGCCCGCATGGTGAGGACGGCCGGATCCGTGACCGTGCCCTGGCGGGAAAGCCATTCCTGACTGAAATCGTTCACGATCGTGCGCACATAGCCCAGCAGGATGAGGGCGCTGTTGGAATTGCGCCCGTCGACGATCACCTGCAGACGGGCCGTGCGCGCGGCCGCCAGATCGCTGCTGAACTCCGGTCCGCAGTGCAGCACCAGTTGGGCCTGCTTGCTGTCGATCACGGACGGGATCTGCTCCTCGCGTGTCAGATGCGCCTTCAGCCGAAAGGTGGACACCCCCTCGAAGCGGGCCAGCAGATCGCGCGAGGCGGCACCGCGGTCCTCGTTGTAGACGGCATAGGGGACCTCCCTGAGGTCGAAGGTCGCCGCATACCCGAACACGATCAGCTGGAGAAACGGGGGGATGATGATCACCGTGCGGCTGCGGCGGTCCTTGAGCAGGGCCAGGAATTCCTTGACGATCAAAGCCAGAATGCGACGCAGCATGGGGTATCCCCTAGTCGAGTTCCCTGCGGCTGAAGCGGCGGACCAGCAATAGAAAAACGGCCGCCATGACGGCCAGGGCCAGGGCGTTGGGCCAGATGACCGACCACACGTCGCCCGCCGCAAAGACGGTCTGCAGAATCGCCACGTAGTAGCGGGCCGCGATCAGGTAGGTGACGGCCTGAATGATCAGCGGCATGCTGTCGATGTCGAAGATGAAGCCGGAAAGCATGAAGGCCGGCAGGAAGGTCACGATGATGGCCGCCTGGCCGGCCACGAACTGATTGCGGGCGAGGGTCGAAATCAGCAGTCCCATGCCCAGCGCGGCCAGCAGGAAAAGGGCCGAGACGCCCATCAACACAACGAGACTGCCGCGCAGCGGTACGTCGAAAAGCCAGATGGTCATGGCCACCGAAAGCAGCAGCCCGCCCATGCCGAGAACGAAATAGGGCACGATCTTGCCGAGCAGGATTTCGGCCACCCGGATCGGCGTGGCCAAGAGGGCCTCCATGGTTCCGCGCTCCCATTCCCGGGCCACCACGAGCGCCGTCAGCAGGGCGCCGATCAGGGTCATGATGATGGCGATCAGACCGGGGACCAGGAAATTGCGGCTGCGCAGGCCGGGATTGAACCAGACCCGCTGCTCGACGGCCACGGGCACCGCCGGACGCACCCCCTGGGAGGCCGCCCGGTGCCCCAGCCAACGCCGCCAGGCGCCCTGAACGTACCCCTTGACGATCCGCCCGGTGTTGGCGTCGACCCCGTTGATGAAAACGCCGATGGCGGCGGGATCGCCGTCCAGGAGATCGGCGGCGAAATTGCCCCGCAGCCAGACAATGGCATCCACCCGGCCCCTTTTCAGAGCATCCTCGGCCGCCTGTACGGAGGAAAAGCGCCGGGGCGCAAAATAGGCCGAACGCTCGAAGACGCCCACGAAGGCGGCCGTCTGGGCCGAGGGTGTTTCCACCACCAGCGCCAGGGGTACGTCGGTGGCGTCCAGGGACACGCCGTAGCCGAAGATGAACAGCAGGATCAGCGGCAGCACGAAGGCGATGGCGATGCTGGAGGGGTCGCGGACGATCTGCCGGAACTCCTTGCGCATCATCCCCCGCAGCCGCATCCAGCGCCTGCCGCGGCGGCGGGATGCTGCGGCGCGATCGCTCATGAGGCCTCCTTGGCGCGGTTTTCGATCAGGCCGATAAAAGTGTCTTCCATGGTCGGGTCCGGCCGTTCGTCGGTCGCGAAGGGGGCCTTCAGCTCGGTCGGCGTGCCTTCGGCCAGGATCTCGCCCTGATCCATGATCACCAGCCGATCGCAGTATTCCGCCTCCTCCATGAAGTGGGTGGTCACCAGCACGGTGACGCCCTCTTCGGCCAGGGCCCCGATGTGCTGCCAGAATTCCCGGCGCGCCAGGGGGTCGACCCCCGAGGTGGGCTCGTCCAGGAAGAGGATGGCCGGCCCGTGCATCAGGGCGGCCGCCAGGGCCAGGCGCTGTTGATACCCCAGCGGCAGGCGGCCGCTGCGCCGATCCTCGTATGCCGCGAGACCGAATTCCTCGAGGGCCCAGTGCATCCGGCGGCGCCGGTCCCTTCCGCGCAACCCGTAGACGCTGCTGAAAAAGCGCAGGTTTTCGCCAACCGACAGGTCGCCGTAGAGGGAAAAATGCTGGGCCATGTAGCCGATGCGGCTGCGCGCGGCGGCCCCGGCGCGCCGCAGGTCGCGGCCGGCCACCTGCAAGGAGCCGTCGCTGGCCGGCAGCAGGCCGCACAGCATCCGGAAGGTGGTGGATTTGCCGGCGCCGTTGGCCCCCAGCAACCCGAACACCTCGCCGGCGCGCACCGCAAAGCTGATGCCCTTGACCGCATAGAAATCCCCGAAGCGGCGCGTCAGACCCTTCACCCGAATGGCCTCGCCGCCTTCCAGGGCTTCGCCTACCACGGTTGACAGATCGACGCCTCCGTCGGACCGGCCCTCGCTTTCGGCCTGCAGGCGATCGATGAAGGCGTCCTCGAACCGGGGGGCGAGCGTTTCGACCGCCTCGCGGTAGTCTTGGGGAACGATGCCCGCGGGATCGGCCTGGTCCGCCGGCCCGGCGGTCACCATGCGCACCCCCCGGCCCTGAACCACGGCATCCACCACTTGCGAAGCACCCAGGAGGCGCTGCTGCAGCGACCGCGCCGTGCCATCGGGGGTGCCGACGTGGAAGACCCGCCCCTCGAGCTCCCGGCTGAAGCGCTCCGGGGCATCGCTGCCCAGCAGGCGCCCCCGGTGCATCAGAATGACCCGCCGGCAGCGCTCGGCCTCGTCCAGATAGGCCGTGCTCAGCAGCACACTGAGGCCTTCCGCGTCCACCATGCGGTAGACGATCTCCCAGAGTTCCCGGCGCGACACCGGGTCCACCCCGGCCGTCGGCTCGTCGAGCAGCAGCAGCCGCGGGACCCGCACCAGGGCGCAGGCCAGGCCGAGTTTCTGCTTCATGCCGCCCGAAAGATCGCCGGCATAGCGGCCGGTAAACGGTTCGAGGCCGGTCATCGGCATGAGATCCGCAAAGCGCTCCCGCCGCGCGGCGGCCGGAAGGCCCTGCAGGTCGGCGTACAGGTCGAGGTTTTCCTGAACGGTGAGCTCTTCGTAGAGGCCGAAGCGCTGGGGCATGTAGCCGACGGCGGCCTCCCCTTGGCGAAGCGGGCGGCCCGGATCGGATCCCAATACCGCAACGCGGCCCTGGTCGGGTTGGAGCAGCCCCGCCGCAAGCCGCAGGAGGGTCGTCTTGCCGGCGCCGTCCGGCCCGATCAACCCGGTCACGGCACCGGCCCCAATGCCCAGGCTGACCCCCGCCAGGGCGGTCACGGTGCGGCGCCCGGAGGCAAAGCGTTTCACCACGTCTTCGAAGACCAGGGGAGCGTCCCCGTCCTCACCGGCGGCCGTTGCCATCGTTGTCCTCCGGGCAGGGGTCGGCGACCGCCGGGCGCCCCGGCCGGTCCGGCGCCCCCGGCGTAAGGGTCACGGTGGCCGGCATGCCCAGGCGCAGCTCGTTTTGCGGATCGCAGACGAAGATCCGGACCTGGTAGACCAGCTTGCTGCGCAGTTCGGTGGTCTGGACCTGTTTGGGCGTGAATTCGGCCGTGGGCGCAATATAACCGACCCAGCCCGTATAGCGCTTGTCCGGATAGCTGTCGGTGCGCACTTCGGCGGGCATGCCCGGGGCGATTTTGCCCAGGTCGGGTTCCTCGACGTAGGCCCGGATCCATAGGGGGCTGGTAAGGGCCAGGGTTACCACGGGCTTGGCGGGAGAGGCCATGTCGCCGGGCTCCAGGATGCGGTCGCGGATGACCCCGTCCACCGGCGCCGCCAGGCGCGTGTCGGCCAGTTCCTCTTCGGCCAGGGAAAGGGCCGCCCGCCGGGCCGCGAGGGTGGACCGGGCGGCATCGATATCCTCCTGACGCGGCCCCTGGATGGCCAGGGCCAGCATCTGCTTTTCCGCATCCAGCGAGGCCCGCGCGGCATCCAGGGCGGCCTGGTGACGGTCCAGCTGCTGCTGGGAGACATATTGGGATTGCGCCAGACGCCGCGAGCGCCGAAAGGTCTTGCGGGCCTCTTCCAGGGCCGCTTCGGCCGCCCGGACCCGGGCCCGGGCCGCGGCGATTTCCTCCGGACGGCTGCCCGCAAGCAGGCGGTCCAAAACGTCTTCCTGGGCCGCCACCTCGGCCTCGGCGCGCGTCACCCGGGCCTTGTAGCGCCGCGTGTCGACTTCGGCCAGCACCTTCCCGGCCGCCACGCGATCGCCTTCCTGCACGTGAACCGACACGATGCGGCCGGGGCTTTCCAGGGCCAGGTGGGCCTGCCGGATTTCCACGTTGCCGTAGAGATGGAGCCTGTCTTCCGGCGGCCGGTCGTCGAAGAGGTACCAATAGACCGCGGCGCCCGCCGCCCCGACGACGACCAGGGGTATCAACCAGCGCAGTATCGTTTTCGCTTTTTTCATGGTTCCCGTTTCGGTGGGCGGTTTCCGTTGTCCCCATCGACCGGTGGCGGCGCCGGCGCTGCAGCACCGCGCAACAGGGCGTTCAGGGCCAGGGCGTCCTTTTCAGCCACCACCCCGGCGGCGGCTTTGAGGCGTATCCGCCCTGTGACGTGCTGGTAGCGGGCGTGGTGGTAGGAGCGTTCGGACGCCTCGAGCGCTTCGATCGCAGCCAGCAGGTCAACGATCGTGCGGGTGCCCAAACGAAGCCCCTGGCGGGTGGCCTGGAGGGAAACCCGGGCGGAATCGAGCCCTTGCTCGGCCGCTGCCAGCCGGGACACCGAATCCTCGAGACGCAGAAAAGCGTTCTCGGTTTCGAGGCCGATGCGATCCTCCAGTTCCTGCAGCCGTTGCGACAGGGCGGCCACACGGGCCTCGGCTTGACGGACCCGGGCGCCGATGGCGCCCCCCTCGTAGAACGGCAGGGTCAACGCCAGGCCGACGCTCCCCTGCCAGCGTTCCGAACTGGGCAGGAAGCTTCCTTTGTCGTACCCGTAGCCGGCCGTGGCGTCGAGTTGCGGCCAGCGCGCCCGGCGTTCGAAATGGATGCGCTTCCGCGCCGCCGCCAGCCGGAGCTGCGTCTGCCGCAGAAGGGGGTGATTCTCGGCGGCCGTCCGGACCCATGAGGATATGCGGTTCGGTTCCGGCGGCCGGGCCTCTATCCGGCCCAGCTCGTCCAAAGCCCCCACCGGCCGATGGGTCAGCCGTTCGAGCCGGGCCCGGGCGATGCGGACCGCGTTGCGGGACTCAATCACAGCGGCTTGCGCTGCGTCGCGGGCGGCCCGTGCTTCGTGAACCGCGATGATGTCGCCGGCCCCTACCGCGAGATTGGCC
This sequence comes from uncultured Desulfobacteraceae bacterium, assembly GCA_964392545.1. GTDB lineage: Bacteria > Desulfobacterota > Desulfobacteria > Desulfobacterales > UBA5852 > JABZFP01. Next base: position 6,221 of record CAYMQN010000094.1, read on the forward strand.
TCGGCCCGGCCGAGGGTCTCGGCCATCCGTTCGCGGCGGGTTCGGACGGCGCGGGCGTCGGCCTGGGCGCGCAGGAGGGTGAAATAGGCATCCACCACCTCGAGGATAAGGTTTTGTTCGACAACCGTCACCGCGGCCTGCCCGGCAGCGATGCGGGCGTCGGACGCATCGACGGCCGACCAGGCCTGGGCGTCGACGAGCGGCTGGATGAGGCGGAAGCTGTAGCTGCCGCCGGTATGGGTTTTCTCGACGGAGCCGGCGAACACTCCCGGGGGCAGTGCACGGCCGGCGAAATCTTCGCCGAAGCCCTCGATCCGGGTGTCGTTGCGGGTGAGGGTGGCCGCCCCCCGCAGTTTCGGCAGGAGCCCGGCCCGGGCCTCGTCGCGGGAGGCCTGCTCGTAGCGCACGTCGGCGCGCACCCGCTCCAGGCGGTTGCTCGAATCCAAGGCGCTGCGATAGACGGAAATAAGATCCTCCCCGCGGGCGGGCGCGACGAAGAGCAGCATGGCCAGCACGAGCCGTGCCGACACTTTCCAACCTTTTGCAGGTTCCGCGTTATGTTCTTCCCGTTTCATCTCCACAGTACTTCTATTTCGACCAGCCATTCCGTCAACGACACCGATAAACCCCCGTTCCGTATTGCCGTTCCCGGGCTTGACCCGGGAATCCAGGGCGGACCGCCTGTGGTGCACTCCAACGTCCTGGAGGCCCGCTTTCGCGGGCATGACGGCCAGGGACCACGAAAAAAACCACCCCAGGTCGTCATTCCCGGGCTTGACCCGGGAATCCAGCCAGGCCGGGGAGACTGCCTCCTGCCTTCCAGAACGTCCACCTTCGCGGGCAAGACACCATGGCGCCCGATGGTTGCCGTAACCAATGACTATTGACCGGTTTCCCCTACCCCTTCATCTTGCTGAACATCTCCCGCACTTCCTCCTCGCCTTCCCGGTAGTATTTTTCCTCGTCCGGTTCGAGTTCCTTGAGGAGGGTGTAGAACTCGCCGACGTGCTCGCGCTCCTCGTTGGCGATGTCGGTGAGCACCGCGCGGGCTTTCTCGTTGTCGGTGGACTCGGCCAACTGCATATAAAGCTGGATGGCTTCGAACTCGGCGGCGATGCTGTAGCGTACGGCGCGCACCAGTTCCTGGTGGGTGACCTTGCGGTCCAGGGCGTTACCGGCAAATGGGTGGGCGAATTCAGGCATGGGAACGTCTCCTTTCGGATGAAAGTAGTTATGGTAAATCGCTTTCTTTCTGTTTGTATTCACCTCCGCGTCCTTCATGGTAGGTGGACTTCCTGCCGCGTCCTCAAGTGGACGGCGGCCCCCCTCGCCGGCCGCGGATTTCCTTGATTTTCATCCCGATGATGGGCAGCCAGAGGGAACCGCCGATCAGGTTGAATACGATGATCGGCAGGGAACCGATCACCATGCCGTAGACGGCCCACAGAAAAAGGCCCGTGGCCAGCATCAGGAGGAACTTGAGGTCAAAGCTGGCCACGTCGCGGGACCGGTAGGAGTACCAGAGCTGCGGCGAGGCGCTGAAGGTGGTCAACAGCCCCGCCAGATGACCGATCAGTTCAACGGCGGCCATGGTCGCTATCTCCCGTCATCACGGTGCGCCGCGGCCCTGGCGGCACCGACCGCCATAGGGAAGGAAAATGCCTCACGGCTGCCAGCCCTCGGGGGTGTCCACCTTCGGCTCCTCGACCCGGCCCGCCCGGGCGCCCGGCTTGTCCACGATCTGCACCGTACTGGCCTGGGGGCCCTGGGCGCCTTCCTGGGCGACGAAACGCACCCCGGTGCCGATTTCCAGGCGGTCGAAATCGTCGTGCACGACACTGTTGCGGTGGAAATAGATTTCCCGGCCCTCGAGGGAGCGCAGAAACCCAAAATCCTGATCCGGATCCAGCCGCACCACATGGCCCAGAAACGGCTCCTGGGTATGGGTCTTGACCTCGCCGAGCTGCTTCTCCTTCTGACGCAGGACCTGCCGCCGCATGGCATCGAAAGCCTTGTTCACTGCGGTTTTAAGCTGTTCGTTGGTCTCGCCCTCCCCCGGCTCGCGGCTCACCACAAGCTCCTTGCCGGGCGGTATCCGCGTAACGATGCGGATGCGGTAGGGGCTGCCGCTGCGCTGATGCTCCTGGACCTTTTCGACAGCGATGCGGCAACTCACGATATCTTCCTGGATCTCCTCCAGTTTGGCCGCTTTCTCCCGGATCAGCGTCTCCAGGGCGTCGTTCTTTTCGATATCCCGATACGTGATTTCGAGTGGTACCTGCATGGCCGTTGCCCCCTTTCGTCAGCGTGGTCAAGCGCATCCGACACCCCGCGATGCCGGAGGCCCCTGGCCCGCACGGCGGTTGGCGAAGCGATGCGTACGGATTATCCTCCCCCGGGAGCGAGGCCGCATAAATGGGGTCCAGGACGTATTCCCGCCCGGTCCGCACCCGATTCCCCCGATATTGGCCTCCGCCGTAACCCATGACCATTGACGACTGACGGGCCCAATGCACCAAGGACGGCACATTCCCGTTGACAATTTCCCTTTTCCCGTATCTATTCAAAACATGCAGGGTTGCCGTTCTTTTTACGCAGCGGTGCGTGCGGTTGAACCGATGGGAAACGATTGCGGAGCCAACGTAAAGGAGTACGGCCGCGGTGAAAAACCGGGTTTCTGCCATGGGCTGGAAGGCCTTGTGCCGGATCAGCCTCCCGCTGCGGGCTATTCTAAGCCGCCGCAGCGGCCATGAAATCCGGCGGCCGCCTCCGGAGCCGCCCGCCGATCCTGCACCGCCCCCCCGCCTGGAAATCCGCCCCTTGTCGCTTGCACCATCCTGCCCATCGCCACCCAACGACCCATCCTGTCACCCTCCAGGCGTTTCGATCCAACCGCATCACAGGGATCCGCTTCCCTGCGCGCTGGCGGCCTATCTTCGCGATCACGGCAACCGTCCGGACGACATCGGCAAGGCCAACCGGCTCCTGCAGATGCCGCGCGTCTTGCTGGAAATCGGCTGCGGTGCGGGCGAAGCGGCCCGCCTGATCGCGCTGAAGAACCCCGACATGGCCGTCATCGCCTCGGACATCTTCGACGGGGCCACAGCATCCTGCGAGGGCTCCTATTACGGCAGGATCGCCCGGCAGTGGCGCGACGGCCGGCTGTCGGCCCAGCAGGAATCACCGGCCAACCTGGTCATTCTGCGGGCTGAGGCCGAGGTCCTGCGCTACCTGCCGCTGGCGGCCATCGACACGATCCTGCTGGTCAATCCCGAACCCCGCGTGGGCCGCGCCTTTCTCGAGCTGCTTTTGAAGGACGACCTCTATCGGCGGATCAAGGAGGGCCCCGCCCGCATCGTCATCCTGCCCTATTCCCGGGAGTTGGGGGTCATGGCCTGCGGCGGCTGCGATTTCGAGCACGACCCGGACTGGTCGCGGGGGCTGGGCTACATCATGGGCAGCGGAATGCCCTTCAGACGGGATCGGCCGGTGCAATGGGGGATCGATTTGAGGCGGGTGTCGTCCTATTCGGGCAATTCCACGCAGAGTGAGATCTATATCTGCGGGACAGAAAATGAAGAAACCACTTTAACGGCCCTGGCTCGGTAGAACCCCTCCGGCCCCTCCACCAGCGGTGGCGGGATCGTTCAAAACTCACGCCCCACCGGGCAGGCCAGCTCGCAGCGGCGGCAGTAGGCCACCTTGTAGCGCGTGGGCATGCCCACCACCGGCGAGCGCAGCACGATCTTGGCCGCTTCGTTTTTTGCCATCTGCCGCTGGCAGCGCTCGCGCTGGTAGCCGCCGCCGGTAAAGGCGGCTTCCGGACAGGCCTGCAGGCAGGGGGCGGTACAGCCCGTGCAGGGCGCAAAGTCTTCCAGCGGGGATGAATACTCCAGGGGACAATCCACCAGCAGGGCCCGCAAGCGCACCCGGGGGCCGTAGCGGGGGGTCACGACGAGGTTGTTGCGGCCCATCACCCCGATGCCGGCCAGCACAGCGGCGTCTTTGAGAAAGACGCCGCCCTCGGGGCCTTCATAGGGCAGATCCCGGGCATCGACGCCGTAGCGTTTTCGCAGCCACTTGATAAGACGGCGATTGACCTTGATCAACAAACGGTTGCCCGGCGTATGGCCCCGGCTGTTGTCCCACCAATCCATTTTGAGGCGGTTTTCGTCATGGGCCAGGGCGATCACCACCACCGCAAGACCTTCCTGCAAGTGGCGCTCGAAGGTGAGACCGCGATGGGACGCGGACTTCAGGAGGGCCGCCGCCGGCACGCACCCGGCAAGGGAGGCGCCCAGGGCAATCGCCCGGGTGCGAAGGGTATCGAGGGGGATGGCGGACGGCATTGCGGGCTCCGTTGGCCGTGGCGGTTCGGGATCATCGAAATGCAGATTTCGATTTCACAAAACCGGCGGCACTTCCTCCGGTACTACAGGCGAGCCGTCGATGCCATACGGTCTTCACCGTAGATGAAGGGATGCGGGGTACGGCGTTTTCCGCAACGCGCGGCCCCGTCCCTTCCCCTGGATCCTTTTTCGACGGCGCCCGAGAAAGCCTATCTGGCCATGCTGGCGGCCCGCCTGAACCTGCCCGCCGAACTGGTGCACGAACTGCCTGTATGACCCTGGCCGGCCAACTGTCAACGCCCGGCGAGCTGGAAAGAAGAATCATACCCGCCATCAAGGACCATTTGACATGCGCGTTCCCTCCGACGTATTCTACCCAAGTTGCAACGCAATAGGCCAAACCAACGCCGGCCCGGCCGATCGGAATCCGGAAACGGCACCATTCGCTGCCGGAAACCGGCAAGTGCATTCGGACTGCCCATGAGTGACGAGCGAGCCCCCACTTCAGCCGGGCGGGACGCCAAGCCTCCCGCGCCCCCCGACGATCTCTATTTAAATCTATTCCAACGGCACCACGCCGTCATGCTCGTCATCGATCCGGCCACCGGGGCCATCGTCAACGCCAACGAGGCCGCCTGCACCTTCTATGGCTACCCCCATGAAGCCCTCACCCGTCTCGATATCACCGACATCAACACCCTGCCGCCCGAAGAGGTGGAGACCCTCATGCAGACAGCGCGCTCCGAGGGAAGAGCGCCGTTCCATTTCCGGCACCGCCTGGCGGACGGCAGCGTGCGCGACGTCGAAGTCTTCAGCGGCCCCATCGTCCATCGGGGTCGCGATCTGCTGGTTTCCATCGTTCACGACGTCACCGACCGCAAACGCATCGAAGCTCGGCTGCGCCGCAACGAGCGTCGGCTCTCACTGGCCATCGAGGCCACCGCGGACGCCATCTGGGAGTGGAACCTGGTCACCAAGGAAACCTACTACAGCCCCCGCTGGTACGAAATGCTGGGCTACGCCGACCAAGAAATTCCCATGAACTTCGAGGGCTGGAAGAACCTCTGCCACCCTGACGATTTCGAGCCCACGATAACCCTGATCCGCTCGCGCCTTGCTTCTTCCGAAGATCAGACCTACGCCGCCGAATTCCGCATGCGCACCAAGGACGGCCGCTGGCTCTGGATCCTGGGTCGGGGTCGGGTCGTCGAACGCGACGCCGCCGGCGAGCCACTGATCTTGAGCGGCACCAACACGGACATCACCGAACAAAAGAAAGCCCAACGGGCGCTGGCGGAAAGCGAATCCTTCCACCGCCAGACCTTGGAGTCCATTCCCGGCATGGTCTTTACCACCCGGCCGGACGGCTTCTGCGACTACCAGAGCCGCCAGTGGGAACGTTACACCGGTGTGCCCGTGAGCGAGCATCTCGGCGAAGGATGGAACCGGCTGCTGCACCCCGAAGACCAACCGCGTGCCATGGCCGCCTGGCAGGCGGCGGTGGCCGGGCGGGGACCCTACGACCTGGAATACCGGGTGCGCAAACACGACGGCCGCTACGAGTGGTTCCGGGTCATCGGGCGGCCGATACAGGACGCCCAAGGCCGCATCGTGCGCTGGTTCGGCGTGGCCATGAACATCCAACGCCTGAAGCAGGCAGAGGCGGCGCTGCGCCTGAGCGAGGAGAAGTTCCGCAGCGCCTTCGCCGAAGCCCGCATCGGCTTTGCCCTGCGAAACCCGGATGGGTTCCTGGTGGACGCCAACCCCGCCTACGGCACGCTGACCGGCTACACCCTCGAAGAGCTCCGCAGCTTTCATTTCGACAAGCTCATCCACCCTGACGACCTGGCGGACAATCAAAAACTGGTCGAACGGCTGCTCGCCGGGGAGATCTCCAGCTTCGTACTCGAAAACCGCTACCTGCGGAAAAACGGCACGGCCGTGTGGGTGCGCAAAAGCGTGTCCATGGTCCGCGATGACAAGGGGCGGCCGCAATGGTTCAATACCCTGGTCGAAGACATCACCGAGCGCAAGCAGGAAGAGGAAGCCCGCCATCAGATCAACGAGGAACTGACCGAATACGCCTACGCCCTGACCCACAACCTCAAGGCCCCCTTGCGGGCCGTCCAGAATTATACCAATTTCCTCTTCGAAGACCTGGCCGACACGCTCCAGGGCGAACCCAAAAAATTCCTGGAAGGCATCCACACCGCCGTGCGGCAGGGGCACCATCAAATCGAGGACCTGGAGACCCTCTACCGGATCAAGGACCATGAGGTCAGCATCGAGCCCTTCGATCTACAGGAACTCTTCGACGAGATGCGGTCCATCTACGAAGACCGGCCCGATCGGCAATTGACCGTGGCCCAGGGCTGCCCCGAACTGCGGGGCGAGCGCTTTTTGCTGCGTCAGATCCTGATCGAACTGATCCGCAACGGCTTCAAATTCAATCAGTCGGAGCTGAAGCGGGTCGAGGTGGGCTGCCGGCCGGCCATATTCGAAAACGGCTTCGAGATCTGCGTGCAGGACAACGGCATCGGCATCGCGCCCCGCTACCACGCACAGATATTCCGGATCTTTCAACGCCTCCACACAGCCAGCGAATACAAAGGCACCGGCATCGGCCTGGCCATCGTCAAACGCGCCGTGCAGAAAATGGGCGGCACCCTGCGCCTGGAATCCGACACCGGGATGGGGTGCCGGTTCTGCATCCAACTGCCCGAAACCATGGTGCCCGGGCTTTGAATCCCGTCACGGGTCAGGGGTCGTTGGTTACGGCAAAATAACGCCCACGGTCACGCCCGCGCGGGCATCCAGGAAGTTACATAGACCGTCAGTGGATGGCGATGGATTCCCGGGTCAAGCCCGGGAATGACCGCAGAGCGCCGGTTTTCTGCTGGTCGTTGTCGTGGTCGTCATCGTAATCGGCTTTTCCCAATGAGCAATGACCGATTCAGGTGATTACGCCCTTTTTCCCACCTCAATCAGCATCCCACCCCATACCCAATTCCACCTGTCGAAGTCATTATCAGGAAACGCCTGATGTTGCCAAAAAGGAAATCTTTGCAGACTGAAAGGGACCCATTGACGACATCCTTTGTTATCGCCGAAAATAATGATTTCTTTCGCAGCACCCTCGCTCTTTATTACATTTGCAAATGAATCAAACGG
>CAYMQN010000095.1:0-13724 GCA_964392545.1 uncultured Desulfobacteraceae bacterium
TTTGGAAACCGCAGGCGTAGCGCGCTACGTCGAGGATTTCCAAAGAGCGAGAACGGCGGCCGGGGCCAAAAGATGCCTTTTCTGGATGGACACCAGGTTATTTTCCGAAACCGCACTTGGGAAACGTGCAGGTTTTGCATCCCAGACAAAAGGCCCCTTCGGCCAGCCGGGCCAAATCCCGGCGATCAGGATCGAAGCCGGCCAGGATCCGCGGCAGCACCAGATCGAAGCTGGTGGCCTTGTGATACAGTGCGCAGGCCGGCACCCCGATGACCTGCATGGCGCCGATCCGCGCCAGAAACAGCATGGCCCCGGGCAGCACCGGCGCCCCGTAGCGCACGGTCTCGGCCCCGGCGTCGGCCAGTCCCAGGCGGGTGACGTCGTCCGGATCCACGGAAAGCCCGGCGGTGGTCACCAGCAGTTCCACCGCGGCCTCCCCGGCTTCGGCCGCCGCCTCGGCAATGGCGGCCCGATCGTCGGGGAGGATTTTCTGCCAGACCACCCGGCAGTCGAGGCGTTCCACCTTGTTGCGGATGACGGGGGCAAAGCCGTCCACGATCCGGTTTTCGAACACCTCGGTCCCCGTTACCAGGATGCCCACCCGGGCCCGGCGCATGGCGCGTACGCTGAAAAGCGGGCCGCCGCTCAGCACCGCCATGGCCCGTGCATACTGGCTCAAGGGCAGGTAGAGGGGAATGGCCCGCGTGGCCGCCAGGGCACGACCGGCCTGCACCACGGAAAAGTTCTGGCGCGCGGCACACATGACGCCCTCGAGCATGTTGAAGGCTTCCAGCAGCGGCTTGTCCACCACCAGCAGGCCGTCGCGTGCGGCGGTGAAGGTGATCTTGCCCTCCCGCGGCATGCCGTCGTGGACAACGCCGTCACCGGCCATGGCGTCGGCAAAGGCCCGGGCCGCCTCGTCCTCGTGAACCCAATCCGAGGCGGGCGGTAGGCGCTCCTCGACATGGAGCTTGCGGCGGCCCATGCGCTGCAGGCGGCAGATGTCCCCCACGTCGATGACCTGTCCGCGCCGGAAGACCGGGCCCTTGGAGCGCCCCGGCTCGATCTGGGTCAGGTCATGCAGCAGGGGCAGCCCCACGGCCTGGTGCAGGGCCACGGTATCAACCACCGGCGACGGCAGAAACGGCGCCGCGTCCTGTTCCGCCGGGGATACGTAGGGGGCCTCCCCCTGGCAGCCCCGGCAGACCGCGCCATGCGTCACGGGGTAGCCTTCGCCGCACACCGGACACGGCGCCATGGCGCCGCGGGAGGCCTTGCCCATGAACCGCTGCGGGATGCGCACCGGCTGAAAGCTGCACACGTCCGCCCCGGCCGCCTTGAGCTCCGCCAGGAGGCGCTTTTTGTCCTGGGCCTTTTTGGGTTTGCGCTTGTAGTACCATTCCGCGAGGGCCGGATAGGGCGCCAGCTTGGCGGTATCGACATAGGCCCGCAGACCGTGTCCATTTTCCTTGTCGTAGAGGGTGACCGCGTAGCGCCCCAGGTCGATGACCTTGAGCCAGCCGTTGCCGGTCGTGCAGGGGGTCAAAAGCTGCACGGCATCCGGCAGACAGGCCGAGGTTTCGCAGAGGGCGTCGTAGAGCCGGTCCCTGGGAAGCTGCTTCTGGAGGGCGGCCACCATGAACCCCCCCAGGAGAATCCCGGGGGCCACGCTGCCGTGAAACGATTTCACCAGATCGAGGAAATCCTCCAAAGCGTAGGATCCGATGGGCATATCGAACATCTTCCTTTCGTGCATCAGACATCAGGTGGCGGCCCGGAGCACGGCGCGCCGGGATGAACCGGCCACCGTGTACGGGGTCTCTTGGCGAACCACCGGCGCCGCCAGGTAGGGACTGTGAAACGCGGGGTTGCTGCAGAGCCGGCTTACATGACGGCCCAGGCGGCGGTATTCCGCGGTGTCGAAGCCGCAGGTCAGGGGGTGCGGACGGCCGGTCTGCAGGCCCCTGGCCGCGAACCCGAAGCGCATGACGTCGGCCACCCGGGTCAGTCGGGCTTGAAACCCCTCCAGATACGCCGCCATCCGTCCGCAACGCGCCAAGCGCGCGCGGAAGGCTTTCAACAAGGCCGGCTCCGTGATGTGCGTCATGGCATTGTCGCGGAACCAGGCCGCAAAATCCGGCAGGGACAGATTGCCCGGATTGAATTGATCGGAAAGCGGGCGGTGGCGCTCCTTGAGGACCGGCCCTGGGGCCCCCCGCAGGTATACCAGAACGCGCCGGGGGTTGAGCAGCAGATCGCCGGCGGGGCCGATCTCCCCGCAGTCGGCATAATGGCCGGCGCACAAAAGGGTCATTTCCGCCAGACGGGCCGTCAACAGCCAGTAGACGTCGGAGCGGGGATCGCCCTTGGCATCCAGTTGTTCCCACAGCCCGGCGGCCAGGGTCTCGTTGACCGCGGCGGGCACGGCCAGTTGATCCAGGCGGCGATTGAAACGCCGATAAAACCGCGCGGGATGCGGGCCCGACCGGCGCTGGGCACGCTCGGTGGGCAAGCTAGCAATATCAGTATGAATACCGGTCAAAAGGCCTACACCCTGTTCGCAAACGGGGACCGAACGCAGCGAAACCCTTATGGCCGGTCCGTTGTCGATTGAAAGGTGCTTAGCTCATTACGGTACATATGTCAATTTTGATATTGTTGCTGCGCGGTGTTGACGGGTATTGAGGGTTCGTTTGTTCGCCGAACCGCCGTCCGCACACCGCAACGAACCGACAAGCCGATTGCCTTGACGAGGGACTTTTGATAGAAAGTGAAGATGGCGGTCCACGAGCGCCGGCTTTGGAATCCGCTTGCCGCCGGCAGGGCGCCTGACCGGATAGGCAAGAAAAGTGTATTGCCATGACAGAAGAGCATCCCATCGATTACCAAATCCGCTCCAAGCTCTGGATCGAAGACGCCAAGGGCCAGGTCGTCTTCGGCCTGGGCCGCTATCGCATCCTGGAGGCCATCGAGCGCCTGGGATCGCTGCAGGCCGCCGCCCGGGACCTGCACATGAGCTACCGGGCCGTCTGGTGCCGCATCAAAGCCTCCGAGGCGCGCATCGGCAAGCCCCTGGTGATGCGGGAAGGGCGCGGTTCGCGGTTGACCCCCCTGGCTTCCAAATTGATGAAACAGTACCGTCGCATCCAGACGGTGGTGGAAAAAGAGTCCGACGAGGTCTACGACGAGCTGATGAGCGACCATCTCAGCTGAAGTTCCCCGCCGCCGGCCCGCGGATTCCATCCCATTCCATGCGGCACGTTCGCATCGGTTCCGACACGCTCCCGCCACAACTTCCTGCAAGGCCTGACCGAGTGCTCGCGGACGAAAGACTTTTTTTGAGAAGCTGCTTGGGGACTTGACGGCCGGGGACAATCTGGTATGGTGATGCTTCATCATAGGATCGGCAAGAAATTGAGTTATGCACTAGGCCAACGCCACCCAGACTCAGCGGGGTGGCGTTTTTTTATGGAGAGAACAGACGATGCCGGGCCGGCTGCTGGTGATCGACAATTACGATTCATTTACCTTCAATCTGGTCCAGATGTTTCTGCAGTACGACCTGGACATCTTCGTTTTCCGCAGCGACAAACTGGCCCTGCCCGAGGTTGCCCCGATCGAACCCGATTATCTTCTGGTCAGCCCGGGCCCCCGGGACCCCGCCCATGCCGGTATCTCCATGGCGATCATCCGCGAATGGTACGGCCGGATTCCGGTGTTGGGCGTCTGCCTGGGCATGCAGTGCATCAATGAGGTTTTCGCGGGGCGAACCCTGCGGGCGCCCCAGCCGCGGCACGGCAAGATCAGCCTGGTGCACCACACGGGCCGGGCGTTGTTTGCCGGGCTGCCCAGCCCCTTTGCGGCGGCGCGCTACCACTCCCTGATGGTGGACGTCCGTTCGCCGGATCTCGAGATCACCGCGCGTTGTGAGGACGGCGTCGTCATGGGGCTCTCGCATCCCGGATACCCCCTGCACGGGGTGCAATTCCATCCGGAAAGCTTCATGACCGAGGCCGGTTTCGAGCTGATCGAAAATTTTCTTCGCTTAGGGCCGCTCAGCGCGCCGCTGCGCCGCTGCGAACCCCATGCCGCGCAACTGACCATTCACTGAGGCCGCCCTTGGACACCACCACACCATCGATCAGCCGCATCCTGGAGGCCGGCGGCCGCGTGGCCGAGGTGCGCACCCGGGCCGTTGCGCTGCCCTTTGCGCTGACCGATCTGGCCGCGCGCCTGGCCGACCGGGAAGGTACCGTCTTTTTGTTGAGCGGCGGTGCGCTGGAGAGCGCCCGCTACGACATCCTGGGGTTCGATCCCTGGCTGCAGCTCAAGGGGCGGGGCCGCCGGCTGACCCTGAGCGTCGACCGGACCGTACGCCGCCTGGAGATGGATCCGCTGGAGGCATTGCGGCAGGTCCTGGCCTATCACGGCGGACCCCGGCCGATGAACGCCGCATCCCCTCTGGCGGCCGGTTTGATGGGTTATCTGGCCTATGATCTGAAAGACGTCCTGGAAACGCTGCCCCGCACCTCGCTGGACCGCTGGCAGATGCCCCATCTGTGCCTGTACGCGCCTTCCATCGTCATCGTCCACGACAGGCGCAAGGGGGAGACGCTGGTGCATGAAACCGTCCGCCAGAAGGACTATTGCCGGCTGGCGCCGGACGCGCGTCGACGCCTGGACGACATCGCCCAGACACCGGGTCCGGACGAGGGCTTTGCCGTGGACCATCCCGGACTGCGCGCCAATTTCGACCGCGCCGGCTACGAGGACGCGGTACAGCGCATCCGCGACTATATCGCGGCCGGGGACGTGTACCAGGTCAACCTTTCCCAGCGCTTCGAGACCCGCTTCGAGGGCAGCGCCTTCGGCTTTTTCCGAGCCCTCTATGAGCGGAATCCGGCCCCCTTTTTCGCCTACCTGAACGCCGGCGACCACCGGCTTGTGTCGACCTCTCCGGAACGGTTTCTGCGTCTCGAAGGCCGGCAGGTGGAAACCCGGCCCATCAAGGGCACCCGCCCCCGGGGCAAGAGCCCCGAAGAAGACCGGCGGCTCCGGGAAGCACTCGCCGCCAGTACGAAGGATGACGCCGAGCTGTCCATGATCGTCGATCTCTTGCGCAACGATCTGGGCCGCGTCTGCCGCGGCGGCAGCGTGCGGGTCAAGGCCCACAAGACCGTCGAGGCCTACACCAATGTCTATCATCTGGTGTCCATCGTGGAGGGAACGCTGGCCGAGGGGCGGGATGTCGTCGATCTGATCCGGGCGACCTTCCCCGGGGGGTCCATCACGGGATGCCCCAAGATCCGTTCCATGGAAATCATCGATGAACTCGAACCCGACCGCCGCCATGTCTATACCGGCTCGATCGGCTACCTCGGCTTCCAGGGAACCATGGATCTTTCCATCGCCATCCGCACCGCGGTGCTTTACCGCGACCGCATGGCTTTCTCCGTCGGCGGTGGAATCGTCTACGACTCGGACCCGGCCGACGAGTATGCCGAAACCCTGCACAAGGGACGCACCCTGGTGGACGTTTGTGCCGCATGTGAACCGCTGGACAGCCGGGAAGAAGCGGTATGGTTCGACGGCCGCATCTGTCCCGCCGGCGAGGCCCGTCTGCCCATTGCCGGCGCCGGGGTGCGCCATGGATGCGGCTTTTTCGAAACCATGCGCGCCGCAAACGGGGCCGTGCCCCTGCTGGCACACCATCGGGCACGCTGGGAGAAGAGTTGGAAGATGCTTCTGGAAGGCCCCCCGCCCGACATATCCTGGGACGAGGTCATCCGGCAGGTCCTGGCGCACAATCGGCTCGAGACATCCACCGCCGCCGTGCGCCTGACGGTCAGCTGGGGGCGGCCGGAAGCGGCACCGGGCTACCACCTGTTCGTCACCGCCCGGCCCTATCGCCACCGCTTGGAGGTCCTCGAGGCCCAGGGCCTGCGGCTGTTCACCTATCCCGAGCCGCGTCAGACCCCCCTGGCCGATCACAAGACCCTCAACTATCTCTTCTACCGGCAGGCCGGAGAGTGGGCGCGGCAGGCCGGCGCCGACGAAGCGGTGATCGTCAACCCGGACGGGACGCTCTCTGAAACGAACACGGCCAATCTCCTGGCCGTGCGCAAGGGAACCGTCTACCGCCCGCGCTCGGCGCACGTCCTGCCGGGGGTCATGGAAGCCCGTGTTCTGGAACACTTGGACGCCATGGGCTACCGCATTCAGCGCCGAGCGCTCTATCCCACCGAACTCTACGAGGCCGACCAGGTTCTGCTGACCAATGCCCTCATGGCCTGTGTACCGGCCGTCGCCCTGGACGGATCGCCCCTGGCCGCACCGGACGGTCTCGCGGGAGAGATTACCAAACGTGTTTTCGAGATGGCGCCGACCGGCAGGCGGAATTGCGCGTCCGCCCTCAACCGGTGAGGGCGTGCTTGACGAGGTGGCCCAGCTCGGGGAAAATGAGGGCCTTGCAGGCCAGTTTACAGGCTTTGTGGCTGCCCGGCAGGCAGAAGACGATGGTTTGGTCGACCAGCCCGGCCGTGGCCCGGGAGAGCAGGGCGGCCGAGTCGATCTCTTCGAAGCTCAGCTGGGCGAACAGGGGGCCGAAGGCCGTCAGCTCCTTGCGCAGCAAGGGGCGCACGGCTTCGATGGTGACATCGGCGGGACCGATCCCGGTGCCGCCGGTGATCAGCAGCGCATGGGGCTGCTGATCAGCCAGGATCTCCCGAACCTGAGCCACGATGGACGGGCCGTCGTCGGTCACCATGCGGTGGTCCACCACCGTGTGGCCCTCCTTGGCCGTCACCTTGGCCATCCATTGCCCGCTCTTGTCTTCGGCGAGGCTGCGGGTGGTCGATACGCTCAGGATGGCCACCTTCAGATGCTTCGGCGCGGCCGCTTTGTGGGTGTGGGTTCCCATGGAGGGGCCTCCTTCCTTCAAACCTGCTGTTTTTCGATGAGAACCTGGTCTTCACCGTCGTTTTCGCGCAGACAGACATTGATCGTCTCGGTCCGGCGGGTTTCAATGAAGCGGCCCACATAATCGGCCTGGATGGGCAATTCGCGGTGCCCCCGATCCACCAGGACCGCCAGCTCGATGCGGTCCGGACGGCCGAAATCCATGATGGCGTCCATGGCCGCCCGGGTGGTGCGGCCCGTGAAAAGCACGTCGTCCACCAGAATAATCTGTTTGCCGTCCACCGAAAACAGGATGTCGGTGGCCTGGACCACGGGATGGTGGCTGATGCGGGTCCAGTCGTCGCGGTAGAGCGTGATGTCCATGTCGCCGGTGGCGACGGTGGTGCCCTCGATGCGGCGGATGGTTTCCTGGAGGCGCTTGGCCAGGAAAACCCCGCGGGTCTGGATGCCGATCAGGGTCACCTCGGCGGCCCCTTTATGAACTTCCAGAATGCGGTGGGTCATACGCAGGATCGTGCGCTCGATGTCTTTGGCATCCATTACCATTTCGCGGTCGCTCATAAGGAGTCTCCCGGGCCTGTGGGGTGCCTTGCGGCTAAATGAAAGGTGCCGATGCAACAGGCGGTTCGAAGGATCGCCTGGGGTGGACACTGTTTCGCTTATACCATGCTGCAAATGGAGATCAAGCCCCACGGCCCCTGAAGCGGCACGCGATATGCCGTTTTAGCCTGAATCGTCTTGCCTTGGGGACGGCTTTCCTCTATGATGTCGGTTTCCGGGCGCTCATAACATCATAAAAATATTACCTTATCGCGGAGCGCAGGCGCTTTGCCGGCGGCCGGGCGATCGCCATGACAAACCTCTCGACACAACCCTATGCCGCCGTTGTACTGGCCGGCGGCCTGAGCACCCGCTTCGGCGGCCGCAACAAAGCCTTGATCGAATGGAACGGCCGGCCGCTGCTGGCGCATATCCATCGGGCCCTGGGCGGCCTGTTCCAGGAAATGCTTCTGGTGACCAATACGCCGGCGCGATTTGCGGCCTGGGACATGACCCTGGTCACCGATCTGTTCGCCGAACGCAGTTCCCTGACAGGGATCCAGGCGGGCTTGTTCTACGCCGATCAGCCCATGGTCTTCGTGACGGCTTGCGACACCCCCCTGCTGCGGACGGAATTGGTTCAACTGCTGATGGAGGAGGTCCGGGAAGACACCGATATCGTCATCCCCCAAACCGCCGAGGGCCTGGAGCCGCTCTGCGCCCTCTATTCCCGGCGCTGCCTGGAGCCGATTACCCGCCGGCTCGAACGCGGCGATTACCGCGTTCGCTCCTTTTTCCAGCGCATGAAGATTCGCCGCGTGGCGGAGGACACGCTGCGCCGGGCGGATCCCGATCTGCGCTCCTTTTATAACCTCAATACACCCGGGGATCTGGAACGGGCCCGGCGGCGGTTTGCGCCGTCCCGGGGCCAGGACGCCTCGCGGGGCAAAGGAGGGCCGTTGCAATGAATGCCGCTGAGATGCTGCACGCCATCAAATCCCACCCGGACTATCACAAGGCCGGCATGGTGCTGTGCCACAACGGGGTGGTGCGCGCCACCGCCCGGGATGGCCGCCGGGTGTCGGGGCTCAGCGTGGCCGTGGACCACGCCCGCCTGGATGCCGTGATCGACAAGGCCCGCCGGACCCCCGGGATCGTCGAGGTCCAGGTCCGGATCGCTGAAAACCGCCCGCTTGCGGTGGGCGACGACGTCATGCTGCTGGTCGTGGCCGGCGACTTCCGGGAAAACGTCCTGCGCACCCTGGAGGACACCTTGAACGCCATCAAGTCCACCGTGACCTCGAAAACCGAATTTTACGTGGACTAAAGTGAGGAGAGGATCATGGGCACCTTTACCCATATCGATGCCGAGGGCCGCGTGCGCATGGTGGACGTGGGCGAAAAGCCGCCCACCGACCGCCGGGCGGTGGCCCAGGCCGTGGTGGTGATGCAGCCGGAGACCTTCGCACGCATCACCGACCACCGGATCAAGAAAGGCAACGTCCTTGAAACCGCCCGTATTGCCGGCATCATGGCCGCCAAAAAAACGGCCGAGCTGATTCCCATGTGCCATCCGCTCAATCTTCGGCACGTCGCCGTGGATTTTTTTCCCGAGGCCGAGGCCCACCGGATTCGCATCGAAGCCGCCGTGCGCGTCATCGATCAGACGGGGGTGGAGATGGAAGCGCTGACGGCCGCTACGGTCGCCGCCCTGACCATCTACGACATGTGCAAATCCTACGATCGCGGCATGGCCGTCACGGACAGCTGGCTGGTGCGCAAATCCGGCGGCAAGAGCGGAGACTACCTCCGTGAAGCCGCAACAGAGGGGGGTCGATGACCCTGGAACTGGCCGGAAGATGGACCTGATGCTCGATCCTGTCTGGGTGTCTGCGACCGCGGCGGCGGCCGTCCTCGCCTTCAGCGTGGCCTGGGGTCTGGCGCACTGGCGCTATCGAAGCCGCTTCCGGGCCTTCGAGCAGCACGCCCGCGACGCGCTCGAGCAAAATCGGCGGGAGGTCGTGCGCCTGACCGAAGAAAGCGCCGCGGCCCGGGCCCGCGCCGAACAGGTGGCGACCCTTGAAAAAACCCTCGCCCAAAGGGAGAACCAGCTGGGCGACCTGCAGCAGCGGCTGGGCGAGGCCACCCAGCGCGCCGCGCGCCTGGAAACCATCATTCGGCGGGACCGCCAGGCCATGCGGGAGAAGCTGGCCTTCATGGAGGACTGGCAGGGCCGCATGAGCGACGCCTACAAGGCGCTATCGGCATCGGCCCTGCGGGAGAACAACGCGGCCTTCCTGGATCTGGCCCAATCCGCCCTGGCGCGGCAGCTGGATGCCGCGCGCAGCGACATGCACCAGCGTTCCGAGGCGGTCGAGACCATGCTGCAGCCCATCCGGGAAACCCTCGTACGCTACGACCAACAGATTCTCTCCCTGGAACGGGCGCGGGAGAAGGCCTACGGTGAACTGCGCCAACAGCTCCAGAGCATGGCCGAAACCCAGGACCTCTTCCGCTTGGAAACCGGACGCCTGGTCAAGGCGCTGCGGGTGCCCCACGTGCGCGGGCGCTGGGGGGAGATCACCCTCAGGCGCGTCGCCGAGATGGCCGGGCTCCAGGCCTACTGCGATTTCTTCGAGCAGCCCGCCGCCGACGGCGACCGGCGGCTGCGGCCCGACATGCTCGTACGGCTGCCCGGGGGACGCCTGATTCTGGTGGATGCCAAGGTGCCCCTGGCCGCCTACCTGGACGCTCTGGAAACCGCTTCGGACAAGGAGCGCGGCGATCACCTGGATCGTCATGCCCAGCAGGTGGCCACCCACATTCAGCAGTTGTCCGCCAAATCCTATTGGGCCCACTTCGATCCCACGCCGGAATTCGTGGTGCTGTTCATTCCCGGTGAAAACTTCTTCTCGGCGGCCTTGTCCCGCAATCCGGACCTCATCGAAACCGGCGTCCAGAAGAATGTCATCCTGGCCACCCCCACCACCCTGATCGCCCTTCTCAAAGCGGTGGCCTTCGGCTGGCGCCAGGAGCAGGCCGCGGCCAATGCCGCCGACGTCTGCCGCCAGGGGCGGGAACTCTACGAGCGCCTGCAGGTCATGGCCCGCCACATGGACCAGATGGGCAAGGCCCTCGAGGACGGCGTCAAACACTATAACCGCATGGCCGGCTCCCTGGAGCGCCGGGTGCTCACGGCGGCCCGGCGCTTCGAGGAGCTGGGGGTCGTGGCCGGCGAGAACCCGGAACTGCCCGAACCGCGCACCATCACCCGCACGCCCCGACGCACCCATTATGATGCAGAGGATAGTGACGCATGAAATCACGCCCCCACCTCATTTCCCCCTGGCACCTGATCGTGCTTCCGGGCCTGATCCTGGGCCTGACGGCATGCGCCCGGCCCCCGGCCGAACGTCCGGTGACGGCTCCGCCCGCCCTGGAAATATCGGATCCTTCCCGTCTGCCGGATTTTGCCGACGACATGGATTTCGACGGGCTGGCCACCGCCATCGACCAGAGCCTCCTCTACCTGAGCCGCGTGCCCGACGACCGCTCTTTTCAATTGGGCGCCGCCACCTTCGGCAAGGCCCACATGCGGCGTTCCCTGGAAACGTTCCGGGCCTTTATCGCCACCCGTCCGGATCGCGCCCGGCTCAACGCCTTCGTCCGCCGCCATTACCGCGTCTACCGCTCCATCGGGCGCCCGCCGGACGACGACGTGCTGTTCACCGGCTATTTCGAACCCCTCTACCCCGGCAGCCTGACGCCTTCGGCGGATTATCGCATTCCGGTCTACGGTCCGCCCGAGGACCTGGTCACCGCCAACCTGGGGGACTTTTCAAAAGCCCTGTCCGGCAAACGCATCGTGGGCCGCGTGGAAGCGCGGCGCCTGGTGCCCTACCACACCCGCAGGGAGATTCAAGCCGGGGGCCTGCTCGAAGGCAAGGCGCCCGTCATCGCCTGGATGCGCGACCCGGTGGACCTCTATTTCCTGCAGGTGCAGGGCTCCGGCCGTATCCAGACCCCCGACGGGCGGCGCATCGGCATTCTCTACGCCGCCCAGAACGGTCACGACGCCGACCTGGTGGGGCGCCATCTGATCCGGGAAAACAAAGTGCCCGTGGAGGAAATGTCCATGGCGCGCATTCGCCGCTATTTCCGGGAACACCCTGAAGACATCGACCGCCTGCTGTACCAGGATCCCAGCTACGTCTTCTTCCGCATCGGGGCCACCGGCCCGTTGGGCAACCTGGGGGTCGAAATCACCCCGGGCCGCAGCATCGCCACCGACCGGCAGCTCTTCCCGAACGGCGCCCTGGCCTATATCGACACCCGCAAACCGCTGGTCTCCGATCGGCACAGCATCGGCGAATGGGCCCCCTTGCGGCGCTTCGTGCTCAACCAGGATACGGGCGGCGCCATCAAGGGTCCCGGGCGTGCCGACCTGTTCTGGGGCAGCGGGCCCTATGCCGAAACCGCCGCCGGCCACTTGAAGCATCCCGGCGACCTTTATTTCCTGGTGCTCAAGCCCGACTCGCCTTGACGTAAGTCGCGAAACACAGTAATCATTCCAGGTTGATGCGCCGGCCCGATCGTGCCGGCGAAACGGTTGAGCAACCGCCGCCGCAACCGGCGGCCTTTAGGAGGAGTACCATCATGTTCGGTATCGGCATGCCGGAAATGATCCTGATTCTGGCCATCGCCCTGATCGTGATCGGCCCCAAAAAACTGCCCGACCTGGCGAAGTCCCTGGGGCGCGCCATGAACGAGTTCAAAAAGGCTACGCGCGAGATCAAGGAGTCCATCGACCTCGAGGGCGATCTGAAAGACGTCAAGCAGTCCTTCGACGATCTCAACAAGGACGTTAAAGACGCCGTCCAGGTGAATCCGCAGCAATCGGCCAAAACCGATGCGTCCACCGCAAACGCCGCGCCGGAGGAAGACCGTTCGGAGAAGACACCGACCGACAGCACCGCACCCGACACCTCGGGGGGAGCGGCCCGCCATGAATGAAGAGGACAAAATCCCCTTTACCTCGCATCTCGAAGAGCTGCGCCGCCGGCTGATCATCGCCTTTGTCGCCGTGGCCATCGGTTTCGCGGCTTCCTACGGCTTCAAGGAACAGCTCTTCGAAATCCTGGTGCGTCCGCTCAAAATGGTCATGGCGGAGGGGGACACCCTCATTTTCACCAATCTGCCGGAAGCCTTCTTCACCTATCTCAAGGTCTCCTTTCTGACCGGCATCGGCCTGGCCTCGCCCGTCCTTATCTACCAGTTCTGGATTTTCGTAGCCCCCGGCCTCTATGACAAGGAAAAGCGGCTGCTGCTGCCCATCATTTTCCTCTCGACCCTGTTCTTTTTGGGCGGCGCCCTTTTCGGGTACTTCATCGTCTTTCCCTACGGTTTCGATTTCTTCCTGGGCTTTGCCACCGAAACCATCCGGCCCATGCCCTCCATGAAGGAGTACTTGAGCTTCGCGGCCAAGCTGCTGCTGGCCTTCGGGATCGTCTTCGAACTGCCCCTGGCCATCACCTTCCTGGCCAAACTGGGCCTGGTCACGGTTCCATTTCTCAAAAAGAACCGCAAATACGCCATCCTGCTGTTCTTTGTCGGCTCGGCCATCCTGACCCCGCCGGATGTGGTCACCCAGGTCATGATGGCGGTTCCCCTGATGCTGCTCTACGAAATCAGCATCCTGGGGGCCCGCATCTTCGGCCGCAAGCCCCTGAACGCTAACGAGGACGACGCCGGCCAGGCCGATGATCAGCCCCCGTCGCAATAATGCCGCGCAACCCCAACGCGGCCGATGCTTTGCGGTCGCCCGTAGCGCCATTCCCCATGGATATCGATAGCCCGAACTATGAATTGCGCCTGGCGCAAACCCTGGACGCCACGGGGTATTTCATGCCGGTCCCCAAGGGGGAGCCGGATTTTCGCGTGGCGCGGGCCTATCTTGAAGCGCATCCCTACGACGAATTCATGCACCGCTACGCCCTCGAGCAGGTGCTCGGCATGGCGTCGGACAGTCTGCGGCGCCTGGTAGAGGAAGCACCACCGACCCCGGTTCTGACCGCCCTGCTGCTGGAGGCCGCCCACACGCGCCAAGACCTGGCCTGGTTGCAAACGGCGTTCCGGCCGGCGGCGGAGAGACGGACGGCGATCTCAACGGCGTCGTATTCAACGACGCCGACGGCGATTCGACGCAGGACGCCGGCGAGGCCGGAATCTCCGGCGTGACCGTCTTCCTCGACGCCAACGCCAACGGT
>CAYMQN010000096.1:0-13391 GCA_964392545.1 uncultured Desulfobacteraceae bacterium
GGCGCGACAAGATGATTTCCAACACCCACGTGGCTACCGCCGGTGGCTTCGTGGCGGCGGCCGTGCTGATGATCCTGGTGCACGGGCTGGGGCTTGCCAACCCGATTCTGGGGGGGCTGCTGCTGGGGGCCCGCTGGGGCATGGTCGGCTTTGCCTGGGGGGTTCTGGGCGGGGCGCTGACGGGCAATTTCCTCGTCCAGGTCTGGGGCGCCCGTCGGGTGGGAATGCGCTTTGCCATAATCTGGGACTGGCGCCATGCCGATCTGTGGCGCTATCTGCGCCTGACCCTGCCCCTTATGTTCGGCCTGACCATGATGTTTTCCACCGAAATCTTCACCAAATTCTTCGGCAGCTATTTGCCGGCCGGCAGCATTGCCTGGATCGAATACGCCATGCGGATCATGCTTATGCTGGTGGCTTTCTTCGGCCAGGCCGTGGGCGTGGCCAGCTACCCTTTCATGGCGCGCATGGCGGCCGAGGGGCGCCTGGCCGATGTGAACCGGCTCCTGAACGACACCCTGCGCTACCTGTGCGTGGTATTGCCCTTTGCCGTACTGATCATCGTGCTGCGGGAGGAAGTGGTGACCCTCATCTACATGCGCGGTGCCTTCACCCGCGGCGACGTTCTGATGACGGCGCCGGTGCTGGGCTGGCTCATGCTGGGGGCGGTGGCCTTCGCGACCCAGACCGTGGTCAACCGCGGGTTTTACGCCCTCCAGAACACGCTGCTGCCCGCGGTTTACGGCACCCTGGCCGTCATTGCCAGCATTCCCGTCTACTATGCCGGGCAGCATTGGATGGGGGTGGAGGGGGTGGGGCTGGCGGTATCCCTCTCGGCCCTGGTCCAGGTGGCGCTGTTGTATGCCATCTGGAACCGCCGCAGCCACAACACGGGCAGCGGCGCGGTCTACCGCTTTTTCTTCAAAATGGTCCTGCTGAGCCTGCCCCTGGGGGCTGCCCTGGGGGGCTTGCGTGCTTGGGCCGGCGGCTGGCTGGCCAGCGGGACCTTGGGGGGGGCGCTCGCGACGGTGGTTCTCGTGGGCAGCGCCTTCCTGGTGCTTTTGCTGGTTCTGGGGTACGGATTCCGGGTGCGCGAGATCACCCGCCTCCTGGACCGCCTTCCCATCCTTTCGCGGCGCCGCTGAGGCGCATCTATTCCGAAAAACCGGGCGGCAGCCCTCGATCGCCATCCGCTTCCGGCAATGGGTAGGGGTGCGTCTCCGTCCCCGACGGCGCGGTTTTGGTCCGGCGCCGAAGATCCAGCCCGATGGCCCGGGCTTCCCGGCGGTAGGACCCCGCCGGAAGACGCAGGGCTTCCATGGGTTCCACCACGATGGCCGGAACGGCCCGGACCGGGCAGTGGTGCTCACAGTAGCCGCAGCCGCTGCAGCGATTCTCGATCACAAAGGGCACCGCCACCTTGAGTCCGGGCTCGGGTTTCAGCACGATGGCATCGTAGGGGCAGACCTCGTCGCATACCAGGCATTTGCGGTCCATTTCCCAGGCCAGGCATTTGTGGCGCAGGATATGCGCCGTGCCCACCTTGGCCCAGGGCCGTTCGGTGGGGGTGAGAGAGCGGATCGCCCCGGTGGGGCAAACCTCGCCGCAGGCCGTGCAGTCAGGGTCGCAGGGGCCGATGCGCGGGGTGATGACCGGCGTCAGCAGGCCCGGCAGGCCGGCCGCCAGGCCGAAAGGCTGCAGCGTGTTGGTAGGGCAGGCCCCCAAACAGGCGCCGCAGCGGTAGCAGCGCCGCAGGAAGTCGTTTTCAGGCCGGGCCCCCGGGGGACGCAGCAGATCCGGTGGAACGATACGCCCGGTCCCCGTCCCGTCCAGCAGGTGACGGGCGCCGGAAAGGGTTACGGCGGCGGTTCCCAAACCGCAGGCCGCGCCCAGCAACAGGCCGCGGCGGTAGGTTGCGAAGGCCGCCCGCGGCTCGGGATGGGCTGCGGCGGCTCGGTCGAACACCACCGCGGCGGTGGGACATACCCGCCGGCAGGTCTGGCAGACAATGCATTCCGCGTGGGTGGTTTCCCGAGGTTCGCTGCCGATCGCAGCGGTGGGGCAATGCCGGGTGCAGCGCCCGCAGTCGATGCAGTCCTCGGTCACCCGGCGGCGGAGGACCGGCCGTCGGGCGCAAAGCGCCATCATGGCCCCGGCCGGGCAGAGGTAGCGGCACCAGAAGCGTGGCCGCCAGAAGCTGCCGGCCACGACGAGCAGCATGAACACCAGGGTCAGCCACGGCAGATCGAAACGCGGCAGGGGCATTTCCAGGTAGAGCAGGGCGGGAAGATCCAGGGTCTTGGCCAGAGGGGCGGTCAGCCGGAGCGCCAGATCGCTGCCAAGCTGCAGCAAAGGCAGGACCAGGAGGGCGAAAAAGCGGGTCACGAGGGGAATGGGGGCCACGCTGAAGGCCAGCGAAAGCCCCGCCAGGGCGGCTGCCGCGGTGAAGGCCAGCACGGCGTATTTGGCGCGCGGCCAGGTTTCGGGCACGTTGCGCCGCCGCCCTTGGCAGTCGCGGGTGCAGGCGTCCGCGCCGTCGATGACGGTGCCCAGGGGGCAGAGGTAGCCGCAGAAGAAACGCCCCAAAAGAAAGGTCAGGGCCAAAACGGCCAGGGCCGCCGCGAACCCTGCCAGCCAGACCCGGGCGGCAAGACCGGTCAGCAGGGCGGCGGCCGGATCGAGCCGCAGAAAGAGATCGTGGGGCAGCCATCCCCCGAAGTTCAGGGCCGCGGCGGTCAGCAGCAGCAGGAAAAGCGCCAGGCAGATCAGCTGGACGGTGCGCTGGAGGGTCATCCGAGCTGGATTTGCCTGCGGGTCAGGTTTTCCACGTCCATGCGCCCCAGGCCGCGTTCGTGGGCCAGACGGATGTGCTTTACGTTGCGGGGCGCGAGCTTGCGGCCGTACCATTCGAACATGGCCACGGCCTGGGCATCGGCCGCCACCATGTCGGCCGAGGCGATGATGGTGTCCTTCTTGAGTACGCGCCCCGGCCCGCCGGGCCCGTTGGTGCTGAGCACACGCGAACCGTCCACCACGACCAAAGCGGGGGTGAGCAGCGAGGCCAGGTCGACGATGGCGGTCTGCAGGTCAAAGCGGCTGTGCATGATCCCCCGGTCGTAGATGAGCCCCATCATGCCTTTCATGGACAGGCTGACGCCGGAACTGGCGTGGGACTTGGCCGTCGGGGCGGCGATCAGGACGTCGGCCTCGAGCACCTCCCACATGACATCGGTTTCCTTCATCTGGTGCCCCGCCGGTATGGCTGCGGGCTTGAAGAAGCGGCTGCGGGAGACGGCCTGGACCACGTCGTCCCCGTGGATCTCGCAGGCCTTTTGGACCCCTTCGATGCAGCGCTCGGCGCGGCGCAGGGTGTGATCGAGAACCCGCACGCGCCCGGCGCCGGCCTCCTTGCAGAGGGTCACCAGCTCGCGCACCACCTCCGGATGGGTGTCGGTGCCGTCCTCCGGACCCCCGCCGAAGCTCATGTTGGGTTTGACGACCACTTTTTGGCCCGCTTTGACGAAACGCGCCATCCCGCCCAGAAGGTCCACCGCAGCGCGGGTGGCCGCCGCCCGATCTCCAACGGCCACGGCGATGTCCGGCACCTCGCCGGCCTGCGCCCAGCGGGGCAGTTTGAGGCCGGCCCCCATGGCGGCCGCCCAGAGCAGGAGCCGGGCGTTGGTCTTGAGAAAGCCGCGCCGGTTCAGGCCGGGACTATCCAAGGACGTCACGCCATCGGCCAAAGGAAAGACGGAGAAGGGATGCATGATGACCTCGCTGATGGAATGGGAAGGATAAGCTTTTAGGAATGGTTATCAAAAAAAAGATACTTGCGCAAGCCGTCCTTTGAGCCTTGTGCACGATCCATCGTTGGGTTCCCTGCAGCCTGCCGCCCACCCCCTGCTATGGGTGCTGAACCCGGATGGCCACCGCTGTCACGGACCGTACGTCATTTTGCTGGTTGGCGCCAACGCTGTATTGGGGCGTGTCCAATTGGGTGGTGAATTGGTCCTCCAAAACGATGGCGTTGGCCCCGTGGGTGGCGGCTTCCTGCTGCATCAGGCCCAACAGTTCGGACCAGGGCGTGTTGAAATCGCCGTCGGCGGAGACCCATCCGATTTCCTCGTAGCTGCTGTCGGTGGGGTACGCTTTCAGGATTTTGACCGTTCCCGCATGGGGCGGGTAGGATTCGCCGGTAGGTGTGAAGCGCACCGTGGCGCACCCTGCGGCAATCAACAGCACCGCAGCGGCGAGGGCAGCAAGCCGGAGTCGTCCTTGCGACGGTTTCATGGGCCTTCTCCTTTCATCGGGGGAGGGGGTGTTATGCATCGCTGAAAAGCATGCAGGGGCGGTTCCGACCATGCATGGCCCGCGATCCAGACCGGGAGGAACTGAAAAGCGCTGGGGCGAGCGGCAACGAGGGTCGGGGCCGACACGACCTGCATCAATACATGCTACTTCAAGGCCGCGTCGTCAAGACCCGCCGGTCGGCAAAGTCCCAAAAATCGAATCGACAGCAGGCAATTCCCGGCGGTGGGCACAGCGGGGTCAGGTTGGGAGGGGCTTGACGGGCGACCGCGGTGCGGCGGCCGGCCCGGTTTTCCTTTTGACTTTCCCCCTCTATTCATGGCACCGTTTTGCGTGTGCTGCGCCGTCCTCAACCCGCGCAGCACCTGTCCGCCCGGCTTCGTCGATCCGGCCCGCACCTCCGGCGAGGTGGCCGGGTCTTACGCGGCAAGGGGGGATTTCATGGGGCCGGCTGTCTGCAGCGGTGACGGCCGTTAGGTCCCTCTTCCCTGCGCGCCGTGATCCCAAACCAACCCAACGGCCTTTGGAGGCAGGATGCAGGACGCCCGACCGGCTGCTCCCGGCCAACCCGCAATGCCCTTCGTGCTGTACCTGCGCATTTTCCTGCCTTTTGCCGGCGGCTATTTTCTTTCCTACCTCTACCGGGCGGTCAATGCGGTGCTGGCCCCCAACCTGGCGCTGGATCTGGGCCTCGAACCGTCCGCTCTGGGTTTGTTGACCGCCGCCTACTTCATTGCCTTCGCCTCGGCCCAGCTACCCCTTGGGGTACTGCTGGACCGCTTTGGCCCCCGGCGCATCGAGGCTGTGCTGCTGTTGTTTGCCGCCGCCGGCGCCTTCCTGTTCGCCCGCGGCACCTCGCTGACCGAACTGGTGGTGGGCCGCGCCCTGATCGGATTCGGTGTCTCGGCCTGCCTGATGGCCGCCTTCAAGGCTTTCGTGGAATGGTTTCCCCGCCGCCGCCTGCCCCTGGTCAACGGCATTCAGATGGCCTCCGGCGGCCTCGGCGCGCTTTCGGCCACCGCCCCGGTGGAATCCATGCTTTCCATTATGGATTGGCGGGGCATCTTCCTCCTGTTGACCGTCTTGACCCTCCTGGTGGCGGCCGCCGTCTGGCAAGTCGTGCCGGACAAACCCGCAGTACGGCCGCCTGTCTCCCTACGCCGGCAGGGGCGCGGCGTCGCGCAGGTATTTTCAAGCCTCGTTTTCTGGCGCTCCGCCCCCTGGGCCACGTTTTCCCAGGCCAGCTTCATGGCGCTGCAGGGTCTCTGGGCCGGCCCGTGGCTCAGGGATGTGGCCGGGCTCGAACGGGGGGCCGTGGCCACGGTCCTCTTCTGGACGGCGGCCTCCATGGTGGGCGGTTATATCGTCATGGGCCTGGCCGCGGAACGGCTCAGCCGATCGGGAACCCGGCCCATGACGGTGGCGGGCTTGGGCATGATCGTCTTCATGGTTTGCCAGGCCGCCATGCTGCTGCCCTGGCGGCCGCCGCCGCTTTTCCTCTGGATGGTCTTCGGCTTTTCCGGCACCAGCGGCATCCTGGTCTATGCCGACTTGTCCCAGCGTTTCCCGGCGGAACTGGCCGGCCGCGTCAACACCGGCTTGAACCTGCTCGTCTTCGTGGCGGCCTTCAGCGCCCAGTGGGGCGTGGGGGCGGTGATCGGGCTGTGGCCGAACACCCTCACGGGCTACGCCCTCCAAGGCTATCGCGCCGGCTTCGGCCTCCTGCTGGCGCTGCAGGTTGTGGCGGCGCTGTGGTTCCTTGGGGCATCCTTATTCCAGAAAGTCGACCCCTAAGCCACCTTGGCAGCCGTGCATTTCAAGCGGGATCGATAGGTGCGGCAGCAGTTGCGGCCGTCGGATTTGGCGCGGTAGAGCGCCTTGTCGACCCGGTTGATGAATTCCTCTTTGGACAGCGCCTCGTCGGGTTGCAGGGTGGCGACGCCGAAACTCATGGTCAGGTGGAACCGCTGGCCGTCGAATTCGACGGCCATTTCACTGATGCCCTGGCGGATGCGATCGGCCACGGCCACCGCCTCGTGGGGCGGGATGTTGAAGAGGATCATCGTAAATTCCTCCCCGCCGTAGCGCGCAATGGAATCCGTCTCCCGCAGGCCCGCCCGCAAACGGTCGGCCACGGCCTGGATGGCCCGGTCGCCGGCCGGATGACCATACGTATCGTTGATCGCCTTGAAACGATCGATGTCGCCCATGATGACGGTCAACGGCCGGTGGCTGCGCCGCGACCGGGCCATCTCCTTCCCCAGGGTTTCGTGAAAGAATTGATAGTTCATCAACTGGGTCAGGCCGTCATGGGTGGCTTGGCGGCGCAGCAATTGGATCTGCTGCTCCTGTTCGAGGAGTTGGTCGATGAACCGGCCGGAAAGATGGATCAATTCGGCCCGCGCACGGTCGACGATTTCCAGGTATTGGTTTTCATCTTCGAGGGTGAGTTCGAAAAAGGGGAAGATTTGCCGGGTCTGGTCGAGAATCAAGCTGCCGATTTCATCCACCTTGAAATGCGCCGTATACGCGTAGCGATCGGCAAAGTGATCGATGAGCCCCAGGCTCGGCCGCTGGGGCTGGGCGCCGGCAAGCAACTCCACATAGAGCGTTGCCAGGTGCAGGATTCGGCTCATTTGCACGGTCCGGGCATCCGCGGAGGTCAGCTTCTCCGGGTTGTGATGACAGGCGACCGGCAGGCAGAAATGATCCGGCAGCCCCCAGGACGCGAGGAGATGACCGCCCACCGCCATATGATCGAAGCCCAGGATCTGGTTTTCGGCGTCCTGGCCGGTGCAGGCGGTCCGGGTCGTTTCATTGACCACCAGTCGATACTGATCGGGCATGCCGCGGGCCAGGGTGAGCAGGCCCATATCGTGCAGCAGACCGGTGAAAAAAGCATCTTCGGCCAGGGCCGGAGCGACCGCTTTGGCAATCAGACGGGCGGAAACGGCGGCCGTTAGCGAGCTTTTCCAGAATTGGGGGTAATCGAAATCGGCGTCCCGCCCGCAGCGATGCTGTTTGATCAGGGCGAAGCTGAGCGCCAGGTTTTTGACCGTGTTCATCCCCAGCATGTTGACCGCGTGGTGCACGGAGGTCACTTTGTGCGGCAGCGCATAAACCGAGGAATTGACGAGGCGCAGCACTTCGGCGCTGAGGGGTGGGTCCGTGGCCAGGATTTCCCCGATTTCCTTCAAGTCCGGTCGTTCTTTCTGAACGGCGGCCAAAATCTTGATGGCGATACCGGGAAGCGTCGGAAGCTTCTCTTTTCGGGTGATGATCTGTTCCATGGCGGTGCTGGCGTTCATCGGTCATTCCCGTCGTTGCGGTCTGAAGCGACCCATGGAGCGATTCGGACGTCCTTCCCTCCCATACCGTGATGCGGAACGGGATGAATCTTTGTACGTCCTACTGGGTTGTTATTGGAGCCTGCGGCAAAAACTTTAGCCTTTTCCGCTCAGCCTCGCAAACACATGGGGGACGGAGCTTTCGAGGGCGGCAGGGAGAGGATCGGATCTAAATGGGCGGCCCAAGGGAACACCAGGGCGGCCGAGGCCGCCCTGGTGGGACAAAGGAAGGTGATGAAGATTCGGCCGGCCGGCAGAGCGGCCGGCGGTGCCCTTACCATGGATATCGGCCGGCCTCGGCGGAACTTTAGCGCGAAATAGAAGAAAAAGCGCGTTCGCGGTTTCCAGATGCATGACTTCTCCCCCCGGGTCAGCAGATATGGCTTACGAGGGGTGCGTCAGGCCTTGAAGTCATATGGCGCATCGAACCGGTTGCGGTGCACCTTCTGGAAAAGCAGGGTCTCCCGTCCATGACCGGGCTTGGGGGCCGCCGGATAGCCGACGGCCAGGATGGCCGCCACCTGCAGCCGCTCGGGCAGATCGAGCCGCCGGGCGATGTGATCGCTGGCCGATCCGCCGTCGGCATGGGTTCGTTTGCGCACTTGAATCCAGCAGCTCCCCAGATCGAGATCCACCGCTCTGAGGTGCATGAAGGACATGGCCACGGCGCAGTCCTCGACCCATGCGTCGCAGCGGGCCGGATCGGCGCAGACGACAATGCCCAAAGGGGCCTCCGCCAAAAAACCGGCCCCATGGGGCTTGCAGCCGGCCAACGCCTCGAGCAGGGGGCGCTCATCGACGACCACGAACTCCCACGGATTCAAGCCGCGGGACGACGGTGCCCGCAGGGCCGCCTCCAGCAGCAGGTCGATTTTCTCCGGTTCCACCGGACGATCCCGAAACCGCCGGATACTGCGTCGCTTTTCAAGCAGGTTTTCCATCATGGTGAGCTCCTTCCTCGAAACCGTAAGCGGGATCGGAATCGATAGGCGATGCAACCGGTGACCCGGGCCGCCGCATCTTCCGGCCGGATCACGTGGCGCAGCATTTCTTGTATTTGCGCCCGCTGCCGCAGGGGCAGGGGTCGTTGCGGCCCACCTTGGGGCCCTGGCGGATAACGGTCTGGGGCGTGGGCGGCTGGCCGTCGTAAAAATACCAGGCATGGTCATGACGCTGGAATTGGGCTATCTCGTGATGCCGCCGGTGCTGCCCCTTCTCGCTATATTCGGCGACGAATTCAACCGTGCCGGTATCATCCGCCGCGGAACCCTTCGCGGTATCGATAATCGTAAGGCCGCGCCATTCGCTGTTGCGGGCCCAGCGCCGAATGCCCTCGGCGGTGTACTGGTCCCGCTGGGAGGGATGGGTGGTATCCAGAATGAACGCGACCTGCGCTTTGGCATAGGCGCTGTACCGCGCCCGCATCAGGGCTTCGGCGGTATCCGCCGGCTGCTCCCCCTTGATGAGGGGCTCACAGCAGGTTTCGTAGGGCTTTCCCGATCCACACGGGCAGGGATCCATGGGGCGTCTCCTCACAAACGGTTTTCGGATGACGTCGGTCGCGGCCCGGGACCGCGACCGGTGCGGTGAAAGCAGGCATCTATAAAGGGTTGCGTTCCGGTCGTCAAGGCCGAAGCCGGTGCGGCAGGTTCGGATATCGGCCGATGCTCAGGATCCGGGCGAGCGGGCTTCCCGGGCGGCTTCCTCGGGATCGACCCTGCCGGTGACCAGGGGCGACAGCACGTAGAGGATCATGAAGACCAAACACACCAGGCCGAAATAGGGGGTCACCACCGTCATCAGAACCACCAGACCCAAGCGCGTGATCCACGGGTTGCGGCTCATGTAGCGGCCCATGTGCAGATAGCGGATGAAGTAGCAGTTCATCAGCAGCGCCGTGCAAATCATCAGACCGAAGGCGATGTAGCCCCAAACAGACGTCCAGGCGGAACCCTCAGCCAGGGCCTGGTTGAACGTGATCAGCGGCGCCAGGACCAGCATCGCTCCCGCCGGGGTGGGCAGGCCCTTGAAAAAGCCGGGGATCGGGTTCTTGTCGAGGGTGAAGTACACCAGGCGGCCCAGCCCCATGATCGCGTACAGCAGGGCCACGAGCCCCACCGGCAGATGGGCGAAGCGATCCGCCGCAAGCTCGCGCAGACAGATGTAGAAAATCCATCCCGGCACGATGCAGAAGCTGACGGCGTCGGCAAAATCGTCCATGAGGTTGCCCAGGTTCACCTTGCGTACGGCGATCTCCTCCGGCAACGGTTCCGTGAGCCCCAGCCGGCGGGCCAGGGCCCCGTCCAGTTTGTCGAAGGTGGCGGCGCCGATGATCATCAGGTAGGATTCCCGGATGCGGCCCTGATAGGCGAAAAAAACCGCAATAAGGCCCATGAGGGCGTTCATGACGGTCAAGGCGTTGGGGAAAAAGGCCAGGATGCGCCGGCGCAGAACCGGGTCGCCGAGGCACAGTTCGTCCAGGCAATAGCTGCCGTATTTGCGGCAGTAGCTGGCAATGGAACCGAAATTGATGATCATGAACAGGATTTCGATAAAAAAGAGTCCCTGCAGGGGGAAATTGGCCAGCCAGGTGATCCGGAAATAGAGCCAGGAGGGCGGCCCTTCCGGAATGTAGAAGGCATAGGCATAGAGCAGGGCGCTGACCGGGGCGGCGACGATGGTGCGCAGGCGGTTGTATTCGCTCATGGCGGGTTCGGTGCCCTGGCGGAGGGCGAAGCCCCGCATGAAAGCGGCGAAGTTGTCACGGATTAAAACGGTCACGCAGAGCAGCAGGACGAAAATCGCGTGCAGCAACTGGCCTTTGGTGTGGTCGGGCGTAACGATCAGAAGACGCCACATCATGCCCACGGCGATGACCGGGAAGATAATGGAATAGACCAGTTTGTCCATCAGGCGGTCCGCCAGGTGCGCGAGGGGGGCGCCCGGGCGGAAGCGGGCGGCGAACCAGCCGTCCACCAGGTCGAAGGTCATGGAGATCAGCAGCAGGCTGACCCCGAGGATGTAGATCCGCGGGTCCTGCTGCCACATGACGGCCAGGGCGCAGATCATGCCGCCGAAAACCAGGGCCGGCCGACCGTAGACGAGCAGCGCGGCCACTTTTCCCGGCAGGTGGTTTCGAGGCGATGGTTGTGTGGGATCGGATGATTGTGTCATAAAGAGTTGTGCACGCCGTGGGCAATAAAAGCTTAGCGATATTAGAAGAAAGCCCCGCCGGTGTCAAGCCGGGAGCCGTTGGTGGTTTGGCAATTCTTTAAAAATCCAGGGGTTTCCAGATTCCTGAAAGATACTCGGCGGCAGGAGGATGCGCCATGATGCGCCGTCAGGAGGCCGCAACGGCCGGCGATATCCTGACCGGCATCGTTCAGCGTCAGCGCCAGGGCCGGCCGCAGGCCCTCTACGCAGCCTGCACCGCCAGCATTTTTGCGATGCGGGCCGTGCTGGGCCAAGCTGTGGCCGACCGGTCGCCGACGCTGCTCGAAGCCACCGCGGCCCAGGTCAATCTCGAAGGCGGCTATTCCGGCTTGACCCCGTGTGGTTTTCGCGGCCAGGTGCAACGGCTGGCCGCGGCCGCCGGCATTGCCCCCGGCCAGCTCATTCTGGGCGGGGATCACATCGGACCGCATCCCTGGCGCCAGGCCGGCGCCGGCACCGCCATGGACAAGGCCGCGCAGCTAGCCGCGGCCTGCGCGCGGGCGGGTTACCAAAAGCTGCACCTGGATACGGCCGCGCCCTGCCGGGGCGATCCCCTTGCAGCCGACGGTACCCTGGAGCTCGACATCGTCAGCCGTCGGGCCGCCCGTCTCTGTCAGGCGGCGGAACAGGGGGCCGCAGCGGAAGGTTTTCCTCCCCCCTGGTATGTCATCGGTTCGGATGTGCCGCCTCCCGGGGGGCAGCTGACGGGAGCAGCGACCCCTCCCAGCGATCCCGTAAAGCTCGGCGAGACCATTGCCGCGCATCGTCGCGCTTTTCAAAAAGCGGGGGTGGCTCACGCCTGGCAGCGGGTCTTTGCGGTGGTGGTCGACACGGGGGCTGATTTTTCGCCGCGTTCCGTCCAACCCTATGATACCCGCCGCGTGCAGCCCCTGGTGGCCCGCATCCGGCAGGAGGGTCTGGTCTTCGAAGCCCACTCGACGGATTTTCAGCCGCCCCAAGCCCTTGCCCGCATGGTAGCGGATCGGTTCGGCATTCTCAAAGTCGGTCCCGCGCTGACCTATGCCATGCGCGCGGCGCTCTTTGCCCTGGCGGCGATTGAAACGGACTGGCTTGGTGACTGCGAGGGGGTTCGCGTGTCACGTCTGCCGGAAGTCATGGATCGCCTGATGATGGACGACCCCACCCACTGGAAGGCGTACTACCCGGGAACGGCGGCCGAGCAGGCCGATTTGCGGCGCCACGCCTACGCCGACCGGATTCGCTATTACTGGTTCCATCCCCGGGCCCGAGCCGCCGTGGGGCGGTTGATGCGCAACTTGCAGCGCCATCCGCCTCCTTCGGCGCTGATCGAGCGCCACCTTCCCGAAACTGCGGCCCGCATCCATGAAGGCGGCCTGTCCCGGGACCCCGATTCTATCGTGCTGGACCACATCGGGCGTGTGGTGCAAGTCTATGCCCGGGCCTGCCGGCTCTCTTCGCGCTGAGCAGGCGGGGCGAAAGGATTATTTCAGGTGCTGGGGGTTTCGACCGCTCGGTAGGTTTCTAGGACAGGGCGGCACAGGCGCCGGGCCAGCCAGTCTTCGAAGCGCGCGGCGTCCACCTCGACGGCGGTGCGTACGGGCAGGCCGCCGTCGTCCGGGGTCAGCCAGGCCCCCCGGCCGCTCAGCAGGGCCGGGACGCTCAGGTCCATGGTGTCGAAGCGGCAAAACGATGGGTCGATGAGGGTTGCCACGGTCAGGGGATCGTGCATGTGGGCCCCGGGGAGGTGCCGCTCGTGGATGGACCATTCCACCCAGGGGCGGGCATAGCTCGCTAGGTAGCGGTGCCAGGGAGATGCTTCCCCGTCGAGCTGCTCCAGATGCGCGGGCCGTTGGAAAACGCAGGTGGTGACGTTGGCCGGCACCAGGGTGGTCGGGATGCCGGCGCGCAGCACCACGGCCGCGGCTTCCGGATCGAAGCGCGTGTTGAAGCGCAGGGTGGTGCGCCAGATCGCTTCGGGGATGTCCGGGGTTCGCCAGATGAACGGCGGGCCGCCGTCCGGGTCGAAGCTGCCGCCCATGTGAACCAGGCCCTTCAGGCGGGAGGCGGTTTCGGGGAATTCCAGCAACGCCAGGGCCAGGTTGGTCAGGGCGCCCAGGGCGACGAAGACGATTTCCCCGGGGTGGCCTTCGGCGCATTCGGCGATAAACGCGGCGGCCGATCGCGGATCCGGCCCCGCCATCGGGGCGGGGGGAGGCGGCAGATCATGCCAATAGCGGGCTTGCGACCCCTCGGACGTTTCATCCAAATAGTGGAAATGGGATTCCCGGTCGCGTTGGAGGGCGCCGGGGTGGCCTTCGGCTACCGGGAGGGTGCTTACCCCGGCCGCCTCGAGAAGGCGCAGGGTGTTCAGGGTGGCGGCCGTCGTGCGGCAGTTGCCGGCACTGGTCGTACATCCCAGGATTTCCAATTCGGGGGAAACCAGGGCCAGGGCCAAAGCCAGGGCGTCGTCCGTATCCCGGACCGGGAGGGTAAAGGCATTGTCGATGTCCAGGATGACTTTCAGGCGCATGTCAATCTCGC
>CAYMQN010000097.1:0-13361 GCA_964392545.1 uncultured Desulfobacteraceae bacterium
CAACTTTCAGCTAGAGGGGTTTCTATGGGAAAAGACAGCTTACTCGAATCCACTTCCAAGAAAAAGGCGGCTGCCAAAGGGGAAAAAGAGAAGCCGGCCAAAAAGAAAACAGCCGCAAAAAAATCCTCCAGCACCAAGAGCACGGCCAAGAGCAAGTCCCCCGCCAAGGCCAAAAAGACGGCCGCCAAGAAACCCAAGAAAGCGGCGGCGTCCAAAACCACCGCCAAAAAATCCGCCGCTCCCAAACGAACAGGCAAAGCCAGAACGCCGGCCGCCAAGTCCCAAAAGGCCGCAACCAAAGCATCCGCTGCAAAAACGACGACTGCCAAGCAACCGACCCGCAAGGAGCTGCTCCGGAAACAATTCGATCTTTATTCCGTCGAAGTGCGCTACAGCCCTCCGGCAATCGATGAAACGGCCGGAATCCCGGATGCGCCGTCCTTCTTCAGCGGCATGAATGCATCAGAGGCGGACAACGCCAAAAAATACCTCCGACGCCAGTTTGTCTGGGATGACATCAAAGCGGCCGGCGAACAGTACGCCGCACAACGTGCGGCCGAAGAGGAGGGCAAACGCAAGGCCGAGGAAGACGCCAAACGCAAGGCTGAGGAAGACGCCAAACGCAAGGCCGAGGAAGACGCCAAACGCAAGGCCGAGGAAGACGCCAAACGCAAGGCCGAGGAGGACGCCAAACGCAGGGCCGCCGAGCAGATGCCGCCACCGCCGGCAGAAAGTGAGTCCCACATGGGGAGCCGTTTCAATCCAATCAAGATCGGGATCGTGGTATTTTGCGCCATTATCCTGCTGCTTGTCGTCTCCAGCTACTCCAACACCAAGAACTACTACATCCAGGAAAAGGACGGCGCCGTCGAGATCTGGCGCGGCATTTTCGCTCCCATGGGCAAAACGCGTCTGATGATACTCCCGGGGATCCAGATGCCTGCGGAAGAGAAAGAAGTATACGGCTGGCAGGATGCCTATCGCCTGATATATCAATATTATATCAATAAGGCGGATGCCATTCTCGAAGTTCCCGGTGTGCCCGATACGGTTGCGTTGACCGCCAATCTGGAAAAAGCGATCCAATACGCGCCGAACCGCGAGCTGGCCGACAAAGCCCGCTCCCGGCTGGTCAGCCTGCGCATGCAGACATTGGTCCAGAAGGCCCAGGCGGCCCTCAACCGCGGGACCATCGAAAGCGCTGAAGCCGCCATCGGCTTCCTGCAGGAAGCCGCCCAATACGATCTCAGCCCGGCGGAAGCCGAAATGATCCAGGCCAAAATCGAAGCGGCCGAAGCCGTCCGGGCCGAGCGCGAGATGGCCCGGGCCGAAGCGGAAAAAGCAGCCGCCGAACAGGCCGCCCTGGAAGAGGAGACCCAGGCCCTCAAGGACGCCGCGGAGAACCAAGCGCCTGCCGTTGAAGAAAGCACACACTGACGGCAACCGCGGGGCAGTTTGCAATAATCCCCAAGGGGGAGGCGGCCGGCGCCGTCTCCCCCGCTTTTTAGGAGCGCGAGAGGTTGCCATGGCTTCCGCCCCCGTAACAACCCTCATCATCGTTCGTCACGGCCAAACCGTCTGGAATCGCGACATGCGGTTTCAAGGACATGGCGACAGCCCCTTGACCGCCCAGGGCCGATCCGAGGCGCATGCCATCGGCAAACGCCTCCGGCAATATCTTCCGCTATGTGGCCGGCCTCGATTTGGACCACCCCCGGTACGTCCTGCCGGCCAACGCCAGCCTGAGCATCATCCAGTACGGCACCTTTTACGGCTCCACCCGCTGGGTCATCAAGACCTGGGACGATGCCGCCCACCTGGAAAACCGCGACGGTTCCGCCGGATCGTAACGATCGAGAAGCCGATATTCCTGTAGGGATTCGCCTCGGCATAGCGGCCATCAAAGCGGCAGCCTGTATCTCGTTTGACGGTCATGCTATAGGGTGGGAGTATGCTGACGATCATCACTAGAGACGCATCCTCATGCTAAAACCCATCGTGTACACACTCCTTGTTGCGGTCCTTGTCTTTGGAGCGACCGGCCTCCAGGCCCAAAATGCCGCCAAGGGTGATGCAAGCCCATCGGACGCGGGGATCGCCCTATCTGAAGAGCTGGACGATGTCATGCGGCAGGAAGCCGCCAAGGTGAAGGAGGAGTTCCAGCAGAAAACCCGCTCCCTTTTCGAGCGCCATCCCCTTGGCTGGGACCTTAAAACCATCGCCTACCTTTCCAACCTGGCGCTGTCCCTGCCCGGCAAGATCCCGGCCTTCACCCGCCTGGTGATCGAACAAAGCCGGGTCCTCGGGGTGATCGGAACCCTCCTGGTGCTGCTCTTTCTGGGGGCGGTGCTTTACAGCCTCATCGGGGCGCGGCGGGTCACGCGCGAAGTGGCCCGCCGGGTCGAGCCCCTCTCGGGTTACATTCCCGAAAGCAGCTATCCCTTCGTGCTGTCGGGCATCCGCGTCCTGGCCGCCGCCCTGCTGCCCCTCATACTGTTGGGGGCGTTTGGGCTGATCAATGCCATGATCGACTACTCGGCGGCCTGGTTCCAGCTCGTGGGTCGCCTCCTCGGGTTCTGGGCGGCCGGTGCCCTGTTGCTGCGCCTGCTGAAGGAAGTGTTGACCGGCGAGCTGTTCCCAGTGACGGCGGAATACGGCCGAACGATCTACCGTTGGGTGCGTCTGGCCCTGCTCTATGCCCTTTTCGGGATCGCCGCCTACTGGACGGCGGAAGTGTTCGCCATCCGTAAGGACGTCCTGGCGCTGCTGCGGTTCGCCATCGCCGTTTCCATCATCATCGTCCTGTTGATCCTGCATCTCAACAAAAAGGCTTTCATGTCCCTGGTACCGGAGCTGCCGATTAGCGGCTACACCTGGTTTCGGTCCTTTCTGGAGCGCTATTATTTCCCACTGTTGCTGGTTTCGTTCCTGGCCGCCCTGCTGTGGTGTTTCGGATACCACGCCCTGGGAAAGCTCGTGCTGGTCAAAATCTGGTTTACCGGACTGTCCATCGTTCTGGTGACCCTCCTGTACCACCGCCTGGGCATCTATTTAAACGGCTGGCTGCAGCGGCTCGACCGCAGCGAGGAGGAGGGCCGCCGCTTCGTGGGGAGCCTGCGCGCGCTGCTCAAATACGGCACCTTTGTGGCCGTCGCCTTGATTTTGCTGAATATGCTGGGCCTCCTGTATCCGCTGCAGCGGCTTTTATCCTTCCCCATCTTTCATTTCGGCGAGACCACGCTCACCTTCTGGCTGATCATTCGGGCTCTTCTGCTGTTGACGCTCATTTACTTCCTGTCGCGCCTGGCCCAGACGTATTTCGACTACAAAGTCTACCCGTCCCTCGGTGTCGACCCGGGCCTCGGCTACGCCCTCAACACCTTTTTCAACTACACCGTATTGGGCATCGGTCTCCTGATCGTACTGAACATCCTGGGCATCAATCTCGGCGTGCTGCTGGTCTTTGCGGGCGCCATCGGCGTCGGGGTGGGCCTCGGGCTCCAAAACATGGCCGCCAACGTCATCAGCGGCTTTACGATCATCTTCGGCGGCAAGATCCGCAAGGGGGACTGGATCGAAGTCGAATCCATGATGGGCCAGGTCACGGACATCTATCTGCGGGCCACCAAGGTGCGCACCCGGGACAATATCGAATATCTGGTGCCCAATTCCAACATCATCGCCAACACCATGGTCAACTATTCCCTCTCCTCGCCCCTGATCCGTCTCGAACTGCCGGTGGGCGTCGCCTACAGCGCCGACCCGCGCCAGGTGGAAAAAATCCTGCTCGCGGCGGCCGAGGAGGAACCGGAGGTGGACAAGACCCACCGCCCGGGCGTGCGCTTCGTGGCCTACGGCGACAACTCCATCAATTTCGAACTGCTTTTCTGGATCGACGTGCGCACGACGCCCCGGCGCAGAATCCGCAGCAATCTCTACTTCGCGATTTTCGAGGCCTTGGCCGCGGCCGGCATCGAAATTCCGTTTCCCCAGCGCGATATCCATATCCGCACCCAGGGCCCCAATCCTTGAGCCGGCCGGCGGCGCCCATGGTTGGAGCATGGATCTTTTGGGATCCAGCGAACGTGCGCCACGCGTATGAAACTTCACGTGCCTGAAGTTTTCTGGTCGACCAAACGGGCCGATGGCACGGCAACCCCGATTCGGTCCTACGGGTCGATTCGATATGTTTTATCTTTTTAAGAGGAACGTCTTAGCTGTGCCCCTATTTTCTCACAACCCCGGGCCCGCCCCGCCGGATTGGCGGCGCACGCTCTACATCATGGCCTTCGCCCAGATGGTCTCCATGATCGGGTTTTCGAGCATCTTTCCGTTTCTCCCGCTGTACGTAGCCTCCCTGGGGACGACCACGGCCGTGTCGCTCGAACTGTGTACGGGCCTGGTCTACTCGGGGCAAGCCTTCAGCATGATGCTGGCCTCGCCGGTCTGGGGCGCCCTGTCCGACCGCTGGGGCCGCAAACCCATGGTGGCGCGGGCCATGTTCGGCGGGGCCGCGGTCATCGCCCTGATGGCCCACGTGCGCTCGGCCGAGGAATTGGTGGGGCTGCGGATCCTGCAGGGGCTGATCACCGGCGTCATGGGTGCCGGCAATGCGCTGGTGGCCGCCACCGCACCCCGGGGCCGGACCGGCTACGCCATGGGGCTTTTGCAGGTAGCCATGGGCTTGGGGCTGGGCGTGGGGCCCGTCTTGGGCGGCGTCGTGGCCGATGCTCTGGGCTATCCGGCGGCCTTCACGATTACCGCCGGGCTGCTGGCCCTGGCGGGAACGGTGGTCTGTTTGGGCGTGGACGAGCGATTCGTGGCAGCAGCATCCTCCCGACAAAAGCGCATCGATTTTTTCGGCGCCTGGCGGCGGGTATTCGCTTCGCGGGGCGTGGTGCTGTTGTATGGATTGCGCTTCATCAACCAGATGGGGCGCATCGTCT
The DNA here is from genome assembly GCA_964392545.1 of uncultured Desulfobacteraceae bacterium. Classification (GTDB taxonomy): domain Bacteria; phylum Desulfobacterota; class Desulfobacteria; order Desulfobacterales; family UBA5852; genus JABZFP01. The sequence continues at coordinate 4,947 of CAYMQN010000097.1, forward strand.
TTATGCCGATCCTGCCCCTGTTCATTGCCTCCTTGGTGGCGGCCCCCGCCCGGGTCAACAGTTTCACCGGGCTGGTGATCGGTTTCTCTTCGGCCGCCACGGCCGTTTTTTCCGTCTATTTGGGCCGCCAGGGCGACCGCAGGGGCCATCGCCGGACCGTGGTGGCCGGCCTGGTGGTCGCCGGGCTGCTCTTTATCCTGCATGCCTTGGTGGGCGCCGGGTGGCAGCTTCTGGGGCTGCAACTGCTCTACGGCATCGCTCTGGGCGGAATCGTGCCCGGCATCAGCGCCCTGCTGGCGGTCACCACCCGCCAGGGGGATGAGGGCGCGGTCTACGGGCTGGACAATGCCATCACGTCCGGCGCCCGGGTGGTGGGGCCCCTGCTGGGCGTCGGCATCGCGGCCTGGTTCGGCCCCCGCATGGTTTTCGGGGCCGCCGCCCTGCTCTATCTAACGGCGGGCCTGCTGGCCGCCCGGGGCCTCCCCCGAACTTGAACCGTCATCCGTTCTATATTAGAATTTCATTTCAAGTTCTCGAACAACGCCTAGTGGCGTCCATCCACAGGAGACCCCCATGGGGAACGTCTGGCTAGCCTTGGGCCTTACCCTCTTCGCCGGAATGGCCACGGCCATCGGCAGCATCGTCGCGTTCACGGCCAAACGGACCGACTACCGCTTTCTCTCCGTGGCCACCGGCTTTTCGGCCGGCGTCATGCTCTACGTGTCTTTCGTCGAAATATTTGTCAAGGGCGTCGAAGCCCTGACCGCCCAGTATGGCGACTACTGGGGGCACTGGGTGAATGCGGCCGCCTTCTTCGGCGGCATGCTGCTGATCGGCGTCATCGACAATCTGATCCCGGCGGCCGAAAACCCCCACGAGATCCCCTCCGAAGACGAGACGGCGCCCCTCCACGACCCGGCGGCGCCGATCCCGGAATGCTATGCCGACCTTGTGGAATGCGCCGGGCAGCCGGCGCCCCAAACCCGGGAAGACCTTGTCCGCCATCGCAAACTCATGCGCATGGGGCTCTTCACGGCCCTGGCCATCGCCATCCACAATTTTCCCGAGGGTTTGGCGACGTTTCTGTCCGCCCTGCAGGATCCGGCGTTGGGCGTGGCCATCGCCGTGGCCGTGGCCCTGCACAACATCCCCGAGGGGATCAGCGTATCGGTGCCCATCTTCTATGCCACCGGAAACCGCCGCAAGGCCTTCACCTATTCGGTTTTGAGCGGCCTGGCCGAGCCCGTGGGCGCCGGGATCGCCTACCTCGTGCTGCTCCTTTTCGTGGGGGGAGACACCAACGCCATTCCCTCCCAGGTGATGGGGATTCTCTTCGGGGGGGTCGCCGGGATCATGGTCTACATCAGCCTGGACGAGCTGCTGCCCACGAGCCGGGCCTACGGCAAGGGGCACGACAGTCTCTTCGGACTGGTGGGGGGCATGGCCGTCATGGCCCTCAGCCTGCTCCTGATGAAGTGACAGGGGCCGTCCGTGGAAGGCTTGAGCGCCTGACGGCCGGCCAGGACGTCTCAAATGAAGTCGTTGTCGAGAATCAGGCTTTTCAAGGTGATCATACCGACGATCTCCCCCATGTGTTCGACAGGCGCGCAGCCGATCCCGATCCGCTGCATCAGACGGATGGCATAGCGGACATCCATTTGCGCGGGAACCGTTATGACCGGCTTGGTCATGATTTCGTAGACCAACACGCTCTCGGCATCCCGCCCGGGCGCAACCACCTGCTGGACCAGGTCGGTCACCGTAACAATCGCCCAGGCATCGTCTTCGTTGCGTTTGGCCACCAGCAATTCAGCAACCTTTGCGGTTCGCATCATGGCCGCGCATTCCTTCGCGGATGCCATGCCGTCAATTTTCAGCACTTCCGGCTGCATCACATCCTTTACGCGTACGATCGGTGCAGGCATATCCCCCTCCTGAATGGGCAAGCGATTAAGAGGCTTCCCGTGGCGCCCGTGTTATAAATACTTATCGCGAACCTCTTCCTTGAATTTTTCAATCTGACTTTCCAAACCCACCACTTGTTCCACCGGTATTACAAAGGCAATTCCCGTTCCCGGCTTATTGAATTCCCCGGCGGACTTGATGGCATCCAGCACGGGCCGCACCAAATGCTCTTCGAGCAGGAACATGACGATGTCGGTCTGGTCTTCCAGGGTCAGGCCGAAAAACGTTTTGGCCTCGTGCATGCCGGTGCCGCGCGCCGGAATGATGGTGGCGCCGGTGGCCCCGGCCGCCTTGGCCGCATCTACAATGGGGTCGGTCTTGTGGGTTTTGACCGGCGCGAAGACAATCTTGAATTTCATCGGTGTTCTCCTCTATCGCGGGGTTTGATTCTGCGGCCGGCAAGCCAATGGGCAACCTGTGCATATCCCATGACGGTAATGATTGGAAACAGACAAACGAAGGCGATCAGTCCGAAACCGTCCAGCGCAGGATTGCGCCCCGGTATTGCTTCGGATAGGCCGAGACCAAGGGCCGCCACGATGGGCACCGTAACGGTCGATGTGGTGACGCCTCCAGAGTCATAGGCGATGGCAATGATTTTCCTGGGAGCCATAAAGGTCATCAAAACGACGATGACATAACCTGCCAGGATAAAGACATAGACCGGGGTTCCGGTGACAATGCGAAACGCGCCCAGCGTCGTGCCCACGGCAGCACCGATCGCCACTGCGATGCGCAACCCCGAAGGCCTGATGACTCCGCTTGAGACTTCTCCGGCTTTCAATGCCACGGCGATCAAGGCAGGCTCGGCAATGGTCGTGGCAAAGCCGATCGAGGCTGCAAAAAGGTAGATCCATCCGTAGGCCGTCCATGCCGTCTCTGATGCGCTACCCCCGTCCGTAAGAAAAACGGGATCGGAAAGCTGGGTCGCCATGAGTTTCCCCACCGGGAAGAGTGCTTTTTCCAACCCCAACAGGAACATGGCAAGACCGATGACCACGTAGATGCCGCCGATGACGAGGCGTCGCAGGTGGGGAATGGGCTGACGCAGGATGAACAGCTGAAAACAGACGATCAGGGTGAGTATCGGCAAAACATCGCGAACCGTCGAAAGTAGTATCGCAATGAAGTCCGTCAATAAAATCATGAACCTAATTCCTTCGTAGTTCAGCCGAAGAGCACCATACCGTAGACCATCACAAAAATCATGGGCATCAGGGACGCGAAGGCGATCAATCCGAATCCGTCAAGGAGGGGGCTGCGTCCGCGGATGATCGAGGCCAGACCGACACCGAGCGCGGCCACAAGGGGAACCGTGACCGTCGAAGTGGTAACCGCGCCCGAATCGTAGGCAATTCCGATAATTTGATCGGGGGCGATGAGGGTCATCAGCATAACCATCACATAGCCCCCAATAATCAGATAGTGCAGCGGCCAGCCGCGAAGAATGCGCAGCACGCCGATGAGGATGGCCACACCCACTGAAAGGGCCACCGAAAGCCGCAGGCCCAAGGCATAATTTTTCATGGCGTCTTGCGTCGATGCGATCAGATCGCCCTGGGCGGCTACTGCGGCGGCTTCCGCCGCAACCGCTATCAGGGCAGGCTCGGCCACCGTCGTAGCAAACCCCAATAGGAAGGCGAACAACAACAGCCAGAAAAGGCTGCCCTTCCGGGCCAGGGCCTGGGCCATGGCTTCACCGATCGGGAAAAGCCCCATCTCAAGGCCTTGCACAAACAGCATCAGGCCGAAAAGGACCAAAACACCGCCAATGGCGACATCCAGAAGGTTCGGCAGGGGTTGCCGCAAGACCACGATCTGAAAAAAAGCGATCACCAGAACGATCGGCAGCAGATCCTTGAAGGAGGACCACAATTTGGCGGCTAGGGCCCGCCAAAAAGCGGGAGGGATCAGCGGTTCTTTATTTCTACGCATTATCCATCTTTCCTGAACTATCCAATGTCGCCTTGTTCGTTTCCATTGAGCCGCTGATGGTCGCTTGTAATGGTTACATATTTAAACTTTGCTCGGCAAGGATTTTCGCCCCGCAGCGCCCTCCACCCCTTTGAACACCTCAATTTGCTTGACCATTGCAAGGGCTACCGTTCATAAGTTGAAAGCCGCCAGGGCCTGATCGTAGCGCCGGTCTCGCTCGGAAATTTTTTACCTGCACTAAAATTGAAACAACGCACCATGCACCTGTTCGGCTGCATGAACTTCGTCGCCCTGGACTTGCATCCGTAAGTCGGGAACACTACAGTAGCACTACGGCTCTTACACCAATCCTTACGGATCGCCTCCCCCAAGGGTTTACGGCAAGGCGTTGCGCAGGTTGCGGAGGACGGTTTCAGCAATACCCACGGATAAGGCCATGACCATGCCACAGGAAGAAACCGGCGGCCGGACCGCGCCGCCGGACGCATTCGATGCCAGGACCTTCGCTCAGACCGTTCTCGATGCTTCCCTCAACGGGATCTATGTCCACGACCTGGCATGCGGCCGCAACATCTTTATCAACGCCCAGTACACCCGATTGACCGGCTATACCTCCGACGACCTCGCAGGGTTGGACGGGAGCCAGTTTTTCGAATTGTTTCACCCGGACGACCGGTCTGCCGTCACCGCCCACATGGCAAAACTGATGCAGGGTGGCGATACCATGCTGGAAATCGAATACCGCTTCAGGACCAGGGACGGCCGCTGGATCTGGTGCCTGTCACGGGACCGTGTCTTCACCCGCAGCGCGGAAGGCAAGGTAACCCAGTTCATCGGAACCTTCATCGACATCACCGAACGCAAAATCTCCGAGAGGCTGCTGCAGGATAGCGAAAAACGCTACCGGGAACTGGTTCAAAATGCCAACAGCGCCATCATTCGCTGGCAGCGGGACGGAACCATCGTCTTCTTCAACGAATTCGCCCAGGCCTTTTTCGGCTACCGCGCCGAAGAAGTGCTCGGCCGTCACATTAGCCTCATCGTGCCCCAGCGCGAGTCCAACGGCACCGATCTGTCATCGCTGGTCGGCGATATCGTCGCGCACCCCGAGCACTATGCCAACAACATCAATGAAAACCTCTGTCGCGACGGACGGCGCGTCTGGATGAACTGGACCAACAGGGCCATTCTGGGGCCGGACGGGGAGGTGACCGAAATCCTGGCCGTGGGCAGCGACATCACCAGGCTCCGCCAAACCGCCCAGGAACTGCGCCTGCAGCAGGAGCTGCTGCAAAGCATCTTCGACACCATCCCGGTCATACTCGTCATCTGGGACCCCACCCTGCAGCGGTTCACGCTCAACCGCCACGCCGAAACCGTTCTGGGGTGGTCCACGGCGGAGGCCAACGAAGGCGATTTCATGGAAAAGGTCTACCCCGACCCCGCCTATCGGGCCGAAGTCATCGCATTCATGACATCGCTCGAACCCGGCTGGCGGGAATGGTGCGCCGCGACCAAAGACGGACGTGTTGTGCCCAGCGACTGGGCCAATGTGCGCCTGTCCGACGACACGCTGATCGGCATCGGCGTGGACCTGCGCGAGCGCAAACAAGCCGAAGCGGTCCTGCGGGCCACCAACGAGGAATTGACCGAGTTTGCCTATGCCTTGACCCACAATCTCAAGGAGCCTCTGCGGGCGGTGCACAACTATGTCAACTTTCTGGTGGAGGACCTGGGGGAAACCCTCGAGGGGGACCCCCAAACCTATCTGGCCGGCATGCAGAAAGCCGTCGCGGAAAGCCATCGCCAATTCACGGACCTGGAAACCCTCTACCGGATCAGGGAGCATCCGGGAGACCGCGAATCCTTCGACATGGAAGAGCTGCTCGATGAAATCGGCACGTTGTTTCAAACCTCGGACGACCGTGAATTTACGTCAGCCGCGGACTGGCCGACGTTCCATGGTGGGCGGGTGTTCATGCGCCAGCTGTTGATCGAGTTGGTGGGCAACGGGTTCAAGTTCAACCGCTCCGAAGTCAAGCGGGTTCACATCGACTGGCGCGCGAAAGCGGACGGCGGGGTCGAGGTTCGTGTGCGGGACAACGGCATCGGCATCGACGAGCCCTATCAGGACCAGGTTTTCCGCATTTTCCAACGCTTGCACACCGCCCGGGAGTACGAAGGCACCGGCATCGGCCTGGCCATTGTCAAGCGGGCGGCGCAGCGCATGGGCGGCACCTTGCGGGTGGCATCCGCTCCCGGTGAGGGCAGTCTTTTCAGCATCACTTTCCCGGCGGCAATGATTGAAGAGACACTTCGAATATCTCCCACCCCTCAGCCCAGATAGACCATCCGGAACACCAGCGAAAGCGGATAATACGCCAAGGTCGCAGCTCCCAGAAAGCGGCCGTAGGATTGGCGGGTGACCACGGCCGCAATAAAAAGCAGCGAAAGAAACGAAACCGAAAAATAGTCGAAAAGATTGTCCCGACTGAAATAGATGGGATCCTTGTAGGCCAGGATGGTGGCCCCCAGAACCAGGAAAATGTTGAAGACGTTGCTTCCCAGGATATTGCCGACGGCAATCCCCTTCTGATTCTTGGTCACGGCGATGATGCTGGCGGCGCAGTCCGGTATGGACGTGCCCACGGCGATCACGGTGAGCCCCACCAGAGATTCGGAAACCTGCAGCCTTTCCACGATGGCCATGGCGTTGCGGAAGATGATTTCCCCCCCGAGATAGAGCATGACCCCCCCCAGGAAAAAAATCCCCCACTCGCGCTTGCAGGAGGCATCCACGCAAACCCGTTCCGCTTCGGAGAGCATGTTGTGGTGTCGCGTCAATTCCTGTCGGGTGAGTAGAATGTAGACCGCGAACCCGCCCAACAGCGCCAGCCCGTGCCACAGGACCAGGGCGCCGCGGCCGGAAAGCAGGATGAAAACAACAATCAGAAGCGGACCGCCCAGCAGAAACGCGAGGTCCTTGGCGAACTGACGGCGGTTGATGGGCAGCACGGCCACTAACCCACTGATGCCGATGCCCACGCAGATATTGATCAGGTTGCTGCCCGACACGTTGCTCAGGGCGAATTCGGCGTTGCCGTGCAGGGCGGAAATGATGTTGAAGAACAGTTCCGGTGCGCTGGTGCCGAAAGCCACCAGGGTAACCCCCACGATAACGGCCGGGATATTCTTTTTTTGAGCGATGCCGGCTGCGCCGGTGACCAGAAAATCGCCACCTTTGTACAGCAGCACGAACCCGATGCAAATCAAAACGACGATGAGCAGCACGTCAATCCTTTGCGGTGCCATGGATGTATGGGCTGGCAGGTGCCGTTGAAATTCGGCAATTTATCGGTTTTGTCGGCGCGATGCAATCGAAAAACGATATACGGCCCCCCCGATCAGGATGCCCGACAAGGCGTGCAAGACCCCGAAAGAGGTTGACACGATACCGGCCGGCGGCATAAAAATACGACGAAATTTAGTTGCTAACTTTGATGCAAAAGAATGAACAACGATTCATTTTGATCCGACCGTCTTACCCCCCAACCAGCGCTCCGTCTGCACTGACGGCTGCGGCGGCGTATCCCGCCGTTCGCGAAGACCGTTTTACTTCCTATCGGCTTGCCAACTTTCACAATCCTATCCATTCCAATCACCCAAGGAGGCGCCATGACTGCCAGACTGATTGAAAAGACCCCGTCGGCCTATGACTACCCGCTGCTCATCAAAAACATCCTCAAAACCCCGCTGCAGTATGCACCCGACCAGGAGATCGTCTATCGCGATCAGATGCGCTACACCTACCGCGACCTTGAAAAGCGCATCCACAAGCTGGCCAACGTCTTGGCGGAGGCCGGGGTCAAACCCGGCGACACCGTCGCTGTCATGGACTGGGACAGCCACCGCTACCTGGAATGCTTTTTCGCGGTACCCATGATGGGAGCGGTCCTGCACACCATCAATATCCGGCTGTCGCCCGACCAGCTGCTCTACACCATCAACCACGCCGAGGACGACGTGATTCTGGTCTTCGCGGAATTCGTGCCCATGCTGGAGGCGGTCCAGGATCAGCTCGAAACGGTCAAGAAGATGATTTTGCTCAGCGACGGCGACCGCCCGGCGACCAGCCTGCCCCTGGCCGGCGAATACGAGGAACTGATGGCCGCCGCCGCCGACCGCTACGATTTCCCGGACCTGGACGAAAACACCATGGCCACCACCTTCTACACCACCGGAACGACCGGCCTGCCCAAGGGGGTCTACTACAGCCATCGCCAGCTTGTGCTGCACACCTACGGTCTCATGTCGGGCATCTGCATCTACCGCTCCCAGCTTACGCTGGACTCGGCCGATGTCTATATGCCCATCACCCCCATGTTCCACGTCCACGCCTGGGGGGTTCCCTACCTTTGCACCATGATCGGCACAAAGCAGGTCTACCCCGGGCGCTACGAACCGGAAATGCTGCTGAAACTGCTGATCGGCGAAAAAGTGACCTTCTCCCACTGC
>CAYMQN010000098.1:0-13206 GCA_964392545.1 uncultured Desulfobacteraceae bacterium
CCTCATCTGCAAGGACTGCGACGCCAGCTACCATGACGGGGAGTGGGTCAAGTCCGTGGCCGCAGAGTTCCAGACGCACACCCGCGGCTGCGACTACTGGTTCGAGAAGAGCGCCGAGGAAGTTGCTCCTCCAGGCCTGAAGTGCCCCCAGTGCGGCGGATCGAATTTCGCCAAAGAAACCGACATCCTGGACGTCTGGTTCGACTCCGGGGTCAGCCATGCGGCGGTGCTCGAAAAGCGCGACAACCTGCGCTGGCCGGCGGACCTCTACCTCGAGGGCAGCGATCAGCACCGCGGCTGGTTTCACAGTTCGCTCCTGACGGCCGTGGGGTTGCGCGGGACGGCACCTTACCGCGCCGTCCTGACCCATGGTTTTGTGGTGGATGCCGACGGCCACAAGATGTCCAAGTCCCTCGGCAACGTCATCGCGCCCAAGGAAGTCATCGACCGATTCGGGGCCGAAATTTTACGCCTGTGGGTCTCCGCAGCGGACTATCGCGATGACATCCGGATTTCGGATACGATCCTCAAACAGCTCAGCGATGCCTACCGCCGCATCCGCAACACCAGCCGCTTCATGCTGGGCAATCTCGGGGATTTCGATCCCGCCGCCGATGCGGTGACCCACGCGGCCCTGCCGGATATCGACCGATATCTTCTGCACCGCCTGCAAGAGCTGGTGCAGCGCGCGCGCAAGGCCTACGAAACCTATGAATTCCATATGATCTATCACGCCCTGCACAACTTCTGCGTGCTGGACTTGTCGGCTTTTTATCTCGATATCCTCAAAGACCGCCTGTACACCTCGCCGCCGGCCTCCACGGCCCGGCGTGCCGCCCAGACCGTCCTGTATCGCCTGACCCATGTCATGGCCCGTCTCATGGCGCCCATCCTGGCCTTCACGGCCGATGAGATCTGGGAACACCTGCCGGCAGGCGAGGAACGGGAGGCCTCGGTCCATTTGACCGCGCTACCGGAAGAACATCCCGCCTGGCGCGACGACGCCCTGGCGGCCAAATGGGGCCGAATGCGCGCCGTGCGCGGTGAAGTGACCAAAGCCCTGGAAAGCGCCCGCGCGGCGAAGCTCATCGGTCATCCCCTGGATGCGGCCGTAACCCTGAGCGCCCGGGACGCGATCCACGAACTGCTCACGGAATACCACTCCGAGCTGGACCGCATTTTTATCGTATCCAAGGTCATTCGGGTGCCGGAGGGGACCGCCTTGCCCAACGCCTATCAGAGCGAAGAAGTCGAGGGGCTGCAAATCGCCGTGGCACGGGCCGAGGGCGACAAGTGCGAGCGATGCTGGGTTCACGACCCGTCCGTGGGCGAGGATCAGGCGCACCCCACGGTGTGCGCGCGCTGCCGGGGCCATCTGGCTGAAATCGAACCGGCGATGCCCTCCACATGACCACCCCGCGCCAAACCGGAGAGGCCATGCACCATAGGGAACGGCCGGAGACCGCCGGGAAGAAATACGGGCGCCTGGGCTGGATCGCCGGCAGCATCGTGGTACTGGACCAGGCCACCAAATGGGTCATCCTGGAGCGGTTGGCACTCTATCACAGCATTCCCGTCATTCCCGGGTTTTTCAACATCACCCACGTCCAGAACCCGGGTGGTGCTTTCGGTTTTCTGGCCCAGCAAGGCCCCCTTGTCCGGGCGTTCGTTTTTTTGCTGATGTCCTTTGTCGCGGTGTGTCTGATCTTCTGGTTCTACCGCAAGACCCCTGCGAGCCATCGTTTTTTGTCCGTGGGGTTCGCTTTGATATTCGGAGGGGCCATCGGCAATCTGATCGATCGGCTGCGCTTCGGGCGCGTGATCGATTTTCTCGATTTCTACATCGGGTCCTGGCACTGGCCGGCCTTCAACGTGGCGGACAGCGCCATTACGATCGGTATTGCGATTTTTGTGCTGCATGTCGTTCTGGGACGCATGCCGGAATAGAAGTGTTCGCTTATGCGGCCTCCGTGGGGCCCGGGCGGCCGATGCCCCGGGGCTGCTGTACGGTCGAGGTGAGGCATGACCGATATTCGCTATCACGACCTGCCGGCCTATCTGGCGAAGACGGAGGCCTCCGGCGCTTCGCCCTGGCCTTCGGTGCTGCTTCTGTTCGGCGAAGAAATGCTGGTCAAGCAAGCTTTGGACAAGGTGCTGACGGCCGTTCTGGGCGACGCTGAGCGGGGTGTGGCCTACGAGGTCGTGGAAGGCTTGAACGAGAACGTCGGGGCCGCCCTCGAGCGGGTCAATACCTTTTCCCTGCTTTCCCGGGTCAAAGTGGTGGCGCTCACCGAAGCCCGCCTGTTTCACTCGCGGCAAACCGCAGACCGCCTGTGGGCCCAGGCCGCCAAGGCCGCCCGGGCCGGCGACATGAAAAAGGCGGCCCGCTTTTTCCTCGATATTCTGAGCCTTCAGAGCCTGGCGCTCGACGATGTGCGCGGCACCGCCCTGGCCGAAAGCCTTCACGTGCCCGATGGCGACGACGATCTGGCCTGGCTGCCGGACGTGCGGGACTACTGCCAGCAGCACGGCCTGGCCGTGCCGGCCACCGCGGACCCCCAGCAGATGCTCCAGGAGGCCATCCAAGCCGGGTTTCCAGCGGGCCAGCATTTGGTGATCACCACCGAGCTGGTGGACAAACGCCGCAGCCTTTTCAAGCTCATTCGGGAACGCGGCCTGGTGGTGGACTGCGCCGTGCCCAAGGGCGACCGCAAGGCCGATCGCATGGCCCAGGAAACCGTGCTGGACGCCACCGTGGAGGACGTGCTGCGCCGCAACGGCAAACGCATGGCACCGGCCGCGCGCCGCGCGCTCTACGATTTGACCGGTTTCGACCTGCGGACGGTAGCCGCCGGTGTCGAGAAGCTGGTGCATTTCACCGGGGATAAAAAGGAGATCGGTGCGCACGACGTACACCAGGCCCTTCAACGGACCCGGCGGGACCCCCTCTACGCCTTCACCGAAGCCGTCTCCGACCGTCAGATCGGCACCTCGCTCTTCTACCTTCATTCGCTCCTGACCGGCGGGGATTTCGACCACCCCCTGCCCCTGCTGGCGGCGGTGGCCAACCAGATGCGGCGTCTTCTGGTGGCCAAAGATTTCATGGAAAGTCAGTTCGGCCGGGCCTGGCAACCAGGCTGCAGCTACCCCCAGTTTCAAACCCAGGTGATGCCGGCCGTCAAATCCTACGACGAGGCCCTGAAGGCCACGCTCGCGACCTGGGAGGACAGCTTGCAGACCGCGATTTCCGCTCCGGGCAAAAGCGTGGGGGGGCCAAAACGCAAAAACGCCGGGCCCACCGATCTTTTGATGGCGGGGGCCGGACGCAGTCCCTATCCGATCTACAAGACCCTGCAAAAGGCGGAGCGTTTCACGCGGGTGGAACTGAGCCGATTCATGCGCCACATCAGTGACGCGGACCGGCGGCTGAAGCGTTCGGGGACAGCGGGGTTTCTGGTGCTCGAAGAATTGCTTTTTGCGATCTGCCTGGGGGGCCCTCAGGGGCCGTCTTCGTCCCCGCCAAGCGGAACGTGGCGCGGATAGGGGGCGGCCCGCCGCGCGTCTGGCAACGCCTGTGCCTACGCCGGCGCGCGAATGCCGTGAGAATGAGCAATTTCCTTTGTCTAGGGGATGCCGCCTGCCGGGATCCGTCCGCAAACCGGAAGGATGATGCACCATGGGATTTGTCCGCCGCCAGGAGGAGAAGCTGGCCGCCCGTTTGATTTTGTGGCACCAGGAAAAAAATGGCCTGCCGCCGCTGCCCCCCGGGGATTTGGCCCGGAAATCCGCCGTCCTGGTGGATCGAGCCCATCGAATCGGCCGGCGGCGCGGCCAGAACCTGGTGACCATCATGAAGGAGACCGTCGCCGACGTCCTCAAGGACAGGTCCCACCGCGACTGAACGGGCCTCAAATTTCCGAGGACGACTTACATATTGAAATATCCCCGGCAGCATGCTATGCAGCCAAGCTTGAGTTGATGTGGCTCAAACCGGCCGTATGTCCGATCCGTTTCAACCACCCCAGAGACAGAGCAAAAGGAGGTCGTGATGCGCAAATCTTTTGGATTGATGACAGCTTTTCTGATTCTCAGTCTGGCCCTTGTGCCGGGCGCCTGGTCAGCCGACCAGATCACCATCGGTTTCGACATCCCCCTGACCGGTGACAACCCGGATGTCGGCGCGTCCTCCAGAAATGCCGCCGAAATGTACCTCAAGAATACGCCCACCATCGAGGTGGGAGGCACCCCCTATTCGCTCAAGTTTGTCTACGAGGACAACGAGTACAAAGCCGAATCGGCCGTCAAGGCCATGACCAAACTGATCACGGTGGACAACGTGCTGGGCATCATCGGCCCCCAGTCCTCGAGCCAGGCCGTGCCCGCCGGCGAAGTCGCCAACAACAACGCGACCCCCATGATCAGCCCCTGGTCCACCAATCCCAACACGACCCTCGACCGTCCCTATGTCTTCCGGGGATGTTTCCTGGACCCCTTCCAGGGGCCGGTGGCCGCCAATTTCGCGACCGAAGAATTGGGCGCCAAGAAAGCGGCGGTGCTCTATGACATCGCCGCCGACTATCCCAAAGGCCTCGCCGAATTTTTCAAGGCCGCCTTTGAAGACATCCATGGCGCAGGCTCGGTGGTGGCTTTCGAGACCTTCACCACGGGTGACAAGGACTTTTCGGCCCAGCTGACCAACATCGTGATGTCGGGCGCCGACGTTCTGTTCGTGCCCCAGTACTACTCCGAAGTCCCGCTGATCGTGCAGAACGCCAAGGAGATGGGCTGGACCAAACCCATCCTGGGATCCGATTCCTGGGGCGGCGGGGACCTGATGGGGCTCTGCGGCGATGCCTGCAAGGGCTACTACTTCTCCACCCACTATGCGGCCGCCGGCGCCAAGGGCGCCACCAAGGATTTCATCGATGCCTATCAGGCCGCCTACGGCAAAACCCCCGACGACGTGGCCGCCCTCACCTGGGACGCCCTGGGGCTCATGGTCCAGGCCATCAAGAACACCGGCGGTCTTTCCGGCGACATCGCCGCCGACCGCACCAAAGTCAAGGACGCCTTGGCCGCCATCGAGAATTTTCCAGGCATTACCGGCGAAATGACCTTCACGCCGGAAGGGGATCCCAAGAAATGCGCCGTGGTCGTCAAGATCAACGACGAGGGGCAGTTCGAGTTCTACAAGTCCGTTTGCCCGCAGTGATCCGCAGCATCGGTTGATCCGTGCCGCACCGGGCGAGACGCCGTCATCGCGCCGCCGACCGGTGCGCACCATCCACCTCAAGGGGCCCGGGTACCACCCTCCTGGGCCTCTTGCTTTATCTCAGGGAGCGCGTTGAATGACTTTCAGCTTCTTCATGCAAAATGTGGTCAACGCCCTGCAGTGGGGGAGCTTCTACGCCCTCATCGCCCTGGGCTACTCCATGGTTTACAGTATCCTGATGCTCTTCAATTTTGCGCACGGCGATATCTTCATGGTGGGGGCCTACATCGGTCTGTTCGTGGCCACCGGCCTGATCGCGCTTTTCGGCTCGGGGGCCGGCGCCATGCTGCCGGGATGGGTCATTCTGGTGATCACGATCCTGTCCTCGATGATGCTGACGGCCCTCGTCGGCATCATCGTCGAGCGGGTGGGCTACCGTCCGCTGCGCGATGCCCCCCGCGCCTCGGCCGCCATCACCGGCCTGATGATCGGTATTATCCTGGAGACCTCGAATATTATCTTTTTGGGAGGTCAGCGGATCAAGTTCCCCTCGTTGATCGAGTCCCACACCTACAACATAGGCGGGGTTTTCATCACCAACAAAAAAATCATGATCGTCCTGGTCTCCCTGTTGCTGATGACCCTCTTGCACCAGTTCGTGACGCGCACCAAATGGGGCATGGCCATGCGCGCCATGGCATTCGATTTCGTCGTCGTCCCCCTGGTGGGTGTTCCCCTGAACACCATTGCGGCCATGACCTTTGCCATCGGCTCCGCCCTGGCGGCGGCTGCAGGGATCCTCTTCGGCCTGGCCTATCCGGTGCTCGACCCCTACATGGGCGTGGCTTTGGGCTGGAAGGCTTTCGTGGCGGCCATTCTGGGGGGGCGGGGATCCATCATGGGCGCTTGCATCGCGGGATTCATGCTCGGGTTTATCGAAATCATGACCGTGCCGGCCATCCAGATCGTGAACCGGCTCTTCGCGCTGAATATCGGGTCCAATTTGCGCGATCTGATCGCGTATTCCATCGTCCTCCTGATCCTGATTTTTCGACCCCATGGATTGTTTGGGGAAGTCTACAGCGCCAAGCTGAGGTTGTGAGCACCCGATCGATGGCGTGGGAAAATTCCTTCTTTAACTGACTTCGTGACAGGACATATCCGAATGCAGACCGACTCGACTGTTATACCTGCACACGGCTGGCGCGGCGCGCTGCAGCAATTTGTGGCGCCGATTCCGGCGCTTGGATTCCTGCTCGGCATGCTGGCCTGCGTTGCGCTCGAACATCTGGCCGGGGAGGGGCTGGCCGGCCTTTTGGGCATGACCAAAATTCCCATCCTGTTTGGCCTGGTCAATATTTTCGAGGTGATTGCCGGTGTGGTGAACATGCTTTTGAAAGGAGCGGCTTTCGAGCCGGTCAGCCTGCTGCAAATTCCGGCTTCACTGGTCTATTTCGGCCTGGTCTATCTCCTGCCGCTGGCGGTCGTCGCCCGGCTGTCCGCCAAAGCGACCAACCAGATGGCTGGCGGCCTGCAGCGCAGTTCCCTGCTGGTCTCGGCCCTGATCCACCTGGCGCTGCTGTATCTGGTGCTTCACATGTGGAGCACCTTGAGCGACTATCGCGTGATCACCCTTAAAATTATGCTGGTGGCGGTGCTTTTCACCCTGAGCCTCAATATCATCAACGGCTACATGGGCGAGTTCTCCTGCTCCCATCCCGGCTTTATGGCCATCGGGGCCTACATGTCGTCGCTGTTCACGGTCGGTCTTTTCGTGGACGACAAGGTGTTGGGGGCGGCCAAACTGGCGTTTTCCATGTCCTATCTCGCCTTTCCGCTGGCCTTGATTTTCGGCGGCATCGTGGCCGCCCTGGCGGCCCTGATCGTTGCCATACCGTCCTTCAAGACCCGGGGCGACTATCTGGCGATCATCTCCCTGGCCTTTCTGTTCATTGTGAAAAGCCTCTTTGAAAACCTTCAGGGCCTGGGCGGCGCCCGGGGGATTTCCGGTCATCCGGACTGGGCCACCCTGCCGGTGATTTTCGGCGTGGTCGTGATCGGAATCTGGGTCATCAACAACTTTGTGTCCTCGTCCATGGGAAAGGCCCTCAACGCCGTGCGCGACGACGAATCGGCCGCCGAAGCCATGACGGTCAATACGCGCAAGACCAAAATGGTGGCTTTCATGATCGGCGCCTTCTGGGCGGGGCTGGCCGGCGGGCTGCTGGCCCATGTGCTGCGCTACGTCAACCCGGCCATGTTCGGCATCCAAAAGCTGGCCGAGGTCCTGGCGATGGTATATTTCGGCGGCCTCAACTCGGTGGTCGGCTCCATTGTCGGTGCGGTCTCCATCAGCCTCCTGGGGGAAGCGCTGCGGCCGCTGGAGATCTTCAAATGGATCGTGATTCCTTTGCTGCTCATTCTGGTCATGATCTATCGGCCGACCGGGCTGATCGCCTTTCGGGAGTTCGATATTCGCAAGATTCTGAGGCCCAAGGGCCCCTCGGGCGAGGAGGTTTAGCGTGGCGCTGCTTGAAATCAACCATATGACGCATTACTTCGGTGGCTTGCGTGCCGTCAACGACTACAACCTTTCCATCGAACCGGGACAAATCAGGGGCTTGATCGGCCCCAACGGGGCCGGCAAGACCACTATTTTCAACTTGATAACGGGCATTTACACGCCAACCCAGGGTGAGATCGATTTCAAGGGAGAGTCCATCCTGGGCTTGATGCCGAACCAGATCGCCTCGCGGGGCATCGGCCGCACCTTCCAGGATTTGCGGCTATGGCGGCACATGACGGTGCTGGAGCATGTCAAGCAGGCCCGCTATTCGAAACTCACCTATGGCCTGCTGGGTGCGTTCTTCGATACGCCCCGGCGAACCCGCCAAGAAAGGGAAAGCGAGACACGGGCCCGGGAATTGCTGCAGCTTCTGGGGATCGAGCATCTGGCCGATCAGATCGTCACCAATCTTCCCTACGGGGCCCAACGGCGGGTGGAGATGGCGCGTGCGCTGGCCATCGAACCCCAGATTCTCTTTCTCGACGAACCGACGGTCGGCATGACCTCGGAGGAATTGTCCCAGATCATGGACGTCATCCGGACGATCCACAGCAAACTTGGGCTGGCCATCTTTCTGATCGAACACCGCCTGCGATTCGTCATGGAACTTTGCGAGCGGATTCAGTGCCTGGTTTTCGGTGAGGCCATTGCCGAGGGTACCCCTGAAGAGATCCAGAGCAACCCCCAGGTCATCGAGGCCTATCTGGGAAAAGACATGGTGGAGACCTAATGCTGAACATCGAAAATCTTCGTGTGAATTACGGCAATATTCGCGCTTTGCACGGTATCGACCTGTCCATCGAAGAGGGTGAAATCGTCACCATCATCGGTGCCAACGGCGCCGGCAAGAGTACGACTCTGCGGGCCATTTCCGGCCTCGTGGCGACCGCCCCCGAGTCGCGCATGACCTTTCAGGGCAAGGATTTGAAACGGTTTGCGGCCGACAAGATCGTCAGCAAATTGGGCATTTCCCACGTTCCCGAGGGACGACGTCTTTTCGGGAATTTGACCGTGCTGGAGAATTTGAAACTGGCCACCTTCGCCCGCAAGGATTCCGACGGCATTGCCAAGGACATGGCCCGGGTTTTCAGCATATTCTCCCGGCTGGAGGAGCGCAGGCATCAGAAGGCGGGCACGCTCAGCGGCGGGGAGCAGCAGATGCTGGCCATCGGGCGGGCATTTATGAGCGGTCGCCGCATGATGCTGCTGGACGAGCCCTCCATGGGGCTGGCCCCCCTGTTGATGATGAACGTGTTCGACGCTTTGAAAGAGATCAACCGCGAGGGCACCACGATCCTGCTCGTCGAGCAGAACGCTCGTCTGGCCCTGCAGTTTTCCCAGCGGGGCTATGTCCTGGAAAGCGGCAGTCTGGTTCTGGCGGGAACTTCCGGCGAACTGCTGGAAGACCCGGAAGTCAAAAAGGCCTATCTCGGGGGTTGATTCGCCGTTTCCACCGTTGTCGCTTCCTGCCGCCCGGGTGCCGCTGGCTCCGGGCGGTTGTGTTTTAAACGCCCCTTGCCAAAAGAGGGGCCGTTCCTATCGGGGATCGCACCATGAAATGGGTTTTCGTGCTGCTGGGCCTGCTGTATGTCCTGATGCCCTTGGATTTCATCCCGGATCTGATCGCCGGCCTGGGGTGGCTTGACGATCTGCTCCTGGCGGGGCTCGTCTGGTATTGGTTTTTTCGGCGGCCGGGCGACGCTTCCCGGGGGACGGCATCGGCCGAGGGGGAAGCATCTGAAGATGCCGGGCCGCAGAATCGCAGGTCATCGTCGGGTTCGGCCGGCGGGACGTCCCAGGGACGGACGGAAGACCCCTACCAGGTGCTGGGCTTGGACCGCGGCGCCGGGCAGGACGAGGTCCGTGCGGCCTATCGGCGGTTGGCGGCCCAGTACCACCCCGACAAGGTCGCGCATTTGGGGGAAGAGTTTCAGCGGCTGGCCGAACTGAAATTCAAGGCCATTCAGGTGGCCTACGATCAGTTGCGAAGGCGTTCTTGAAAGCGCCGCCGCCTCTCCCCGCCACCATGCGCCCCGCGCTATCCAAGATCCTTGATGAGCATCGTGGCGGGATCGAAGCGCACCGCCGCCTGCCGGATAGGGCCGGACGGTGCCTTGAGAAGATGGATGTGGATATCCTTGCCCTGCGGCAGCAAATGCACCGCCACCTCGAAAAGATCCTGCACCGGCGCCAGTTGCGGAGGCAGCCCGTCCGGCAGAGGTGTCTCGTGCCGGTGGGTGCGCACGGTAAACCAACAGCGGACCCCCAGTTCGGCGGTCAACTGTTTCAGCGCTTCGAGCTGGCCGCGGACCTCGCCCTCGAACGGCAGGCCATCGACAATGAGGGTGTGCGGGCGAAAGATGCCCTGCTCCATGAGATCCGTCATGCGCTCCCGGAGCTTGGGCACACTGAAACCTTCCACCTTGAAGGTCATGATGAAACGGCGGGGCAGGAGGTCGTCCCACAAGCGCGGGGAGGCCTGCACGTGCCGCTCTTGGGCCAGAAGCTGGAAAACCTCACGATACCAGAGGGTGACCTTGTCCACCGGATCTTCCAGACTGATGTGCAGCACATTGCGGTCGCGCAGCATGGTGTGCAAGGCGATTTGGACCAGGAAGGCGGTTTTACCGATCCCGGCGCGGGCCAGAACGGCGCCGAAGGCGCCGTCCGAAAGGCTTTCATCCGAGGTCAATCCCAGCAAGTGCAGGGGATTGCGCAGCAGCAGATCTTTCTTCATCATGATCAAATTCCTTTTCCCGAGGGCAATCAGCCTTCCCGTGGGCTTTGCGACCGGGCACCCGGCGTCCTTGCGGGAGGCTTTGCGGCCGATCGTCGTCCGTCGGCCGGTCGGGGGGCCGATGATGGTTGAGCGTATGCCCATCGATGGCATTCCCTCCGTGAGTAATCGATCCGGCAACCCCTCCTGCATCCGCTGAAAAGGGCTGACGCACGCAACGCACCGGAAGCATCAAGCGACGTTCTTCTTTTCCGTCTGCCGCTGCTTCTCGAGTTCTTCGGCCACGGATCGGGGTACCTGGCGGTAGGTCGCAAATTCCATGGTAAACTGGGCCTTGCCCTGGGTCAACGAGCGCAGGACCGTGGAATAACCGAACATTTCGGCCAGGGGCACCTGGGCTTCAATGGCGCACTGAACGCCCTCGTCCTGGGAACCCACGATCATGCCGCGCCGCTGATTCAAGGAGCCCATCACGGATCCCTGAAACTCGGTGGGGGTTTCCACGACCACTTTCATGACCGGTTCCTGTACCACCGGATTGGCCTTGGCGTAGCCCTGCCGAAAGGCCCCGCGTGCGGCCGCCTGGAAGGCCATGTCGGAGGAATCCACGGCATGGGAAGCGCCGTCGTTGACGACGACCTTCACACCGGTGACCGGAAACTCCATTTTGGGCCCTTTGGCCAGACAGTTGCGAAACCCTTTTTCACAGGCCGGGATGTACTGTGTCGGGATGGCGCCGCCCACGACCTGGCTCTCGAATTCGAACTCCCCTTCGGCAAGCGGCTCGAGATAGCCGGCCACACGACCGAATTGACCGGCGCCGCCGGTTTGTTTTTTGTGGATGTAGTCGAAATCGGCCTGCGTGGTGATGGTTTCCCGATAGGCCACCTGGGGCTTGCCGGTCGTCACCGCGGCGCCATATTCGCGCCGCATGCGTTCGACATACACTTCCAGATGGAGCTCCCCCATGCCCGAAATAATCGTATCGCCGGTTTCCTCGCTGACGTAGGTGCGGAAGGTGGGGTCTTCCTTGGCGAAGCGGTTCAGGGCCTTGGACATGTTGATCTCGGATTTGTGCCCCTCGGGCTTGATGGCCAGCGAGATCACGGGTTCGGGCACGTACATGGAAGTCATGGTCAGGGATTGGCCCGGGGCCACGAAAGTGTCTCCCGAAGCGCAGTCGATGCCGAACAAGGCCCCGATGTAGCCGGCGGGGATGGCCTCGATGTCCTCCATCTGGTTGGCATGCATGCGGACCAGACGGCCGATTTTCACTTTTTTGCCCGTGCGCACGTTGATGACCGTATCTCCCTTGGCCAGGCGTCCCTGGTAGACCCGGATGTAGGTCAACTGGCCGTACTGGCCATCCTCCAGCTTGAAGGCCAGGGATACCAGAGGCGCCTCCTGCTGGGCGGTCAGCGTGACAGGGGCTTCTTCGTTTTCCGTATCCAGAGCGGTGTTTTCGACGTCGGCCGGGCAGGGCAGGTAACGCGTGACGGCGTCCAGGAGCGGCTGCACACCCTTGTTTTTGTAAGCGGATCCCATCAAAACCGGTGTAATGCCGCGCTGCAGCACACCCTGGCGCAGGGCGGTGTAAATCATCTCCTCGGGGATCACCTGCTCTTCGAGGACGGCTTCCATCAGTTCGTCCGAGAACATCGTGGCGGTATCGATGAGTTCCTCCCGGCGCCGCGCGGCTTCCTCCTGCAGGGCTTCCGGTATGGGTTCGTAGCGCAGGGATTCACCACTCTCGCCGTCGAAGTAGATGGCCTGCATGCCGACGAGGTCGACAACGCCCTGGAAATCCGCTTCCAGACCGATGGGGATCTGCAGGGGCAGCGGCTGATGGCCGAGCTTTTCGCGCAGCTGGTCGATGACGCGGAATGGATTGGCACCACTGCGATCGCATTTGTTGATGAAGGCGATCGAGGGGACCTTGTAGCGCTTCATCTGCTGATCGACCGTAATCGATTGGGATTGGACGCCACCCACGGCACAGAGCACGAGAATGCCGCCGTCGAGCACCCGCAGGGCGCGTTCCACCTCGATGGTAAAATCCACATGGCCCGGGGTGTCGATGATGTTGATCTCATGCTTTTTCCACTCGCAGTAGGTGGCGGCGGAGGCGATGGTGATGCCGCGCTCCTTTTCCAGCTCCATCGAGTCCATGGTGGCGCCGACACCGTCCTTGCCCTTGACGTCGTGGATGGCATGGATGCGCTGCGTGTAGAAAAGAATGCGTTCGGTCAGCGTGGTTTTCCCTGAATCGATATGGGCGCTGATGCCGATGTTCCTGACCTTCTGAATATCCGTCTTCATGTTCGATCCTCTGACAAAACTCCTAAAATGGGTACGGGGCTCTGGCGGCCGTGTTCAAGGGTATGGGTGTCATAAAAAAATCACCCGGACCTGGGATCCGGGCGATGGATAGAATTATACCATTTATTAAAACCTTACTAATATATTGTAGAATTATATCTTGTCAATATAAATATTGGCATCCTGCCCGGGATCGAAGCCCGGGTTCCGGCATCGCCTCTCAGGAAGAGCCGTTTTTGCGACGGCGTTTCGATTCGGCCTGGTGGCGCAGCAGGACATAGGTCGCACCGGCACCGCCGTCGCAAACCCTGGCGCTGGTATAGGCCAACACCCATTTGCGCCAGGCACCCCGACGCAGCCATTGCGTCAGGT
>CAYMQN010000099.1:0-13194 GCA_964392545.1 uncultured Desulfobacteraceae bacterium
CATGTGACGAACAGCACCCTGAAATTTCCTGGAGCCGGCGAGCGGATTTGAACCGCTGACCTGCTGATTACGAATCAGCTGCTCTACCAGCTGAGCTACGCCGGCGCGACGAAGTTTCCTCTACTGATTTTATGGCCCAAAATCAAGAAAAAATTTTGAATGACTTTTTGAGCGTGGCGGCCGGAAGGCGCGTTTCCGTACTCGATTGCCATGGATTGAAAGGCGGTTCGACGGCCTACTTTTTGTGGGACTGTTATGTGCGCGTCCCACGGCCGATACTGGTAGTGACGGCGAATGCCCGCCAAGCCGAAGCCTTGTGGCTCGACCTGCAGTTTTTCAGGACGGACGCCCGGGTTCCCGTGCTGTATTTCCCGCCCTACAATATCCAACCCTACAAAATGCTGGCCTATCACAATGAGACGGCCGCGCGCCGCATGAAAGTTCTTTACACCCTGCTGGAGGCCCCGCAGCCGCCCATCGTTGTGACAACCACCGCGGCTTTTCTGAAACGCCTGATTCCCCGTGGGGAGGTGGTGGACTATGCTGAGCTGTTGATGGTCGGCGAGGAGATCGACCGGGCGCAGCTGGTCGAAAAGCTGGTCGACGGTGGTTACACCCAGGCCCAAATCGTGGAGGAACCGGGAGATTTCAGTGTGCGGGGCGGCATTGTGGATATTTTCAGCCCGCTCTATGACCATCCGTTGCGCGCCGAGTTTTTCGGGGACACCATCGAATCGCTGCGGTTTTTTTCAGCCGACAGCCAGCGGCGGCTGGATGAGGCCGAAGAGGCCGTGGTGCCGCCTGCCCGGGAGGCCGTATTGCCGGCCCGGCGCCTGCCGGAAATCATCTCGCGTATCCGTCTTCAGGCCGATGCGCAGCAGTTGCCCAAGCACGAAGCCCGGCGTTTGATCAGCGGTCTCAAGGAGGAAAGGCGTTTCCCCGGATTGGAAAGCCTGCTGCCGCTCATCTACCCGGACTTGGAGTCGCTTCTCGACTATCTTCCGGCGGATGCATGGGTGGTGGAGGTCGAGCCCGCCGAGCTTGAAGGCGCGGCGGGCGAGGTCCTTGAACGGGCTGAGCAGCATTATGGGGCCGCCCTTGAGGACCAAAAGTTGTGCGTCGAACCGCGTGCGCTCTTTCTTTCCTGGGAGCAAGCGTGCCGATTGCTCGGGCACCGTCGGAGGATGCGGGTGCGCCATCTGCCGGTGGTGTTCCCCGGGGCATCCGGGGAACCCCCCTCGCCGGGCCTGACCTTTGAGGTTCAAGACATCGATTTGCCCCGGCGGATGGTGAAAGCCACCGCCAGCGGGGACCATCCGGCCCCTTTCCAGGCCGTGGCGGACCGGATTGAGGGATGGATTTCCCGAGGCCTTGCCGTGAGCGTGGTCTGCCGCACTGTGAACCAGATGGAACGTATCACCGGAATGCTGGAGCCTTATGGTCTGGCGTTGGCGCGAGGGTTTTCCCCTGCCCATCCACCTGCTGCCGGTGCATACGTCGTGTTGCAGGAGGGGCAGCTTTCCGAAGGGTTCTGCTGGCCCTCGGCGGGTGTGGTGTTCTTGACGGATGTCGATATCTTCGGGGCCCGCAGAGCCGGACCGCGCAAACGCCCGCGCTCGAGCCCCAAAGCGACCCTGACCTTCGGCGACCTTCACCAGGGCGATCTCGTGGTGCATGATGAACACGGTATCGGCCAATACGAGGGATTGACCAAACTCAACCTGAACCGCACCGAGAACGACTTTCTGACCATCACCTACCGGGGGGGCGATCGCCTTTATCTGCCGGTGGACCGCATGGGGCTCATTCAAAAATACATGGGTGTCGAAGGGGTTACACCGGTTCTGGACAAGATGGGCGGCAAATCCTGGGAAAAGGTCAAGGCCCGGGTCAAACGATCCGCCGAACGCATTGCCGGCGAACTGCTCAAGCTCTATGCGGCGCGCAAGGTCCGCAGCGGCTTCAGCTTTCACGCCGTAGAGGAATACCTGGCCGAATTCGAGGGGGCGTTTCCTTACGAGGAGACCCCGGATCAACTCAAGGCCATCGCGGATGTCCAGCATGACATGGCCAGCCCTGTGCCCATGGATCGGCTCATTTGCGGGGATGTGGGCTACGGCAAGACCGAGGTGGCCCTGCGGGCGGCGTTCCTGGCGGTCTTCAACGGCAAACAGGTCGCCATGGCGGTACCGACCACCGTATTGGCGGAACAGCACTACGATACGTTCCGTGAACGTTTCAAGCATTTCGGCATCGAAGTCGAACGTCTGAGTCGCTTCCGTTCCCGGTCGGAGCAAAAGGCGGTTCTGGAGCGGATGGCGGGCGGTGCGGTGGATATCGTCATCGGCACGCATCGACTTTTTCAAAAGGATGTTCAGTTCAAGGATCTGGGCCTGTTTATCATCGACGAGGAACAGCGCTTCGGTGTGCGTCACAAGGAAAAACTTAAAAAACTGCGGCGTACCGTGGATGTATTGACGCTCACGGCGACCCCCCTGCCCCGTACCCTGCATCTCTCGCTGGCCGGGATTCGCGACATCAGTGTCATCTCGACGCCGCCCGAGTATCGGCGTTCCATCATCACCTACATATCGGAATACCACGATGGCTTGGTCAAGGAGGCCATTCAGCGCGAATTGGAGCGTGGCGGCCAGGTCTATTTCGTTCATAATCATGTGGGCAGCATTCCGTCCATGGCCGACAAAGTGGCCCAGCTGGTGCCCGCGGCCCGCACGGGCATCGCCCACGGCCAGATGGGCGAGGACGAACTGGAACAGGTCATGATGGCGTTTCACCGGCGGGAGCTCGATGTGCTCGTGACCACGACGATCATCGAATCCGGTCTCGACATTCCCTCGGCCAATACCATGATCGTCAACCGGGCCGACCGTTTCGGCTTGGCCCAGATGTATCAATTGCGGGGCCGGGTGGGGCGGGCCGAGGAGCAGGCCTATGCCTTTCTGTTCATCCCCAAGGAAAGCCGCCTGACCAAACAAGCCCGCAAGCGGTTAAAAGTGCTGATGGAGCACAGCGACCTAGGGGCGGGCTTCCAGATCGCCATGAACGATCTCAAGATCCGCGGCGGCGGCACCATTCTCGGCGCCAGTCAGTCGGGGCATATCGCCGCCGTGGGCTATGACATGTTCCTGCAGCTCATGGAAGAGACCATGGCCGAATTGAAAGGGGAAACCGTGGTGCCGCCGCTGGATCCGGAAATCAACCTGCCCTTCTCGGCCTACATCCCGGAAACCTGCATTCCGGACCTCGACCAGCGGCTGACCATCTATCGGCGTCTGGCCAAAATCGACGATCCAGCCGCGATACCGGATATCAAGGCCGAAATTGAAGATCGTTTCGGCGCGCTGCCCTCTGTGGCCCGCAACCTGCTGACCAAGATTCTGCTCAAGGCTTTGGCCGTGCAGGCCGGGGTCAAGCGGCTCGACATGACCAACGGTCGACTGGTGCTGCTGTTTTCGGACACCCATCAGGCCAACCCGGGAGGTATCGTCCAGGTTATCCAGAAAGATCCCAAGCGATTTCAGCTCTCGCCGGATCAGACCCTGAGCATAACGCTGGGCCCGAACAAAGGCGCGGGCGCCATTGCGCAGGCTAAAAAAATCTTGCAGGAAATAGCCCATCATGTTAACAATTAAAAGATTATCTATTTAGAATCCTTAGTAATTATGAAACTGGCGACCCTTCCGGCGTGAGAGGGAGGGGATCTTTTTTCCGAGGTACCATGGCCAAAGCATTGATCACCGCCCTCGTCATCCTGCTTACGAGCGGTGCCTTCGGCTGTCAGCCGGAGACGGACCCCGCCGTCGAAGGCAGCGCCGTCCTGATGACGGTGGGCTCGGAGGAAATTCGGGAGGACGAATTTCGCAGAGTGTATCGCGTCTTCCGGGGGGCTTATGGCGCCGAGCCGGATGAACCGCCGGCAGTGGAACGATCGGCCATGCTTCGTTTTATTCAGCAATTGGCCGATCAGCTGGTGCTCATGGCCCATGCCCGCGAAATCGGTGTCGTCATTTCCGATGAGGCCCTGAACGAAGCGGTTGATGCCATTCGCAAGGATTACCCCGAAGGACTTTTCGAGCAGATGCTGCTCGAGAATGCGGTCAATTTCGAGGACTGGAAAGAAGCCCTGCGTGTCCGTCTGACCATCGATCGTCTGGTCCAAAAGGAACTGACCGACAAGGTCCGGATTTCCGAGGAGGAACTGGCGGCCCATTTCCGAAGCCATGATCCGAAGGCGCCCCTTCCGGAGGCGGAGGCGGGGGGGAGCGACCGCATGGATCGCCTTCTTGTCGAACAGTTGCGTCGCCAAAAAACCGAGGAAGCCTACGGGCCATGGATCGATAATCTGCGATCCCGCTATGCGGTGGCCATCGACCATGCGGTGGTGCAAGACATCATGACCGACAGCGGCCTTGCCGCCGCCGGCGGCGCGGAGCGGCACCCCTGATCCGTGCCCTGCGGCAATTGGTATTTCTCATCAGGAGCAGAAAGCATATGCGTATCAACGGTACTTCAACCCGTACGTTAGCAGGCGCAATTGCCGCCATACTGGTCGGATGCGGGGTTCTCATCGGGGCCATCGAGGGCGAGGCCTTCGGTGAAGAGGGGGTTGTGGTCGATCGCATCGTGGCCGAGGTCAACAATGACATCATCACCCTGTATGAATTGAATCGCAAGGCCGCACCTTTGATCAAACGGGTCAAAGCCCTGGCAAGACCCCTCGAAGAAGAGCGCCGGATGATCTACGACGTGCGTGAAAAGGTCCTCAATCAGATGATCGATGAAAAATTGACGGACCAGGAAATCGAACGCTACAACATCCGGGTCGGCGAAGAGACCATCGATAAAGCCATCGAAGAGATGAAAAAACGCTCTTATATGACGGACCAGAAGCTGCGTGAGATGCTCGAACAAGAAGGTCTCACCATGGAGGACTACCGCACCCAGATGAAAAACCAGATTTTGCGTGCCCGTCTGGTCAACCGGGAGGTCAAGTCCAAAATCGTGATCACCGACGAGGATATCCGCGCCTACTACAACAAACACAAAAACCGTTACGCCGGAGAGGGGCGGGTCCATCTGCGCCAGATTATTTTAGCGGTGCCGCCTTCCGCCAGCGAGGCGGAAAAGCAGCAGGCCCGGGACCGGTTGAACGCCATCCGCCAACAGGTGGTGCAAGGCGCTTCGTTTGCAGCCCTCGCGCAGGAATATTCGCAATCGCCCCTGGCCCGGGAGGGGGGCGACCTGGGCACGTTTGCAACGGGCGATCTGTCTTCTGATATTCTCAATGCCCTCGAGGGGCTGGAAACTGGTCAGGTGACCCCCATCGTGGAAAACGATCGCGGCATGCAGCTTTTCTATGTCGAGGCGTTGGAGGAGGGGCAGGGCAAATCGTTGGAAACCGTTTCTGATGAAATCGAAGACATTCTCTATGAAGAAATCGTGAACCAAAAGTTCATGAGCTGGCTGCAGGACTTGCGAGAGCGTTCCCACATCAAGATTATCCGGTGAGACGATCATGAGCAAAACCGATAAAATGTCATCCTATGGCTTGTACCTGCAGACGGTTCGCGTTGAAAAAGGGGTTTCCATTGAACAGGTGGCGGCGGAAACCCGTATCCGGGCGGAAATTTTGCGCGCCATCGAGGCCGAAGACCATCGCCACCTGCCCGACGACGTCTTTGTCAAAGGGTTTCTGAAGTCCTTTGCCGAAGCTGTCGGCGCCGACCCCGAAGAGACGCTGCGGCGTTTTGCCGCGCGGCGTGCAGCTCACCTGCCGACCCTTTTGCCCATTGAGCAAGCCGCAACGCCCAGGGGGCCTTCCTGGCTGACGCTTCTGTGGATCAGCGTCGTGATGATCGCCCTTGTGGCGGGCACGCTGCTGGTATTTGAGGTGGTCTACCGGAAAGATGCGGGCGAGGCTGCCCGGCAACCGGCGTCCCAGGAAGTCCAAACCACGGCCGTTGACAAAACGGCCGCCCCGCCCCCCTCTCCCGCGGAGCAGGCGGCACCGGCGGTTCCTGCCATGGAGGAGACGATGGACGACGTCGGTGGTGCGCCATCCACGGATGCCGGCAGCGCGAAACGGGCTGCCACCAAGACCTCGGCCCAAGAGCCCGGTGGTTATCTCCTGGAGATCGTCTGTGAGGAAGACACATGGCTGAAGGTCATTGCCGATGATGCCCCGGCATCCGAACACCTTCTTCAGCCCGGCGACACCCTCCGTCTGAAGGCCGACACGATGTTCAACCTGCTGATCGGCAATGCCGGCGGGGTTTCGCTGCAGCTCAACGGGAAACCCGTTCCGGTGCCGGGCGGCAGCGGGGAAGTGGTCAATCTGGAACTGCCATAGGAAAATACATAAGGTTGATGGGTTGGTAATAAGTCCCTTGGCCGTCACGCCCGCGGATGCGGGAGTCCAGAACCGATTGAAATGCCTGGATCCCCGCATGCGCGGGGATGACGAAATCTTACCTTTGCGACTTTTTACGAGCGCCTCGTATAATGAAATCCGCCACCGGCCAACCGAGTGAATTCCAGTCTTTTGAGCTGCAGCGGCGTTTTCCGAGGAAGGGGTAATGCCTGCCGATTTGCGCGCGCCCGCTTGATTCCTTGCCCCTGGGAGCCGTACATTGCCTCAAACCCCTAACCATGGATTCGGATGATCATGTTGAACAAGAACAATCGCATGCTTGTGGAGAGCATCAAACGCCTGCTGCGGCGCGGGGCCACCACCCATTTGCGCAACATTGTCCATAAGACCCACGCCGCGGACCTCTCGATCGTCTTCCGCTCGCTGCCGGTGCCCCACCAACTGCACCTGCTCGACATGATCCGCGATACCGAGAAAAAGGGAATTCTTTTCAGCGAATTGGATGAAGACACCTTTGCCTCGCTCTCCAATGCAATGGAATTGGAGGATCTGGTCGAGGTCCTCGAACAGATGCCCACGGACGATGTGGCCGATCTCATCGGGCGTCTGCCGGATGATAAATCGGACGCTATTCTGGAAAGAATGAAAAAAGAGGGCTCCGAAGAAATCGAAGGTCTCCTCAGGTACGACGATGATACGGCCGGCGGCATCATGGTGACGGATTTCATCGCCCTGCCCCAGGAGCTTACGGCCGGCAAAGCCATCGAAAAGATCCAGACCGAGTATCACGATGTCGAGATGCCGTTTTACCTTTACGTGGTGGACGAATACGGCAAGCTGGTGGGGGTCATTTCGTTGCGGCAGCTCGTGGTGGTCGCACCGGAAACCCCCCTCAAGCAATTCATGACCAAAGATGTCTTCGCTGTGGGCACCGATGTCGACCAAGAAGAGGTGGCCAATCTGGTCGAGCGCTACGACATTCTGGCGGTACCCGTCGTGGATGAGAACCATCGCCTGGTGGGCATCGTCACGGTGGACGATGTCATCGACATTTTTCGTGACGAAGCCACCGAAGATATCCTCAAAATGGCCGGCGTGGGCGAAGAATTCGTCGAGACCCAGACCGTTTTCCGCAGCACCAAAACCCGCCTGCCGTGGCTTCTGGCCAGTTGTCTGGGCGGCGTCGTGGCGTTATTCGTCATCGGCCATTTCGAGGGCACTTTGAACCGGTTTGCCTATCTGGCGGCCTTCATTCCCGTCATTATGGGGATGGGCGGCAACATCGGCACCCAGTCTTCCACGATCGTGGTTCGAGGCCTGGCCACGGGGCGTATCAATGTGCGGGATTTCTGGAGGGTGGTTTCCAAGGAATTCCTGATCGGGCTGATCCTGGGCGTCTTCTACGCCGTGCTGATCGCCAGTGTCGCCCAGTTTCACTACACGGTCCTTATGCTGGCCCTCACCGTCGGGGCGGCGGTCGTCATTTCCATGACGGTTGCCGCGCTGGTGGGTTCCGGTGTGCCCCTGCTGCTGGCGCGCCTCAACATCGATCCCGCCGTGGCCACGGGCCCTTTCGTGACCACCTCCATTGATATTATCAGCGTCTACTGCTATTTCATCCTGGCAACGACGCTCCTTGGTGTATGAGCATGGCGACAATAGCCACACCGGCGGTTTTGCTGCGTCGGGTCGAATATGGCGATTTCGACCTGATTCTGACCTTTTTTACCGAGGCCGCCGGCAAGATTTCCGTCATCGCCAAGCATGCCAAGAAAAGCAAAAAGCGTTTCGCGGGGGTGCTCGAGTTGTTTACGGTGCTCAAGATTACGTGCCGCAGCGGTCGACGCTCGGGCCTGCCCGTTTTGCAGGAAGCCCTGCTCGAAGAGCCCTTTACCGCAATTCGCGAAAATATGCTCCGGACCGCCTATGCCAGCTACTGGGCGGAGCTGGTCACGACCTGGGCCGAAGAGTCTCAACAGTTGACCCGGCTTTACACGCTGTTGGTTCAGGTGCTGTCCGGCCTGGACCGCCGGGAGATGGAGCCTGACCTGCTGAATCTCATATTCCAGATGCGATTTTTGGATATCGCCGGGCTTTGCCCGAATCTCAACTACTGTTGCGTGTGCAAACAGGATTTTGATCGAATGCCCCGCCCTGTCGCCGGCCTCGATCTGCCGCGGGGCGGGCTGCGCTGTCACGATTGCGAGGATTCCGCGGAGGGGCACGTCTGCCTTTCCAGGGGGACCATTAAACAATTGCAGTGGTTGGCCCGGGGTGATCTTAAAAAAGTCGAACGGCTGCGGTTTTCAGCGCTTGGTCTGCGGGAAGCCCAGCAGTTTCTGGAAACGTTCGTCCCCTTTCATTTAGGCAAAGCACCCCGCAGTCTGAAAGTGCTGCGCCGAATCCGTTCGGCTGCTGCGCCGGCCGGCCGTCTGGCCATGGAAGGCCGCTGATGGAAGCATCGACGGAAAACTGGATCGGCCCCATCGTTGACGCTTACGCTGTCGAGGCCTCCGCGCCCTGCCGGGTGGACATGGGGGGCACGCTGGACATCGCCATCTTTCATTACCCGTTGCAGCATGCCGCTCCCTGCACCTTCAATGCGGCCTTGCACCTGCGTACCCGGGTAGGTCTCGACCCTTATCGGGCCGGTTGGGTCAAGGTCAGTTCGCGGGGCTTCGAAAGCGCCGCCTATCCGCTCGAGGAAGCGCCCTTCACCCACCCGTTGGGCCTGATGTTTGCCGTGGCGGCCCATTTCCGGGCCGGCGGGCTGCATATCCGGATCGACAGTGCGTCACCGCCGCGAAGTGCTCTGGGAGGGTCCTCGGCGGCGGCCGTGGCCCTGGTGGGTGCTCTGGCCCGCTGCCGGGCCCTCGCCGGCGGCAGCGACCTGAAGCGGGATCAGACCGCCCACAGGGCGCAGCACATCGAAGAGACCGTGGCCGGGGTACCCTGCGGTATCCAGGATCAGCTTGCCGCCGCTTACGGCGGGATCAACACCTGGTATTGGGAAGTGGCCCAGGACGGCCTCGCGATCCGTCGCGACGACAGCGCCGGGGCTGCAATGGCAAACGCCTTTCAAGACCATGTCTTGGTGGCTTACGGCGGCATCCCCCATGAATCCCGGGATATCAACGGCACCTGGGTGAGACAGTTCCTGGCCGGGAAGCACCGGGCGGAATGGTGTCGCATCGCCGATTGTGTGCACCGTTTCGGCCGTGCCCTTGCCGCTGAAAACTGGCCGGCGGCCGCGGAAGCCATGAACGAGGAGACAGCCATCCGGCGCGCCTTGACGCCTGAAGTACTGGATGATCTCGGTGTCGCGCTGATCGAGGCCGCGGTCACCGAAGGCTGCGGGGGACGGTTTACGGGCGCCGGAGGCGGCGGTTGTCTCTGGGCGGTGGGTGAGGCGGAGGCCATCGATAGTCTCCGCCGCAAGTGGCGCCCGCTGCTGGCGCGGCGCCGTACCGCGGGGTTGTTGGAGACGGGGCCCGACCTCACAGGCTTGGCGGTTTCCGTCCGGCCGCGGGAGGAAGGGTAGCCAAAGGAACGTCGAGCGGGTCGGCATGTCGGCGAGTGGGCTCCCATGGCCCCAGGCCGCCCACTGTGACGGGAACCATGACATGAAGCGGCACGTACCGAGGAGTAGGCAATGCACTTTCAAGACGTCATTTTAAAACTGCAGCAGTTCTGGGCCGGCAAGGGATGCGTTCTGGCGCAACCCTATGACATGGAAGTGGGGGCGGGGACCTTTCACCCCACGACCCTCCTGCGCGCCCTGGGTCCCGAACCGTGGAATGTGGCGTATGTTCAGCCCTCGCGGCGCCCCACGGACGGCCGCTACGGCGACAATCCCAATCGTCTTCAGCACTACTACCAGTACCAGGTTATTTTGAAGCCCTCGCCCTGCAATGTACAGCAACTCTATTTGCAGAGTCTGAAAGTCCTGGGGGTCGATCCATTGGAGCACGATATCCGGTTTGTGGAAGACGACTGGGAGTCGCCCACCCTGGGGGCCGCCGGACTTGGCTGGGAGGTTTGGCTGGACGGCATGGAAATCACCCAGTTTACCTATTTCCAGCTCTGTGGAAGCATCGAGCTGGCGCCCATCTCGGTGGAACTGACCTACGGCCTCGAACGCATTGCCATGTACCTGCAGGGTGTCGACAATGTCTACGACCTGCAGTGGAACGCCATGGTCAAATACGGCGACGTGCACCACCAGCAGGAAGTGGAACAGTCGACCTACAATTTCGAGAAAGCCGACGTGGAAATGCTGTTTGCGTTTTTCTCCCGCTACGAAGCCGAATCCCAGCGGGCCATCGCCGAGGGGCTGGTGCTGCCGGCCTACGAATACTGTTTGAAATGTTCCCATACCTTCAATCTCCTGGACGCCCGCGGTGCCATCAGTGTCACCGAACGCACCGGCTATATCGGCCGTATCCGCAATCTGGCCCGCCTCAGCGCGGAAGCCTATGTCCATCAGCGGGAAGTCATGGGGTATCCCCTGCTCGAGCGCGGGATTTCCTCGCTTTAGCAGCCGCCTTTGAGAATATCGTCGAGCAGGTTACGAGAGGGATGGGTTGAATCCCGGGAATACGCAACGAGGTGACGCGAATGGAAAAATTGTTACTGGAAATCGGTGCTGAAGAGATCCCCGCCGGCTACATTGCACCCGCTCTGCAGGCCATGGAGACGCTCTTGGACGAGAAGCTGACGGCCGCCCGGATCGATCACGGCGCCATCCGCAGCTATGGTACCCCGCGGCGCCTGGCTGTGACGGTTGAGGCCGTGGCGGCAAAACAGCGCTCCGAAGCGACGGAGTTGCTGGGTCCTCCCGCGCGGGTCGGCTTTGACCCCGACGGCAAGCCCACCGTGGCCGCCCTCAAATTTGCCGAAAAAGCCGGCGTGCCGTTGGCCCGCCTGAAACGCAAGACGACGCCCAAGGGCGACTATCTGGTCGCCCGCAAAACCGAGCGCGGCAGAGCCACCCGAAGCGTTTTGAAAACACTGCTGCCTGAGCTTATTCTGGCGGTGCCGTTTCCCAAATCCATGCGCTGGGCCGACCTGGATATCGCTTTTGCCCGCCCCATTCATACCCTTGTGGCAATCTTGGGGGACAAGACCATTCCGTTTGCGGTGGGCAACATCAAAAGCGGCCGTGCCACCTGCGGGCACCTTTTCATGGCGCCCGGCCGCGTGAAGTTGGACCGGGCCGAGGACTATGCCCACGTGCTGGGTTCGGTCCACGTGGTGGCGGATATCGGGGAGCGACGGGAACTGGTCCGCGCCGAGGTGAACCGGGCGGCGCAAGCCGCCGGCGGGCGTGTGCTGGAGGACGAAGAACTGGTGGATATCGTCACCAACCTGGTGGAAAATCCGGTGGCCACCACCGGCCGCTTCGAGACTGAATTTCTCGAGGTGCCGCGCGAGGTGCTGATAACGGCCATGCGCGAACACCAGAAGTATTTTGCCGTCGTGGACGAATCCGGCAACCTTTTGCCGGCCTTTATTGCGGTCAACAACACCCGCACCCGCGATCTGGCGCTCGTAGCCAGCGGGCACGAGC
Source organism: uncultured Desulfobacteraceae bacterium (assembly GCA_964392545.1). Taxonomy (GTDB): domain Bacteria; phylum Desulfobacterota; class Desulfobacteria; order Desulfobacterales; family UBA5852; genus JABZFP01. The sequence goes on from CAYMQN010000099.1 coordinate 11,961, forward strand.
GGGTCCTGCGCGCCCGGCTCAGCGACGCCCAGTTTTTCTACCGCGCGGATCTCAAGGTAACGGCGGAAGAGCGTTTCGAAAAGCTCGAGGGGGTTCTTTTTCAGGCCGAGTTGGGCTCAATGCGCGCCAAAAGCCGGCGCATTGGCTCCCTGGGCCGTTGGCTGGCGGAAGCGCTCGGGGGTGACGACCGGCTCCTGTCCCGGATCGAACGGGCGGCCTGTCTGTGCAAAACCGACCTGGTCAGCCAGGTGGTAGTGGAGTTTCCCAAACTCCAGGGCATCATGGGGCGCGTGTATGCTGCCCTGGCCGGCGAAAGCGACGAGGTGGCGACCGCCGTCGAAGAACACTACCGCCCCACGCGCTCCGGCGGAGCCCTACCGCAAACGCAAACGGGCGCCATTGTATCCGTCGCCGACAAAATCGATTCCATCTGCGGCTGTTTCAGTGTTGGCTTGGCCCCCACCGGTGCGGCCGACCCTTATGCGCTGCGGCGTCAGGCCATCGGCGTGGCCCAAATTCTGCGCACCCTGAACATGCCCCTGTCCCTGCGGGAGATGATTCGCTTCGGCTTGTCCCAGTTCGGCGACAAGACCGCCGGCCGGATGGAAGAATTGACCAAGGCCATTTATGTCTTCTTCGAACGGCGCATCGAAGGGATGCTGGCCGAAGAAGGATTTGCCAAGGACAGTGTAGCGGCGGTCACGGCGGTATCCGTGGACCGCATCCCCGATATCTGGCAGCGGGTGCAAGCTTTGGAGCAAATCCGGACCGAAACCGATTTCGCTTCCCTGGCGGCGGCCTTCAAGCGCGTGGTCAACATCTTGAGGAAGTCCGGGCGGGATACCGCGGCAGGAGACCTGCTCCCCTTGGATGAGGCGCTCTTTGAAGCACCCTCGGAAGCGAGCCTCCTGGAGGCCTACCGTCGCGTGCGGGACAAGGTGGCCGCCCGGTTGGAGGAAGGCGATTACGATGGAGCCCTGCGTGATATCGCGACGCTGAAAGCGCCCGTGGACGATTTCTTCGAGGGGGTTTTGGTAATGGCGGAAGACCCGGCCGTGCGCGACAATCGCATCGCGTTGCTGGAACGCCTGGCCGGCCTGTTCAACCATGTGGCCGATTTTTCGAAGATCACGACGTGATGTAAAACATAGATCACACCTTGCAGCACACCATGAAGGGCATGAAGAACATGAAGAAAAGTAAAATCGACCGTTGCCGTTGTCAGTGACGCGGC
>CAYMQN010000100.1:0-742 GCA_964392545.1 uncultured Desulfobacteraceae bacterium
CGCTGCGCAGGGAGCCGGCCGGATAGCCGTTCTGGTCCTGGAAGGTGGTGGTGGAGGGCGAGGCATACTGGGTCAGGTCGCCGTTGGTCACATCGCTATCGTCGTATAGATCCCATGTCACGAGCGGCATGGTGCCCCCGGTGGAGAGGGTCAAATCGATGACCGGATCCGTCCCCGTGGTCAGGGCGCCCGTTGCCGGGTCGAAAGCAATCGTCGTGGCGGCCGGTGGGTCAACGGCCGTCGCCAGAGGCGAATCCGCTTGCCAGGTCCATTCATTGTCCGCGGTTTTGACGAAATCGATGGTCATGGGAATGTCGTTCCCGAGGGAGTCGTAAAGCGTCATGGTGGTGGTATAGGTATCCCCGACCAGGGCTCCGGAATCGAGATTGACATCCACCGAAAATTGCGTCGACGCCAACGGCGGTGCACTGCTCTCGTTGGGCACCTGGATGTTGGCAATGGGCCCGAAGGTCATGGCGCCGTCCGGCGCCACGGACTGCACTTCATAGCCCTGGAGCATCATCCCGTCGGGGTTGACCAGATCCCCGTGGCGGTTGAAGGTGAATTCGCCGGCGCGGGTATAGAAGGCCTCGCCGGACTCGTTCGTCACCTGGAAAAACCCCCGGCCGTTGATGGCCATGTCCATGGGCGAACTGGTGTTTTCCGGCGACCCCTGGCTCCACATGGGCGTAGTGCCCCAAAAATCCACCCCCCGGCCGATTTCGTTGCCCCCTCCCCCGCC
>CAYMQN010000100.1:752-7379 GCA_964392545.1 uncultured Desulfobacteraceae bacterium
AGGCTCTGACTCAGGACATTGGCAAAGGAAGAGCGGTTGGACTTGAAGGCCGTCGTGTTCACGTTGGCGATGTTGTCACCGATCACCGTCATGGCCGTCGAGTTGGCGTTCAGCCCGGAAATACCTGCGAATAATGACCCGATCATGGGATCCTCCTGTTTGGTGAAAGAAAATGGGGTTTCGTATAATCACTGTTCTATATCTTTGATGTTTTCATCTGCGAAAATCTGCGTAATCTGTGGATGACAAGCTTTTGTTTTGTGGATAACCAAGTTGATTTTTTAGGATCAAACGTCGTCGTTTGATCCTTGCATGACTTCGACCACGTCCTCCAGGCGAACCGATTGACCGTTGACCACCAGCATGGCCTCCCCGTCCTCGAAGGCGACCCCGCTGACACGGCCCATGCTCCGGGGCGAAACGGCGACTTCGTTGCCGGCGCCGTCCACGGCGGCCACCTCGAACCGGTAGGAGGCGTTCGGCAGCGGATTGTTGTCCATATCGGTCCCCGGCCACGCGATGCTGCCCCGGCCGGCGCCCATGGGATCCGCATTGTAGGTGGCCCGCAGGGCGCCGGTCGCATCGTAGATGCTGACGAAGACCGCGGCGGCCGGGGCCTCCAGCGCAACCTGCAGCGGTTCGGCGGTCCCGTCCACGATCCGGGTGCCGTTGCCCTCGCACAGCACGGTTTCACCGATGTAGGCCACGGCCTGGGAGTTGCGCAGGGCGGCCTGGCTGTCGGTGAGCAGCTTGAGCTGATCGCTCATGTTGGACAACTGTTCGAGGGAGCTGAACTGGGCCAGTTGGGCCGTAAAATCGGTGCTGTCCATGGGGTTCAAGGGATCCTGGTATTGAAGCTGGGTGACCAGAAGATTCAGGAAATCGTCCCTCCCGAGGGCCCCGGGCGCTTGGGTCGCGCTGCTGCTCTGGCTTGTAACGGGTGTTACCCCTGAAATCGTCATGCACGTTTCTCCTCTGCTGGACCGCCGGCACCATCTTTAACGGGTACCGCCGGCAATGCGCCCTGGCGGGCTTCAGGCGAAATAGTCGATGCCGGCGGCGCTGTTCCGGCCGGCCGGCCGGGTGGAAGACTCGAGCGCTGTGCCCGGTGTGTCTTCTTCTTCGTCGCCGGTGGTGCCTTGGTCGGCCATGTGGCGCAGAAAAGCCTCCCGCTGACGGGCACCGCGATAGGCATCCTGCCGGTCATCGGAGACCGCCACCTCGATGGTCTGGACGTTCAGCCCCTGCTGCTGAAGCTCGCTGCGGAGTTGATGCGCGTTGGCATCGATCAAATCCCGCGCCACCGGGGACTCGGCAACGATTTTGATGGTGACCGCGTGGTTTTCGGTGATGATCTGCATGCGAACATGGCCGAGATGGTCCGGCTTGAGCGCGATCCGGGCTTCGGACTGGCCGCCCCGCACGGAAAACAGGGCCCGCTCCACCAACTGATGAAAATTGTCCCGGGTAAAGGCTTCGGCCGCCGGCGGGGCCGCTGCCGCAGCTGTGGCGCCGCCATGCGCCGCGGCGGCGGTTTTGGGGGCCATCGGGGTGGAAAAGGCCTGGGAGCCGTCCTGCAGGCCCTGGCGTGAGGCCAAGGCACCGGCATCGTCCTTCATCGGGCCCGCGGCGTTTTCCCGCATCATCTCACCAAAGCTCCTACCCCCCTCGATCGTGCGCTCCCCGCCCCGGGTCGGACGGACGGCCCCTTCCGCAAGGTCGCCGCCGCCGCCCTTGTTCCGGGCGCCTTCACTGTCCGCACGGGCTTCGTTTGCCGGGGATCCCTTGGGAACGCCGGCCGTCGGCTCCTGGGCCATATCCACGGGACGCCTTGTTCCGGCGGAAGCATCCGGATCGACCGTCTTCGGTGGATCGACCTGGGATCCAGGAGCGCTCTGGGTGGCGGCCTTCTCCCCCGCCGTCCCGGTGGCCAAGCGCGGCGCGCCTTCCGGGATCTTCCCCGGGGCGGCCGCTTGCTTCGCCGCCATCGGTGAGGTGCCGGCATCCGGACCCGTGGTCGCTCCTGTTTTCGTCACCGCGGCGGGATCGGACGCCGATGCGCCGCCCGGTCCGCTGCCGGTCACCGCTTTGGTAAGGACTTGATCGGATCCGGCATCGCCGCCGCGGACGACTTCCGGGGCGGAAACGAGCACACCCTTTTTCCCGGGGCCGTTCATGCCCAACCCATTCTTTGCCGCTTGCCCCGGAAGGGATTTCCCGGCATCCGGCGCTTCCTTCGAGGCGTCGCCCTCCGAAACCCGGCCCGCGGTTCCAACAGGGGTTGTCCCCCCGGGGGTGGCATCCGCAGCCTTCCCCGAGGGTTCGGCGGATTGGGTTCCCTGGACATCGGCCGGGGCGTTTTCCCCTTCCGGCGCCTCCGCTTCGCCGGTGCGCTTGGACGCCGTTTCGCGTTCCGGCGCCATTTTATCCTCGGGGTTCGCCCGGCCTTGGGCGCGATCCGCATGGGGTGGGGGCTCTTTTTCGCCGCGCACTTTGTTCAGGGTGGCGGCAAAAGGGTCGTGGCTTGCGTTGCGCGATCGCTGGGATGGCGCTCCCGATCGCCGCGATGTCCCCGCACCGCCGGGAATTTCCTGGGGTCCGACTGCCAATGGTCTAGCGTTCAGCATGAGAAATTTTCCTTCACATCGATTGAGCGCTTCTGTAAATGACATCCTGATGAAGGGTCGCGGTATCGTTGTCGACCGCAGAGAAAGCACGATGCATGCCATTTTCTCCGTATGCGGTCCATGCCCTTGCACAGTCAGCGGCAACATCCATTTCCTTTGGCGTATCGGGGTGTTGCCTACCCAAAACGCCCCTGCCGGGCCCGAACCGATGGGTATTCCCCGGTTCACCGCCGGCGCTGCCCCCCGGCCGTCGGGAAGCTTTTGCCAGGAGGGCGGCAGAATTTTCCGCTGCTCTTCTCCCATGGGGGCGATCCTGCCCACCCGCTTCAATTGGCCCGCTGGTAGCGGCTGATGGCCACATCGTTCAAAAGCTTCTGCTCGTGGTCCCGTTCCTGCCGGTCCATCTCGGCCAGGTGCCGTTCTTTTAATTTTTCGATGGCTTTGCGATCCTTGACGCAGGCCATGAGCTCCCGGCGGCGCGTTTCCTTTTCCTGGACATGCCCCTCAACCACCTGTCGCTGATCCTCGATCTCCCCCTTCAAACGGGCGAGGTAGCGGGTGTACATCAGGAGTTCCGGAACCGATCCGTTGCTGGATTGTTTCAGACGCAGGGCCCGTCCGTATTCGGCGTGCACCTTTTCCTGCTGCGCAAGGTCCCTGCGGGCCGCACTGAGCGCACGGGCGGCTTCCGCCAGCCGCTGGCGGGCGCGGTCTTCCCGATAGCGCCGGTGCTGGAGCACCGCTTCCAGTTTGAAAGATCGCCCCATGCTTGGTTTCCTAGTCGAACAAGGCCGTCAGCGCCGCAACGCTCTCCTCCAGGCTTACGGTGGTGTCCACATCCTGGCGCAGATAGGCATTGATGCCGGCGATCATTTGAATGGCATGGTCGATGTCGGGGTTGCTTCCCGCGGCATAGGCGCCGATATTGATCAGATCTTCCGCGCGGCGATAGGTCGCCAGAATACTTTTCAGTTTGCGGGCGCAAATACGGTGGTCCTCGGAGACGATATCGTCCATGACCCGGCTGATGCTGCGGGGTACGTCGATCGCCGGGTAATGCCCCTGCATGGCCAACTCCCGGGTGAGAACGACATGGCCGTCCAGAATCGAGCGGATGGCATCGGCGATGGGTTCGTTGGTATCGTCGCCTTCCACCAGCACGGTATACAATCCGGTAATCGAGCCGCGGGTGGCGGAGGTGCCGGCCCGCTCCATGAGTTTGGGCAGCAGGGTAAAGACCGAAGGGGTATAGCCCTTGGTCGTGGGGGGTTCTCCGAGGGCCAGCCCGATTTCCCGCTGGGCCATGGCAAAGCGGGTCACCGAGTCCATCATCAGATTGACCTTGAGGCCCTGATCGCGGAAATACTCCGCCACGGCGGTGGCAATGAAGGCCCCGCGCATCCGGATGAGCGGCAGGTGATCGGAGGTGGCCACGACGATCACCGAACGTTGGAGCCCTTCTTCACCGAGTTGTTTATCGATAAAGTCGTTCAGTTCGCGGCCCCGCTCGCCGATCAGGGCGATCACGTTGACATCCGCCCGCGTCTTTTTGGCGATCATTCCCAGCAGGACACTCTTGCCGACCCCCGACCCGGCAAAGATGCCGATGCGCTGACCGCAGCCGATGGTCAGCAGGCCGTTGAGGGCCCGTACGCCCAGGTCCAGGGGGTGGCTGATGCGTTTGCGCTTGAGCGGATTGAGGGGCTGGGCGTAGATCGGGTACTGCTCCGTGGTTTCGATCGGCCCCTTGCCGTCGATGGGATGGCCGATGCCGTCCAGCACACGCCCCAGAAGCTGCCGGCCCACCGGGATATAGGCCTGGGCCTGGCGGGCCACCACCCGGCTGCCGGGGCCGATGCCCTGGACTTCCTCGAGCGGCATCAGAAGGACCCGGTTGTCCTTGAACCCCATGACTTCCGCCGGAAACCGGCGGCCGCCGTCCTTGTCGAAGATGTCGCAAACCGTGCCGATGCGGCATTCCGGCCCGATGGATTCCACGGCAAACCCGACCACCCGGCTGACTTTCCCGTAAATCTGAATCGGGTTGCAGGCCTCCAGGCAGTCATGAAAGCGGTCCAGGCGTACGAAGGGTTTTACGTCCATTGGTTTTTGATCCAAGCCCATTCCTACTGTTTGGTCCGTCATCCCGGCGGAAGCCGGGATCTGTCACGATTCCATACCGTTAGCCCAACTTGACCTTTATGGATCCGCTGCCGAGGAACGCAACTCGGCCCGCAAGGCTTCCTCCACGGCGCGCAGCTGCTCCTCGATGCGGGCATCGACTTCCCCGTAATCGGTCTGGATATAGCACCCGCCGCACTCGATGCCGGGGTCCTCTTCGAACTGGATACCGTCCAGATTGTCCATGACCGATGCGAACCGTTCGCCGGCCTGGCGGACCTGCTTCAGATCCTCGGGGTTCAAGCGGATGGCGATTTTGCCGGGATCTTCCAGGTTGTGCATGGCCTCCCGGACCACGCCCAGGATGGTGTCCTTGGAAACCGACAGTTCGTGGCGGATCACCCTGCGGGCCACGTGCAGCGCCAATTCCACGACCTCCTGCTCCAGGTGCTGGCGAATCCGGGCGCGCGCGCCGTCGAGTTCGCCCAGGGTGGCCTCCAGGGCGGCCAGCAGCGGCGCGGATTGCTGTTGGACAGCCTGGCGGGCTTCCGCTTCGCCCCGGGCAAAACCGGCTTCGTAGGCGTGACGCTCGATGGCCTCGCGATCGAGCTGCTCCGTGGCCGCCGTCGCCGCTGCGGCAGGGTCCGCCGCCACCGCGCCGCCCGCCCCGTTGCCGTTTCCCTGGCCCGCCCCGGACGCCGGGATATTGGGGAAATAGTGGAGCCGAAAGGTGTTGACCTCTTCCCTGTTCGAGCTCTTGATGATCTTACGCAACGATCGCCTCTCCCCGGCGGCCACTGATGATCAATTCGCCCTTGAACTCCATATCCTGGATCAGGCCGGTAATCTTCTGCTGGGCGGCGGAAACGTCGTTCATGCGCACCGGGCCCATATCGGCGATTTCCTCGCGCAGCATGTCGCCGGCACGGGTCGACATGTTGCGGAAGACCTTTTCCTTGACCTCCTCCGAGGCCGCCTTGAGGGCCACGGCCAGTTCGGAGGTTTCCACCTTGCGCAGCAGCTTCTGGAAGCCCCTGTCATCCACCAGCACGACATCTTCGAAGACGAACATCTTTTGTTTGATCTGGGCGGCCAACTCGGGGTTGTGTTCTTCGATTTCGCTCATGATGAGCTCGCTGGACATTTCGTCCGCCAGGTTGAGGATCTCGGCCAGCCGGTCGACGCCGCACGTTTCGTGGGTTTCGCCGTTTTCCTTGTTGCTGAGAATGGTTTCGATCACCTGGTTCATCTCCTCCACCATGCCGCTGTTGACCTTGTCCAGTTGCGCGATGCGCAGGGCCACGTCGGTTTTCACCTCGTCCGTAAGGCGCGACATGACATCGCTCGCGGTTTCGGTCTTGGCATGCACCAGGATGATGGCAACGGTCTGCGGGTGTTCGTTTTCCACCAGTTTCAGCAGACGGTCGGGGGACAGCTGGGCCACGGCCTCGAGGTTGGTGCCGCCGGTGGTTGCCTTGGAACCGGCCTCGGCCCCGCCCTTCGACGATATGGCCGCCTGGCCCCCCTGCTCTCTGGATTTGCGCCGCTGCATGTGTTCGCAGAATTCTTCGGCGATTTTTTCGACCAGGTCGGGGGATACGTTTCCCAGCTGCTCCATCTGGGCCGTAACCGCGGATTTCTCGGATTCCCCCAGGCTGTTCATGATGATCCGGGAGATTTCCGGCCCCATGGCTTGCACGAGGATGGCGACTTTCAGTGAACCCGGCAGATTGCGTGCGTCCATATCAACGACTCACCTGATTGGAGGGTCTTCGGTTTAGCGTTCCTGAATCCATTCCCGCATCACACCCATGGATCCCTGGTTGTCGGTGGCGATCATCTGTTGAAGCCGGTCGCGATACGGCAGGCTGCGATCACT
>CAYMQN010000100.1:7389-13156 GCA_964392545.1 uncultured Desulfobacteraceae bacterium
GTGTATTCACGCTCCAGTTCCCCCACCGTCTTGGGGAGCTGGCGCACGATCTGGCCGCCGGCCGGTTCCGAGGTCAGCCAGCGCACAAGGGGGCGCACCAGGAAGAGGAAGCCGAACAGAATGAAGAGCGCCAGCAACAGATATTCGAAAATGAACTTGAACCGGCGCAGGGTATCGGTCCAACCCGGTTCCACGGCCTTCTCGCCCGTCTGGAGTTTGGCGGTTTCGAAGGGGATGTTCTCGATCTCCACGATATCGCCCCGGTCGGCATCGAAGCTGATGGCGCTTTTGATGATTTTCTCGAACTGGGCCATTTCCTCGGGGGTGCGCGGGGTGTAGTCCCATTTTGCGGCCCCCCGCTTCCGGGGGACCCTTTCGTAGTTGCCGTCCACCAGGACCGCCGCCGAAACACGGCGCAGGGTGCCGGAGGGCATCACCTTGCGGCTGACAACCTTGCCGATTTCGTAGTTTTTGGTCTGGTCCTGCTTGCGAAACAGGGTGGCACCGGCGTTCCCGCCCGTTTGGGCGGGGCGGGGATCGGTCCCCACGCTGTTCGGCTCGATATTGCCGCCCACCCCGGGAATGCCCATGGCGACATCCCGTCCGCCCGTGGTCGCTTCGTCGTGAATCTGTTCGCTGCGCACCACCTGGTTTTCGGGCAGGTACATCTCCTCGGTCTGTTCGTGCCGGGTAAAATCCAACTCGCAGGAGACGCGCACGATGGCCTTGTCCGGGCCCAAAGCCTGCTCGAGCATGGTCTTGATGCGATTTTCCAGGGTGCTCTCCATTTTGCGCTGATACATGAACTGGTCGGTGTTCGAGGCGGCCAGCGTGGCCTCGTCACCGCGGCCGGCCAGCAATTTGCCGCGGTTGTCCACGACGGTGACGTTGGCCGTCTCCAGACCGGAAATGCTCGAGGAAACCAGGTGCACGATGCCCTGGATCTGGCTCTGGCCCAGTTGCTTGCCCGGCTTCAGTTTCAACACCACGGAAGCACTGGCCGGCGTGGCCTCTTCGATGAAAAGGGTCTGGGTGGACATGACCAGATGCACCCGGGAGCTTTCGATTTCGTCGATCTGATTGATGGTGCGCGACAGCTCGCCCTGGAGGGCCCGTTGATAGTTGACGTTCTGCATGAATTCGGTCATGCCGAGTTTGGCATTGTCGAACACTTCGAACCCGATGCCCGACCCCTGGGGCAGCCCTTCCGAAGCCATGACCATGCGAACCTCGTAGACCTGTTCGGCCGGCACTTCGATGCAGGACCCGCCCGCCGTGATGCGATAGGGGATTTTCTGGCGCTTGAGCTGGTCGACGATCATTCCGGCATCTTCGACCGACAGATTGGTATACAACCGTTCGAAGTTCGGGCGCCCGCTCCACTGCACCAGATAGATCAGCCCCCCCACGGTCAATCCGATGACGGCGATGAGACTGATCTTCTTTTTCAAACTCATGGCCGACAGGGCGGGCCCGATTTGTCCGAAGCGCTTATCCATTGAAGACGATCCCTTCCCGATGCCTAAATCTGCATGCGCATTACGGTTTCATAGGCGGAAACCACTTTGTTGCGGACCTGCATGAGCAGCTGGAAGGACACGCTGGCCTTCTGCAGGGCGATCATGGTGTTGTGGACATCCGTGCTGCGGCCGGCCGCCAGGGCTTCGACGGCCTGGTTGGCCTCATGGTGCAGTTGGTTGACTTCGCCGAGGCTGTCCTTGAGGATGCTGCCGAAGCCCTCCCGACTCCCGGGCATGGCCGTCGGCCGTTCCGGACGGGCGGCCGCCGAGGGACCGAGGGCGATGGGCTTGACGGACAAATCGTTCATGGCTTACCTTCCGATTTCCAGGGCCTTGGCCACCATGTTCTTGGTGGCCTTGATGGCGGCAATGTTGGCTTCGTAGCTGCGGGAGGCCGATACCAGGTTGACCATCTCCTCGGTCACGCTGATGTTGGGCAGCGCGATGTAGCCGGTTTCGTCGGCATCGGGGTGATCCGGGGCGTATTTCATAATGGGCGCGCGGCCGTCCTTGACCACCTGCACCGTGCGCACCGCCACGGCATCCCCCTCCTGCTGCAGCCTGAGCATGTCGCCGAAGGACCCCGCGGCGGGCGTTTCCGCGGCAAAGACCGGTTCTTTGCGCTGGTAGGGGCCCCCTTCCGCGGTGCGGGTGGTGTTGACGTTGGCCAGGTTGCCGGCGATCAGTTTCATGCGGATGCGCTGGGCCGACAGGCCGGAAGCGCTGGCACGCAAGGCATCGAGAAACCCCATGATTACTGCCCTCCTTTGATTACGTCCTTGAGCGTGGCGAATTTGTTGGCGATGATCCGGGTGGCGGTGTTGTAGAGGAGCGTATTTTCGGCCAGGTTGGCCATTTCCGTGTCCAGCTCGACGGTATTGCCGTCTCCCCGCAGCGACAGTGGATTTTCCGCCACCCGCTCCACCCGCGCCGCCTCGCCTTGGACGGCGGACAGGCCCAGGTGGCCCGGTTGCGTGCGGGTCATGCGCAGGGACGGCGTGCTGTCTTGGGCATCCTGCAGCGCTTCGTCCACCACCATTTTGAAGGCCTTGAAATTGGGGGTGTCCAGGTTGGCGACGTTGGATACGATCAACTTCTGGTTCATGGCCCGCACATCGAGGGAGCGTTCCAGCGATGCCATGGTGCGGTCGAAGAGAGCGTTCATCTTCATGACGACCCATCCTTTTCGAGCTGTTCGGTGGTTTGGCGATAGGTGTTGAGCTTGTTGCGCAGGGTACGGACACTGATGCCGAGCATGCGCGCGGCCTGCTCACGATGGTTGTTGACTTCGGTAAGCGTTTGTTTGATCAGGGCTTCTTCCACGTCCTTGACCGAAAGGCCCGGCCGAATGGTCAACGGACCGTCACCGGCCGGGCGGTCACCGCCCTGAAATCCAGCCTGGGCCGGGACAACGGCCAGGCGGCCGATCAGCACCGCCCGCTCGATGGTGTTTTCCAGTTCGCGGATATTGCCCTTCCATTCCCCCTGGGCCAGATCGGCCATCACGTCTTCCGACAGGGCCAACGCCGGGCGCTGATACAGGCGGCTGTAACGCTCGGAAAAATGGCGCACCAGCAGCGGGATGTCCCGGCGCCGCTCCCTGAGCGGCGGCAGGTGGAGGGGAATGACGTTGATCCGATAATAGAGGTCTTCGCGCAGTCGCCCGTTGCGGACGCATTCCCCCAGATCGCGGTTGCTGATGGCAATCACCTGGGCCTGGAGTGGAACACTCTGCTCGCCCCCGATCCGGTCGATGCGTTTTTCCTGGAGCACGCGCAGCAGCTTGGCTTGCAGCCCCAAGGGCATTTCGCTGATTTCGTCCAACACGAGGGTGCCGTGGCCGGCCTGTTCGCATTTGCCCTTCTTGCGCGCGAGAGCCCCGGTGAAGGCGCCCTTCTCGTAACCGAACAGCTCGCTTTCCATGAGGCTTTCGGGCAGGGCCGCGCAGTTCACGGCCACGTAGGGGGCTCCCGCGGGGCAGGCGTGGCGATGGATATAGGCGGCCAGCACTTCCTTGCCCGTACCGCTTTCGCCGGTAATCAGGATTGTGGCCTTGCTGCCGGCCACGGCCCGGCCGGTTTCCAGGATGTTTTCCACCTCCGGGGTGGCCGTGATAAACGGCGTTGCGGCCTCCTCGCGACCCCTGCGGTCCGTCGGGGGCTCGGCCGGCCGTAAGCCCGCATGGGACAATACACAGGCTTCCAGGGCCTCGGCACCGACAGGCTTCATGAGGTAGTCCACCGCACCGGCCTGCATGGCCGCTACGGCATGTTTGACCGTGGCCGCCCCGGTGGTCATGACGACCGGCACATGCGGGGCGCAGCCGGCCACCTGCCCGAGCAGGTCCAACCCCCGGCCCCCGTCGGCGGTGCTGTCGATCAGGACCAGGGCGTAGGGTTGCCGGGCAAGCCGCTCCAGGGCCTCGGCGCCGTTAGCCACCTGTTCCACCGCGATGCCCTTGGTTTGAAGCAACTGAATGGTTCCCGAAGCCATATCCCGGCCGCTTTCGACCACCAGCACCACCGGCGATCCCGAATGGGCGGTGTGGGAAGTTTCGATTTGGAAAGCCGTTTGCTGCATCGCGTCATCCGTGGAACGTGAAGTGAAGTGCTCGAAAATGGAAACGTGCCCTTGGTTTGCAATCTATATGCCACCTGCCTTTGCCCTGTTTCAGGCGCCTTCGAGATCCCAAAGACGGTGCGTCACATCCGCCGCTTGGATACGCTACCCTATTGTTATTCCTTCCGTTTTACGCAAAACAGATCATGGCCAAGCGGGTTTGCGACAGGCGTGAAGCATGCCCCCGGGGCGTGTCGCCCGATGCCTTTTCGTCAAGGATCGCGCCATCTCGTCATGTCTTTGACGGCCCACGGGAGCTTTAGCCCAAGCTTGCAAAACCCCGGACTCAAGTTCACCGCAAAAGGGTCGATAAGGACAGCATATGGAAGACCACCCGTGAGGAGTGTTGCGAAATGCTATTCAAACGCCGTCCCATCGATGCCGGCGAAAACGTCATCGCGCTGCGGTCCCGTCTGAGCGACAGCGAAAAGCGGGAACATGCCTACCACGCCGTCGTGCGGACTTTCCTTGTGCTGATCAAGGATTTTGCGATGGACATTGCCGAATTGCAGCCGGATCGCTTTCGGACCGCACTGGACCGCTTCGGCGAAACATTCGTTGAAAAGGAAAAACCCCGCCGCATTCTTTCCGGCATCGACAAACAGAAAACCGTCATAGCGGCCTTCATCGAACGCCAGAAGACATACCTCCAGGAGCGGGAAGCGGAGCTGCGCAATATTATCGATCTGCTTACCCGGGCCATGGTCTCCGTCGACAGCGAAAACGATGCCTATCATCGCAAAATCCTGCAGCAGGGTGAGAAAATGGAGCAAATCACCCGCCTCGACGACATCCGTAAAATCAAATCGGCCCTGGAGAAAGAAATCGCCGCTTTGCGGGAGACCGTGCGGTCCAAGCAGGCCGGCGAAGAGACGCGCATCGCCAGCCTCGCCGGGCAGGTCGAAAACCTGCGCCAGGAACTGCGGACGGCCAAGGAGGAGTCCCTCCGCGACGGCTTGACCGGGATCTACAACCGCCGGGCCTTCGACGAACACCTGCAGTCGCTCGCCGAACGCAATTTGCTCCAGCGCCAGGATTTTGCCCTTCTCCTCCTGGACATCGACAATTTCAAAACCGTCAATGACACCTACGGCCATCCGGTGGGCGACCGCGTGATCCTGGCCATGACCGAGACCTGCCGGCAGATGGTGCGCAGCGACGACTTCCTGGGCCGCTACGGTGGGGAAGAGTTCGCCATCGTGCTTCCGGGGGCCTCGCGCCGCAATGCCGCCAAAAAGGCCAAACAGATTTGCAAGGTCATCGAGAGCACCCGCTACACTTTGGATGAAAGTGATGCCCCGCCGTCCCTCGCCTTGACCGTCAGCATCGGCGTCACCGCCTATAAAAAGGCTGACACGGCCGCCACGCTCCTGGAGCGGGCCGACCAGGCCCTTTACAATGCCAAACGCGCCGGCAAGAACTGTGTCATGACCGGCTGACGATCCGGCAAATTGTGCCGCACCGGGCACGGATCGGGCAAAATCTGCATCGCACCAAACCCGAAACAATTCTAACCTGCAGACATTTCTGAATTTTTTGGATATCGCGTCCTGGCATGCGGCTTGCTATAAGGTAGGCCAAAGATGGCGGCACCCGGGATGAGGTCGTGCCGCCGCGTCCGCGAAACC
>CAYMQN010000101.1:0-13107 GCA_964392545.1 uncultured Desulfobacteraceae bacterium
ACGCCGAGGACCGACCGGAGGGGAGAACGCCGCCAGGGGCCAAAAGATGCCCCTTATGGACGGACACTAGCGGACCCGGGCGAAGCCCCGCCGCACACTCTCCCGCAGCGAACGCTGTTTGGAGTGAATCAGGGTATAACTGTAGCGTATGTTTTTCTCTAACAGATCCGGGTAGTTGCGAATGTTGCTCTTGAGTTTGAAGGTATTCGAGGTCACCTTGCGAAGCAGATCGATCTCCTTGCCGACAACCTTGGCATGACCGTTTTTGACGGCTTCCAGAAAGGCTTCGCGGTGCGGTGGGCAGGCGGCGTAGGTGACGGCTTTGCCCATCTGCGAGAGGCGATGACCGTCGCTGCCGCCGGTGATGGCCTTGCCCACGTTGAATCCCAAAACCGTGCTTTGGAGATTCCATTTGTTCATGTTTTCGGCGTTGATGACTTCGATGCCGTCCACCATTTCATAAAGGGCCAGAAGACGTTCTTCCGAAAAATAGGAGTTCTGCACGCCCGAATAGGCGGCGCTGTAAGGATGGGGGAAGATGACGACCGAAGGGTAGCGCCGGGCCGCCTCGATGACCGCCTCCATCGCCAGGGAGGTGGAACTCATGATATCGGGGCCCATGGCCGGCAGCACGAAACGCGTGTAGAAGCGTTTGAGGTCCTCGACGGCGTAGAAATAGACGAGCACGTGGCTGCCTTCCAGGGAAGTGACCTCGATGCCCGGAATGCACAGGATGTCGGATCGTTCGGCAAACGCCACGGCGCCCCGGATGGTATTGTGGTCCGTGATGGCGAGACCGATGCCCAGCGGGTCGGCATGCAGGATGATGTCGTTCACCGTGTTGTGGCCGTCGGAATGGCGCGTGTGAAAGTGCATGTCCACCACGGTGTAGTGGCGGGTCAGTGCTTCAAGGTCCGGTTTTTTGAATTGGATGCGGTGCTGCGCGGTGTCGTTCATGTGGGTTGCGTTCAACTCCTCGATATGCCAGAAGCCCTCGGGATCCGTTGCAATGCGCCTGTCCGGGAATGATTGTGTTGTTGCGACGGTGTATAGTACATATCGTCCGAAATGGGAAATTCTAAAATGGATATCGCTTGCCCAGGGAGGAAATATGCGCATCGGGATGGGGTATGACGTGCATCGTCTGGTTTCCGGGCGCCGCCTGATTTTAGGCGGCATCCCGATACCCTTCGACAAGGGGCTTCTCGGTCACAGCGATGCCGACGTCGTGAGCCATGCGGTCTGCGATGCCCTGCTGGGGGCCGCCGGTCTGGGCGACATCGGGTTGCACTTTCCGGACAGCGATAGCGCTTGGGCGGGCATCGACAGCCTGGAGCTGCTGCAGCGGGTCCTGTCGATGATCGAAGGGCAGTGGCGGGTCGTCAACGTGGACGTTACCGTTTTGGCCCAGGCGCCGAAACTGGCGCCCCACCGCGAGGCCATGCAATCGCGACTGGCGGAGGTGCTGGGTATTCACCGCGCGCAGGTCAACATCAAGGCCACCACCACCGAGGGCCTCGGCCCCGTGGGACGGGGCGAAGGCATTGCCGCCCAGTGTGTCGTCTTGTTGCAACCGGCCCCAGGGACGGCGCACGCTTGACCCGAACCCAAATCCACTATTTCGGGACCGGACGCGGGTTAATACACCGACCGGGAAAGTGCCAATGACAGCCTTGTTTCAGCTTTCTACCCGTATGAAACCCCGGGGGGATCAGCCCGCCGCAATCCGGGCCACCCTTGCCAATCTCAAAAAGGGGGCCAGGCACAATGTGCTGCTGGGCGTTACCGGATCGGGCAAAACGTATACCATGGCCAACATCATTGCCGGCTTGACCGTACCGACCCTGGTGATCGCACCCAACAAGACCCTCGCCGCACAGCTCTATAACGAGTTCAAGACCTTCTTTCCGGACAATGCCGTCGAATATTTTGTCAGCTACTACGACTATTACCAGCCGGAAGCCTACATCCCCACCAGCGATACCTATATTGCCAAAGATTCCTCGATCAACGAGATGATCGACAAGCTGCGCCACTCGGCCACCCGTTCGGTGCTCTCGCGCCGGGATGTCGTCGTGGTGGCCAGCGTCTCCTGCATCTACGGTCTGGGAGCACCTGAGGACTATCTCGAGCTGCGTTTGGATATTGAAAAAGACAGCGTCCTGGAAAGGGATGCCATGCTGCGCCGGCTCGTATCGATGCAGTACGAGCGCAACGACATCGACTTCCACCGCGGCACCTTCCGCGTCAGGGGGGATCGGGTCGAAATTTTCCCGGCCTACGAGGAGGAGGTGGCCCTGCGGGTCGAATTTTTCGGGGACGAAGTCGATGCCCTGGCGGAAATCGACCCCCTGCGGGGAAACGTTTTGCGGACGCTTCACCGCACGACGGTTTTCCCGGCCAGCCATTACGTCACCCAGGCCGGCACGCTGAAGCGCGCTACCCAGAGCATCATGGCCGAGCTCAAGGAAAGGGTGGCCTTTTACCGTCGGGAGAACCGGCTCCTGGAAGCCCAGCGGATCGAGGAACGGACCCTCTACGATCTCGAAATGATGAGCGAGTTGGGCTACTGCAACGGCATCGAGAACTATTCCCGTCACCTGACCGGTCGCCTGCCCGGGGAGCCGCCCCCCACGCTGCTGGATTATTTCCCGGACGATTTTCTCCTGTTCATCGATGAAAGCCACATCACCATCCCCCAACTGGGCGGCATGTACAAGGGCGATCGCAGCCGCAAAGAAACGCTGGTGCACTATGGGTTCCGGCTTCCGTCGGCCATGGACAACCGTCCCCTGAAGTTCGAGGAGACCACGGCGCGCTTCCGGCAGGCGGTATACGTGTCGGCGACCCCGGCCGACTACGAACGCCGCCTGGGGCAGGCGCATCTCGTGGAACTGATCGTGCGCCCCACGGGCCTCATCGACCCGGAAATCGAGGTGCGGCCCGCCGGCGTTCAGGTCGATGATCTTCTGGCGGAAATCCGCCTGCGCATGGCGCGCGACGAACGGGTTCTGGTGACCACGCTGACCAAGCGCATGGCCGAAGATCTGACCGATTATTACACGGATCTCGGTCTTCGGGTGCGCTATCTGCACGCCGACATTTCGACGTTGGAGCGCATGGACATCATCCGCGATTTGCGGCGGGGCGAGTTCGATGTGCTCATCGGCATCAACCTCCTGCGGGAAGGCTTGGATATTCCGGAGGTATCCCTGGTGGCCATCCTGGATGCCGACAAGGAGGGCTTCCTGCGCTCAGCCCGGTCCCTGATCCAGACCTGCGGCCGCGCGGCGCGCAACGTGCACGGGAAGGTCATCATGTACGCGGATCATGTCACCGCTTCGATGCAGTCGGCCATGGCGGAAACCGAACGCCGCCGCGTGATTCAGGAGGCCTACAACCGGACCCATGGCATCACCCCGCGGACCATCCAGAAAGACGTGGTGTCCGCCTTCGATGGCTTGGCCTCCGGAACCCGCCGGCAGCCCGACCAGGTGGCCGAAATGCCCGCCGCCTATATGAGCCTGGAAGAGGTGGACCGCTCGATTCGTGATCTCGAAAAGGAGATGATGGCCGCCGCGCGCGACATGGCGTTCGAGAAAGCCGCCGAGCTGCGCGACCGTATCCAGGCGCTCAAGGCCCGGCTGGTCTTCGAAGGCAATGCCTGAGGGGCGCCTTGCCTTTCGACCCGATGCGTGTTTATCCACGGCCTGGTAAAGGAAAGATGCCGTTGAATCAGAAACCGGACGACAAGGCCGCCGAGCTTCGTCTCAAGGCCCGCCAAGCGGACACCCGTCCCGGCGTTTATCTGATGAAAGCGGCTTCGGGCAAGATTCTCTATGTGGGCAAGGCCAAGAACCTGCGCAAGCGCCTGGCATCCTATTTTCTGAAAGCGGGACCGGCCGATGTCAAGACCCGGACCCTGCTCGGGCAGGTGACCGACTTCGAGACCATCGTCACGGGAACCGAAAAAGAGGCCCTCCTCCTGGAGTCCAACCTGATCAAGCGCCACCGCCCCCGCTACAACGTCGTGCTCAAGGATGACAAGCGCTACCCCCTGCTGCGCCTGGATCTCAATCATCCGTTTCCCAACCTGACCATCGTGCGCAAGGTCGCCAACGACGGCGCCGCCTATTTCGGCCCCTATGCCTCGGCCCAGGCCGTTCGCCAAACCCTCAAATTCATCAACAAATATTTCTGTCTGCGCAAATGCAAGAATCGCGACTTCAGCAAGCGCCGCCGGCCGTGTCTTCACCATCAAATGGACGCCTGCTACGGCCCCTGCTGTCTCGATGTCGATGAAGGGGACTATCGCAAGGTGGTCGACGAGGTTGTTCTGTTCCTCAAGGGCCGCACGCCCGAACTCGTGCAACGCTTGCGGCGCGAAATCCAACGGGCGGTCGACAAGCTGGCCTTCGAGGAGGCCGCCCGCCTGCGGGACCGGATGCGCGCCATGCAGATCACCCTGGAACGCCAGCGGGCCGTCACCCGGGATCGCAGGGACCGCGATGTGATAACCCTTGCGTCGCAGGCGCAGGTCGCGGTGGTCCACGTCCTGTCGGTCCGGGGGGGCTATCTCCAGGGCAGCCGCAGTTACCGCATGACCCAAAGCCTCGCGGAACCCGCCGAAATAACAAGTGCCTTCATTCGGCAATTGTACCCGCCGGGCGCCCCGTGCCCGCATGAAATTCTTACGGCCGCCGTCCCGACCGACGCCTCCCTTCTCGAGGATTGGCTGCGCGCGGCCCACGAACACCCGGTCAAGGTGCTCCACCCCTTGCGCGGGGAAAAAAAACGGCTGCTGGAGATGGGGCGTCTCAATGCGGAAAAGGCCCTGAAGGAACACCTGGCGGTGGAAAACCGGCGGCGCGGGGTTCTGGAGCGTCTGGCACGGCGCCTGGGTATGCCGAGCCCGCCCCGGCGCATCGAGTGCTTCGACAACAGCAACCTGTTCGGCAAGGCGGCGGTTTCCGGCATGGTGGTCTTTGAGGAAGGGCAGCCCCGTCGCTCCCAGTATCGCAAATTCAACCTGCGGGGGGAGGGCCGGCCGGACGATTACGCCGCCATGGAGCAAGTGCTGACGCGGCGCTTCACCAACCACCCCTCCTGGCCGCACCCGGACCTGCTGCTGCTGGACGGGGGCAAGGGCCAATTGAATATCGCCCTGGATGTCGTGCGCAGGATCGGCCTGGCGGGCGCCTTCGTGGTGGCCGCCATCGCCAAGAAGGAGGAGGAGCGGGGGGAGGAGCAGGATAAAATCTACCTCCCCCAGCGGGTCAATCCGGTCAACTTCGCGGGCGACGAGGAAGCCCTCCTCCTGCTGCAGCGCGTCCGTGACGAGGCGCACCGGTATGCGGTGCAGTTTCACCGCGGCAAGCGGAACAAGGCGGCCCTGGTGTCGACCCTGGACGGCATACCCGGCATCGGCCCCAAACGCAAACTGGGGCTGTTGCGCCATTTCGGCAGCCTTCAAGCAATCCGGGCAGCGACCCTCGATGAACTGAGCGTGCTGCCCGGGATGAACCGCAAAGCGGCGGAGGCCGTTCAGCGCTGTCTCCGGGCCGATGGGGATCAGCGCGGTTGACGGGACCCGATCGACCGGAAAGAGCGGCTCGCGGAGCCCGCCCTCAGGACTTGAGCTTGGCGAGAACGCCCTTCAATTCTTCCACCGCGGCAGCCGACTTGTCCAGGGCCGCCTTTTCTTCGTCCGTCAGTTTGATTTCGATGATTTCCTCGGCACCGCCGGCGCCCAGCTTGACGGGCACGCCGATGAAGAGCTCCCGGTAGCCGTATTCCCCTTCCAGGTAGGCGGCGCAGGGCAGGATTTTCTTGCGGTCCTTGAGGATCGCCTCCGCCATTTCCACGGCCGACGAAGCGGGGGCGTAGAAGGCGCTGCCTGTTTTGAGGAGTCCCACGATTTCCGCGCCCCCGTTGGCGGTACGGTCGACCAGGGCGTCGATGCGTTCCTTGGAAAGCAGTTCGGTGATGGGGATGCCGGCCACCGTGGAGTAGCGGGGCAGGGGGACCATGGTATCGCCATGCCCGCCCAGCACGAAGGCATGGATATTCTCCACCGACACGTTGAGTTCCATGGCGATAAAAGACCGGAAGCGGGCCGAATCGAGGACGCCGGCCATGCCGATGACCCGGTTTTTGGGGAAGCCGCTGGCCTCGTAGGCGACATGGCACATGGCATCCAGGGGGTTGCTGACAATGATCAGGGTGGCTTCGGGGGAATACTTGGCGATCTGCTCGGTCACCGCCTTGACGATGCCGGCATTGGTGCCGATCAGGTCGTCGCGGCTCATGCCGGGTTTACGTGGAATCCCGGCAGTGATAATAACGATGTCGGATCCTGCGGTGACGTCATAGTTGTTGGTCCCGGCAACCTTGCAGTCATGCTTTTCCACGGGGGCTGCCTCGGTAAGGTCCAGGGCTTTGCCTTGGGGAACGCCCTCGATGATGTCCACCAGGACGACATCGCACAAACCCTTTTCCGCCAGCCGTTGCGCCGCCGTAGCGCCCACGTTGCCGGCACCGACAACCGTAACCTTCTTGTCCATGTTCGACTCCTTTGCAATCGTTAGGGTTCACATCGACCGGAATTCGGCCAAACAGGGTGTTGGGTGGGCGGCAGAAGGCGCCTCACCAACCAATCGGGGATCGGAATAAAAGAAAGATTTGATACCACGATCGAAAAACGTGTCAATAGATTTATTGATTTGATCATATTGACTTTTATTTCAAAAATCGGATATACCTAAAAAGATAGGCGTAACTCGTTTTGTTTGTTGCAAATTGTGTACATCAAGCTCGAAAGATGCCCTTTCTGGAGCATGAGGTTTTGATGGATCCCAAGGACCAGATTATCTCCCTTCTCAAAGAAGCGGATCTTTACCAGCAGCAGGGGCTGTTGAACGAAGCCAAAGCCCGTTACAAAAAAGCCACGGATATCATCAAAGCCAACGCCGGCATTCAAAACGGCCCGAAGCTGATTGCCAGCATTGTCAAGAAAGTGGTCGATCTCAATCAAAAAATCCAGCGTATCAATCAGGCCGTGGCCAAACCGACGGTCTCCGAAAACAAACAGGAGTTGATCAAAACCCTGTTTGCCCGGACCGGCGAAAACGACGACACCGAAAGGGCCTTGGAAGGCGCCATCGCCCTTGCCAAATTCGGACAATTCGCGCGCGCCTTGAAGGAATTCGATCGATTGCTCGATGTGGAAGCGCTGCGGGTGGCGGCCGCCAAAAACATCCTGCGCTGCCACTTGGAAATCGACGCTTACGACAAAGCCGCCGATTGTTTCGAAACGTGGGTCGCTGACGAACGTTTCGCCGACACGCAGCTTGACAAAATCCGCTTCTTTCTCGAAGGCCGGTTTCGCAAGGCCGGTTTCGCGCGCGAGTTGTTTCAACGGGAAGAGACCGTTTCGGACGAGGATATGGAATCTTTGGAAATGGCGTCGCCCGCCGCGGAAGGGCCATCATCTCCCGCAAGGGAGACGGCGGTGGAATACCCGCCCTTCGACCATGTGGACATGGAGCTTCCCGAAGAGGAAGAGTTTCTGGACATCAACTCGGTCGGCATTCAAATGCCATCCGGCCCCCGCAAAGGACAGATGGTGGAATTCGATGTCAGTTTCCAAACCGGCAACTCCATCAACCTCATCATTTCGAGCAAGGAAAGCGCGTTGCTGAACGCTCTGGGAAAAGGTGCCAAACTGAACGACATGCAGTTTTTTTCACCGATTGCCATTTTGAACGGCTCGGGCGTTATCACAGCGAAAACCCAAATCAAATCAGGCCCCAAGGAAGGGGACTACAGTTTGGACATCACCATTTTAACGACGTAATCCCCAGCGCAACCCATTCCGGAGCTGATTTGAATGGCCACGTTTAACTTCAAGAAACGCGAAATCGAATGCAAAATCGTCTACTATGGTCCCGGACGATGCGGCAAAACCACCAACCTCGAGTATATCTTCAAAACCTATAAAAAGCAGATCGCCGGGGAAATGGTGTCCATCGACACGGAGGGGGACCGAACGCTTTTTTTTGATTTTCTGCCGATGGGGCTTGGCAAAATCAAGGGTTGTGACGTGAAGGTGCAGCTCTATACCGTTCCCGGTCAGGTCCAGTACAGCTCGACGCGCAAGCTGGTGCTCAAAGAGGTCGACGGGTTGGTTTTCGTGGCGGACTCCCTCGAGGTCCGCCGCGAGAAAAACATGCTCTCGCTCAAAGACCTGCATGAAAACCTGAAATCCTATGGCACCAGCATATTCAAAGTGCCGCTGGTGATGCAATACAACAAACGCGACCTGGAGGAAGAGGGCATTCCGCTGATGCCCATCGAAAAAATGAATCGCGATTTGAACCGTCAGCTCAAGGCCCCCTGCTTCAGCGCCAGCGCCATCAAGGGACAGGGGGTGCCGCAAACGATTACCGAGTGTTTGAAATTGACACTTTTGAACCTGCAAAAGCAGCTCAAATGGGCGAAATAGTGTCCGATGGCCAGTAACATCGTCCTTTCCGGCAAATTGAGTTTTTTGAATCTGGCCGAACTGTTGCAGCTATTGGGTTCCAATGCAAGCCACGGCATATTGCGCATCCACACGCCATATGCACCGGAACCGGGGATTGTGTTTTTCCGAAACGGTAATCCGGTGCACGCTCTGAATGGTGCCTTGCGCGGCATGGAAGCCATTTTCTCCCTGTTCGGCTGGGTCGAAGGCGATTTCTCGTTCAGTGACGAAGCCTACGACGGTGACGCCACCATTCATAAAAGCCGAATGGAAATCATCCTGGACGGCCTGCGCATGCTGGATGACGGTGAGATCGAGAAGATCGAACCGGCCAGCGTGGAGGAAGAGGCGGTCCCCAAGAAAATCGACGCCAAAAAGTCGTCGCTGCCCCTTTTAAAAGGACCCCTCGTCGATTATTTGCATGTCGTCGACGAAGAAGAATTCTTCGACGGCGAAGAGATTATTATCGAGGGTAATCACGGCAATTGGATTTGGGTGATCCTGGAGGGAACGGTGGAATTGTCCCGTTCCACACCCAAGGGGCCCTTGCCGCTGCTGCAGATTGCGGATGGTGCGTTTATCGGCAGCATCAGCGCCCTGCAGTCGGACGAAAGTGTGCGCAACGTCACCGCCACGGCGGTTGGCAACGTCCAGTTGGGAATGCTCGATTCACAGGGCATGGGAAATGAATTCAGCAAATTATCGCCTGAATTCCGCAACATCGTTCGCAGTCTCGACAACCGTTTCAACGAGGTCATGAAGCGAGCGGTGGCCAGCTTTGTCGGCAAAAACGATCCTGCCAATTTGCTGAAAGACAAGCGCCCGGTCATCATGGAAGGTAAAAATGACGATAAGTCGTTTACCATTACGGGGGGACGCGCCACCATCGTGCGGAAAACCAAAAGCGGGGTGGTACCGCTGATTACCGGATTGGGCAAAGGTGATTTTATCGGCCAAATCCCATTTCTCGAAATGGGGCTGGAACCCTCCTCGGCCATCGTCTTGGGAGATAAACGTCTCAAGGTGGCCACCATCGATCAGAAAGCATTGTTGGATGAGTACGAAAATCTTTCCCTGACGTTTAAAAACATGTTGGAAAATATTTCCACCACTATTTTGGCGACCGCAATGGTCATTTGCGAGCGCGAGAAAAAAGCCGCGCAGAAGAAGACGGACCGCAGCGCCAAAACAGGAGAAGCGCCATGACCCCGGAAAAACGAAAGCATATGCGCGTCAATGCCCTCAATCTGTCCCACGTCGCCGTCGACGACCGGGATACAACCGTCAAACAAGCCATCGGCCGTACGCTGAATGTATCGGAGACCGGCATTCTGCTGGAAACCCATTTCCCGATCGAATCCGACCAGAAGGTGGAATTGACCCTGGGTTTTGAAGAAAATCTCGTCAATCTCAAGGGCAAGGTGGTTCATCTCCTCAACGGAGAAACCGGCAAATTCGAAATGGGGATTCAATTTACCGACATCGATGACGAAGGCTCGCACATCATAAAGGATTTTATCGATAAATTCCGCCAATTGAAAAGGAAATAACACAACGATGCGCACCGCCGTATACCAGACCCGCTTGGAGGGGCTGAACCTCGTAAAACAGGGGAAAGTCCGCGACATCTACGACCTCGGCGATTGTCTTCTCATGGTGGCCACCGATCGTCTGTCGGCGTTCGATGTGGTGTTGCCGGATCCGATTCCCGATAAGGGGAAGATCTTGACGCAGGTATCCCTTTTCTGGTTTGAGCGCATGGCCGATATCGTTCCCCATCATTTGGTCGCCTCGGACGTCTCGGCCTTCCCCGCCGCATGCCAGCCCCACAAATCCATTCTGACCGACCGGAGCATGCTGGTCGAGAAGGTCGCACCGCTGCCCATCGAGTGCGTTGTGAGGGGCTATCTATCCGGCTCCGGCTGGAAATCCTACCAAAAGGAGGGCACCGTCTGCGGGATCGAGCTACCGCCCGGTCTCCGGGAATCCGACCAACTGCCCGAACCGTTGTTTACCCCTTCCACCAAGGAAGAACTCGGGCAGCATGACATCAACATCAGTTTCGAGGAAGCGGTCAACCGTGTGGGGCGTGAGGTTGCCGAAAAGGTTCGTGATCTCAGCCTTGCCATTTATAAAAGAGGTGTGGCCGTCGCCGCCGAAAAAGGCATCCTTATCGCTGATACGAAATTTGAATTCGGCATCGGCGACAAGGGGATTGTCTTGATTGACGAGGTGTTGACACCCGATTCATCCCGGTTTTGGCCGCGCTCGCAGTACGCGCCCGGTGGCGGGCAGCCAAGTTTCGATAAACAGTTTGTCCGGGATTACCTCGTTTCCATTCAATTCAACAAGCAGCCTCCCGGCCCCTCCCTGCCGGAAGACGTCATTCGCAAAACGCGTGAAAAATACATCGAAGTGCTCAAGCTGCTGACCGGATCGACGCATGGATTGTAGGGTCGAACGCGTAGCACTGGCGCGCATCGATGCCCATGATGATGCCTATCGGATCACGACCCCCCAGGACAAGCCTCCCTTGGAGATGTCCATCCGGCGACTGGGGCTGATTTCCCCCGTTGTGGTGCAACAAGCCGCAGGCCGGACCTTGCTGATTGTCAGCGGTTTCCGGCGCATTGACGCCTGCAGAGGGCTTGGCGTTGCGGAAGTGCCCTGCCACGTGCTGCCAAGGGACGCTCCGGCGGCGCACTGTGTGGAAATCGCTATCGCCGACAATCTCACCCAGCGGCCCTTGAATCTGGTCGAACAAGCCCGCTGCCTGAAACTGCTGCAAGGGGACTGGATCGAGGCGCCCGCTGCGAAGCAGATGGCCGAGACGCTGGGTATTCCCACGAACAAGGCCCTGGCAGCCAAGTTGAATCGCCTTGCCGTGACACCGGAAGCGGTCCAGGACGCCTTGGTGCGGGGGAACATCAGTCTGCCCACGGTCTTGCTGCTGGCGGACCTTGCACCGGAAGATGCCGAACTGTTGGTCGCCCTCTTCGAACGCTTGCCCATGGGCCTCAACAAGCAGCGGGAGGTGCTGCACCTGGTAAAGGAGATCGCCGCCCGCGAGGAGGTCTCTTTTACCCATCTTTTGTCGGATGGCGTTCTGAAAAAAATGCTCGATGACGACCATCCCGACGGGAACCTGAAAACCCGGCGCATACGCGCCTACTTGCGCCAGAGGCGCTACCCGCAACTGTCAGCCGTCGAAAAGGCCTTCGATGACCGCGTCGGCGAGATGAAGCTCGGCCCACGGATGCATATCGCCCCCCCACCGGGTTTCGAAGGCCGAACCTGTACCTTGACCCTGCAATTCAGCAATCCCCAGCAGTTTGCGACAGCCATTCACAAATTATCCACCATCGTGGGCCATACCGCCCTGGACAATTTATTCGACGGTCTCTAAAAGCCCGGGATACGCAAGGTCATCCGCGCGATCACCGGCCTGTCGTTTTTGCTTGACATATAAAAATCAAAAAATGTAAAGCTATATAATCAATAAATCATGTTCAAAAAATTATGGGAATCCAGGAAAGAAAACGGCGCGAGCGTGAATACCGTCGTCGCCAGATTACGGACGCGGCCCGCAAGGTGTTCTCCAACAAAGGATTTACCAAAACGACAATGGAGGACATCGCCCGCGAGGCCGAATTAAGTCCGGGAACCCTTTACTTATATTTCAAAAACAAGGACGAACTGTATGCTTCGTTGTCGGTTGAAGTCCTGGCCCATCTTTATGAAAGGCTGAAGCGGGTCTATGTGCGGGAAGCGCCGGATCCCCATGCCCGGATCGACCACCTCAAGCAGGCGCTCTATGCCAGCTATGAGATCGACCCGCTGATCCTCTTGAATCTTTTCCACCTCCAATCCAGCGATATTTTCAAAACCCTCGCCCCGCCAACCTTGACCACCATCGGGGATCTTTCCCGGAAGTGCTTGGCCATTATTGCCAAAATTCTGGCCGAAGGGGTGGAATCCCGGATCTTCATCGAAAAAGCGCCCGAAACGCTTTCCGACGTGATGTGGGCGCTTTTTTCCGGCGTGGTTCTATGGGAAGAAAGCAAACGCATCATCCGCAATAAACGCGAAGCCAATGGCCCCGCCTTTGATTCGGCGTTTGAGATATTTGCCAGGGGAATCACCCGCTAGTGTCCGTCCAGAAGGGGCATCTTTTGGTCCCTGGCGGCGTTCTCCCCTCCTGTGCGTCCTCGGCGTAGCCGCGCTACGCCTGCGGTTCCCAGTCGGCTGCGGTTTGTTGAACACCGCTGCTTTTAAAGATCAGATGTGAAATCCCGCCCTGCGGGACCAGGAACCAAAAGCTAACCTTTCCGGGCGGGTACGATTTTGATGGAGAGGTAAAAAGTCCCTACTCCCGCGGATGCGGGCCTGTCCGCCATAGCTCCTGCGGGAGCCCAGAACCCATTGAAATTCCTGGATCCCCACCCTCGAGGCTGTGTCGCAATGTGACGAAATAATCCGTTTTTGCCCGTCATGCCGGCGGAAGCCGGCATCTCCTTGGGCTAACGGCATGCAATTGTACAAGATCCCGGCTTTCGCCGGGATGACGTCATAGAACGAATCCC
>CAYMQN010000102.1:0-12895 GCA_964392545.1 uncultured Desulfobacteraceae bacterium
GGAAAGCGCCGACGTATCGGGTTGGATCTCGCCCGTGAGATCGAGCCGCTTCAGGGTTACGAAGCGATAAAGGACGTTTTGCAGCTCCCGGACGTTGCCGGGCCAGTCGTAGGACAGCAGCGTTTCCATCACCTGGTCGCTGATCCGAGGCCGCATTTTGCGGTCATAGGCTTTGAGAAAATGTTCGATGAGCAGCGGAATGTCTTCCTTGCGATGCCGCAGGGCGGGCAGATGAATCGGAATGACGTGCACGCGGTAGAAAAAATCGCTGCGCATCAGGCCTTTTTGCACGAGGTCCGTCAAATTGCGGCTGGTGGCGGCGATGATCCGGAAATCGGGCTTGCGCACCTCGTTGCCGCCGATGGGCGAGTAGCCGCCGCCTTCGATGGCCCGCAAAAGTTTGACCTGCAGGTCGGGCTTGATTTCGCCGATTTCGTCCAGAAAGAGGCTGCCCCCGTCGGACAGGTCCAGATAACCGGGCTTGTCCGCCGTGGCACCGGTGAAGGCCCCCTTGCGGTGGCCGAAGAATTCCCTTTCCAGCAGGTTCTCGGGAATCGCGCCGCAATTGACGGGCACGAAGTGTCCGTTGCGCCGGTCGCTCATATTGTGAATCGCGCTGGCGGCCAGTTCCTTGCCGGTGCCGGACTCCCCGTAGAGGATGATGTTGGCGTCCGAGGCGGCCGCCATGAGCATCAGTTCGTAGACTTCCTGCATGGCGGCGCTCGACCCCACGATATCCCCGAACTTGTTGCGCTGCTTGATGGTCGAGCGGAGCCTCAGGTTTTCCCGCCGCAGGTGGGCTTCACTGTCGCGCAGGGTCTCTTCCATGCGTTTGCGCTGGTCGATGTCCCGGATCATGGCCTGGCAGAAGACATGACCGTCGGTCATGCGGATGGGCACGTTGACGCTGTGATACCATTTCTTGTCGTTGGGGTTCTGCATTTCGAAACGGACGCATTCGCCCTCGAAAACCTGCTCGGCGACGCACCAGACGCATTTGGAGCGCCGCTGGTGCAGGGCCTCGAAGCATTTCTCGCCCGTGGCATTGCGGCCGACATGGCGCACCAGATGTTCGTTCATGAACTCGATGCGGTAGTCCCTGTCGATGATGTAGAGCTGGCCCTCGTAGCCTTCCAGCATGGCGCTGTAGAGTGCTTCCCGCTCGCGCAGATGCTTTTCGGTGGTCTTCAGCGAGGTGATGTCGATCAGCGACGCGATGCTGCGGCCGGGGGAGGGCAGCATGCCGACCTTGATGAAAATGTCCCTGAGGTTTCCCTGGCGATCGACGATCTGGCACTCGTATTCCGATGGCGCCCGGCCCTCGCCGCCGCGTCGGGCGAAATGGTAGTGCTGGACGCGTTCCCGGTCATGGGCGGCAATGAAATTGATCCATTGCATGTGTCCCTCGATGCTCTCGCGCGGGTATCCGGTGAGCTCCTCGAATTTGGGGTTGGCCATGGAAATGGTGAAGTCCTGATCCACGATGATGGAAGGCGACCCCGAATGGTTGAAAATCCGGCGGTATTTTTTTTCCGCCCGGGAAAGTTCCAGGGTGCGCTCCTCCACCAGGGCTTCCAGGTCTTCGTGATAGCGGCGCAGTTCGGCTTCGGTGCGTTTCTTGTCGGTCACGTTGCGCACGATGGCCAGGGCTTCGCGGCGGTTGCATTGAATCATGCGGGATTCGTAGAACCGCAGGATCCCCTCGATGCGCAGGCTGTATTCGAGATACTGCACCTGATCGGTGTCGAAGGTCTGTTCGATCTTGCTCAAAAACAGATTGGCGGTCTCGGCCGGCAGGGCCTCCCGGAGATGCTTGCCGAGATAGGCATCCGCCGGCCAGTACAATTCTTCGGTGGCACCCTCGAAACTCTGGAAGACGCCGTCCCGGCTGATCCTGATGATCATATCCGGGATGGCATCGACGATGGCCTGATAGACGCGCTGGTCGATATGGGTTGAAGCAACACGGGGCATGGCAGTCGTTCCGGTTGGCAGGGGCGGGCCGCCCCGCTGCAAGGGGAGACCGCAGTCTGCCTGCGGCAGATCGAAAAAAGCAGCTCTTTAGCACAAAGCCCGCGGCCCTGTCCAGGCGGGAGACGTTAAACGCACAGCTCGCGGCGGGTTCCGGCCATCAAGGTCAGTCCGTCAAAAACGGCCAGCGTATCGTCCCGGGCCCACAGGCCGGCCAAACCGGTGATGGGGTCATCGCCGGTGTAGGCCATCACGGGGGCGCCGTCGAGATGAATCTGGACGGAAAGGGCCGTGATCCGCAGCGCAATGTCATACCAGCGCCCGC
Source organism: uncultured Desulfobacteraceae bacterium (assembly GCA_964392545.1). GTDB lineage: Bacteria > Desulfobacterota > Desulfobacteria > Desulfobacterales > UBA5852 > JABZFP01. The sequence goes on from CAYMQN010000102.1 coordinate 2,297, forward strand.
GATGGACGGGATAGCGTTTGCGCAGGCGCTTGAAGCGCCGGCCATGACGCATTTCATAGAGGGTGAGGCATTCGCGGAGCGCGTCAATGCCCATCAGGAAACAATGGCCGGGATCCCGGTAGCCGAAGGCGACCCCGCCGGCGCAGGCATGGCGGCCCCCCACGAGATGGACGCCCAGGTCGATCCGGCCATCGCGCATGCGGGAATCGCTGACCACCGCCAAAGGGATGAAATGGTCCCGATGGAGGTGTTCGAAAAACCTCCCTTGGGCTTTGTTGGGACACCCCTGCCTATCCGCGAGAAACCCATCGGCCCCCGCCGTCCCATCCTGAACGATGACGGAGCGGCCGTCGAGGGTCGCCTGCCGCCATCGGCCGGCCAGCACTGTCAGGGCGGGCGGCAGGTCCAGGACCGTGGTGTCCGCCGCAACATCCTGTGCCTTCTGGAAAATGCGGTGCAGTGCTTCCACCGCCCACGGCCCGGTCAATTGGTCGTCGGTACGCCGACAGAAGATCAGGAGCTCACCGATCCGCATCAGCAGGCGGCGGGCCTGCTCCGGGCTGTTGGCCAAGAGCCCGGCATCCAGCAGGGCGCCCTCGACCAGCACCTCGAAGCCCATGTCCACCAGCAGGCGGCGCAGGAACATGGCCCGAAGACAGCGTTTGTAGAAAGGCCCGTCGCCGCCGACGATGCGCAGCCGCACGCCGACGGTGGTTGGATCGGCCGGGTGGGAGACATCGACGATCGCCTGCTGGACGCCGAAGGCTGCCGTGGCCCGCAGCGCACGATCGGTGACAAGCGCCCAGCCGCCGGTTCGCAATAGGGGCGGCTGGCTATCCCCCTTGCGGGGCCGCGCCAAGCCGGACCACAGCGCGCCCAGGAAATCTTCGGGCCCGCCCGGCCGGGTGCCCGTCTGCAGGGTTTGCGGGCCGGGGGGTGTATCCGCGTGGAGGCGGGGGGCGAAATCACCGGCGGCATTGTCGGCGCTCCAATGGAAAACCCGAACGGGGACCGTTTGAGACGGAAAGCCTTGCAGGGCCCCGACCGCAAAGCCGTGGGCCCGTTCCAACAGATCGTGGAGGGTCACCGGAGTCTCGGCCGATGCGAGGGGGACCTCCAGGGAACCGGAGCGCGGCACGATACGGTTCGAGAGAGCCCGCAGCCGCCTGCGGAGGGGCGTTTCCAGGGGGCGCCACAGGGCCCGCCGCGGTTCGTCGGCCAAGCGGTCCAGCCGGCCGTCGTAAACCGTGGCCGTGTCGGCATGCAGGGTGACCCAATGTCCTTCAGGCCACGCATCGACGTCGGGACCCGTGTCGACGATCATGGGAACACCGAATTCGCGGGCTACCGAGGCCAGATGGCTGGCGGCGCTGCCCCTGGCCGCGATGACCCCGCGCACCCTTCCGATGATCGGGGCGTATTCCGGCGCAGCCTTGGGGATGACCAGAATGCTGTCGGCGGTGGGGGGCGGCGATTGTTTTCGGCCGGCATGATGGATGCGGCCCGAGACCATGCCGCTGCAAGCGGTGTGTCCGCCGCAGTGCAGAACGGTGCGTTTTTCCAATGGCGACACGTCCGCCGACGGAGTTGCTGGCGGCCCGTCGAGGCCCAAGGGGCGGGATTGAAGGACAAAAAGGCGGCCCTGTGCGTCGAGGGCCCATTCCACGTCCTGGGGCGCCCCGAAGTGCTTTTCAAGCCGATCGCCCCAGGAGGCCAGGCAACGGGCCGAGGACGCATCCAGCGGGTCTTGCCGGTTGTTTGCGGCAGGGATGGGGGCCAGGCGGGTGCCGCCGTTGGGATGGGGCGTCATCCAGTGGGTTTGCCGGGCGGCGTGCCGGGCGGTAATGCGGCCGGTACGACGGGCGACGTCGAGGACGTGGGGGGCGGTGCCGCCGCCCATCAAGTATTCACCGAGGCCGCGGATGGCGCTGATCTGGAGGTCGTCCCGGCCCGGCTGGGATGGATGGCGTGTGTAGATTACCCCGCTGGCCATGGCGGGGATCATTTCCATGATCATGACCGCCATGGGGGTCTCCCGGTCGTCCAGGCCGTAGCGCATGCGGTAGCGGATCGCTCCGGCGCTGTATTTGCTGGCAATGACTTCCTTGTAGGCCGCGAGAACCGAAGCCGTTGGAACATTGAGCAGGGTGGCGAACTGGCCGGCGAAGGAAACTTCCGTGTCCTCCCCCACGGCCGTGCTTCGAACGGCCGTGAAGACCGCTGCTTGGCGGTCACGGCACCAGCGTTTGACAGCGGTCGTCACGGCCGCTTCGATATCGTCGGGGACAGGGGCCTGAAGAATCAGGCGGCGTATGGATTCGCAGCGGTCGTCCAGGGGGCCCTCCCGATCGACGCTGATGCCATGAAGATAGGCCTCGATCATGCCCGGCAGCTCGTTTTCCGTCATGAAGCGGTCGAAGGCTTTGGCGGTCAGGACAAACCCGTCCGGCACGGGCAGGCCGAGCGTATGCCCGATGACAGCCAGATGGGCGGCCTTTTGTCCGACGAAGGCCGTCATGTCGCCATGGATTTCCGCAAGGTCCAGGAGAGTGGGGTGGGACGGGATGCTGAGCCCCGGTTCGAAGAGGGGCGTCGTCTGTTTGACAAACCGTTGGAGGTCCTTGAGGAGGGCGTCACAGCGGGCATCGCCAAGATCGCCCAGTGCCACCAGCATTCTGCGGACGGCCAGATGCAGGCGCTCGTAGAGCCGCTTGACGGTATCCATGGCCACCGGCGTCCGGCTGTGCTCGATGCGCTCGAACGCGGCCATGAGTTCCATGGCTTCGTCGTAGGAGGCCAGAAGCGATCGGCCGGCGGCAGGGATTTGCCCCAAAGCCGAGGGGCGGGGCGGCAGACCCGCATCGGGCCAGGGTCCCCGGCCATCGGCGGCAGCGCGTGTTTTTGATGATGGGTCCACAGTCGATCCTCCAGGCGGATGTGCGGGATGCGCCCTGGACAAAGACCGCATCCCCCCCGCCTTCCTATTGTTGAGGATCGCTCTGATTTGTCAAGCCTTTCTGGAACGGGTGCCGCGTTGCAAAATTTTTTGGCGGCGGCGGGGAAACTGTGGCGCTGAGCGGGTGGTTCGGCCCGGATCCATGCGCCTTCCCTTGCGGGAGGTCGGTAAATCGCATACACTATCCGAAAAGCCTGACATGGAAGGCACCCGCTCCACACCAACGGCTGACAGGAAGGGATAGGACTATGGCCGCGGAGGCGCTCAAGGAAATTGTCGTCGGTCCGGAAGAGGCCACGTTCTGGCTCGATCGCTGGGGCTTCTGGCGCAACCGACACGGTCGCTTCGAGCACAAGAAAATCATCGCCTATTTTCACGCCTCGATCGGGCGCGATGAACGCGGCTATTTTGTGTCCCAGATCAACGGCGACGTTCGTGAGAAGGTCTATTTCCACCATGAGGACACCGCTCTTTTCGTTTTCGACGTCAAAGTGAATGACGCCATCGTGCTGGTCCTCAACACCGGGCGGCGGTTGCCCCTCGATCCCGCCGCTTTGTTCATCCGCCAGGACGGACTCTACGTTCGCGACGACGATGCGGTGATCAAGTTCAACCAAAGCAGCATGGTGAAGATCGGCCGGTATCTGAACTGTGAGCAAGACCGGACGTTCTTGCGCTTCAAGGGCCGGCGGGCTTTGATTCCGGTGGAAGAGGGCGGCGCCGGCGATGCCGACCCGGCCGGCGGCGTCTAAACGGCGCCGCGGGCCGAAGCCGGAATTTCTTGATATCAAGCTGTTGGAGATTCCGGGTCAATGCCTGCCCCGGACGTCGATCCGGGATCCGGAAGGACAACTATACACTTTTTACAAGCTCGCCAAGAGGTTGGATATGCGCTTGTTTTCCGCTGCAAAAAGGATCGGAACGTGTGGCGGCCGGCCCGTCGCGGGGGTGAAAAATCGGTGGCTCCCGCTTGTTCTGCTCCTGGTGCCGTTCCTGACCGTGGCCCCCGGAGCTCTTGCGCAAGCACCGCCCAAGGACCGCGGCAATGACGTGATCGCCCGGGTCAACGAGGTCGTCATCACACGCCGTGAGTTCCAGATTGTCTACCGGGAGGCTGTGGACCAGCACGCCCGTCAGGGGCAGCCCGTGGACGAGGCCCACATTGCAGCCTTGCGCCGATCGGTCGTCCAGGGCATGGTGGAAGAGGAACTGCTGGTTCAGGAAAGCCGGCGGCAGGACATTGTCGTTTCGGACGGCGAAGTGGATGAGGCCGTCGCCGCTGCCCGCGCCCGCTTCGGGGGCAGTGATCAATTGGCCGAGGAACTCGCCCGGCGCCGCGTGGACGAGACCCACTACCGGCGCATGCTTCGCCGCCAGCTGGCCATCGAACGGCTGCTGGCCCGCAACGTGCCGTCCGACATGGCGGTTGCCGAAGACGAGATCCGCCGCTTTTACGACGCCCATCCGCAGCGCTACCAGGTTCCCGAAGCCGTTCGGCTGCGCCGCATCCTGATAAAGGTTGCCAAGGGCGAAGAACGCGGCGAGGCGGCGGCGCGGGAAAGAATCGCCGGGATCAAGGCGCAATTGGAAAAGGGCGCCGATTTCAACCAATTGGCCCAGCGGTACTCTGAAGAAGCCGCGGCGCGCCGGGGCGGCGATCTGGGGTATATCGCGCATGGACAGTTGCCGCCCCCCCTCGAGGCCGTCGCTTTCGACCTCGCCGTCGGCGAAATCAGCCCTGTGGTGGCTGCGCCGGACGGTTTTCACCTGCTCACGGTCACCGATCGACGGCCGGCGGCCAGAATGCCGTTTGAAAAGGTGCGGGCCGATATCCGCAAGGTCCTCCATCAAAAACAATACGAACGCGCGCTGAAAGCCTATCTTCAGGATTTGCGCGCCAAGGCCGAGATCCAGGCGGCCTGGTGAGACCCCCCGCCGCGATCGGCTTGAGGTGGGCATGACATCGGACGACACCGGACAGACACAATCCGTCCCAGCGCTTGGGCTGCGGTCCTGCGTGCGGCCCGAGGGCCGTTTCCAATTGGCGTTGCACCGTCCTTCCTATCGCGTGGCCAACCTGCGGGAAAGCCGGTCCATATGCGAATTGGGTCGTCTCGATGACGGCCGGACGGTGACCAATGCACGCAACTTTCCCCAGGGGGAGGTAACCGTGCCGGCGGCGGAGGGTGTCTACGAAATCGCCAATGCCTTTCCGTTTCGCGGCACCACCTTTATCGGGAAAGCGTGGGCCGACGCCAAGCGGGGGGATCCGACCGCCCTCCGGCTTCCGGTGGCGCCCAACCTGTCCATGGTGCAGTGGTTTCGCGATCATCTTCCCGCAAGGTCCGGCAAAAAATCCTCGGCAGACCTGCTCCAAACGCTGCCGGAGCCCGTTCAACTGGCGCTGGCCGTCAATTCCACCGACCCTCAGGATTTGACGGGCCTGGCCGAGGCCGCCGCCGACCTGGTCCATGACGCGTCAACCGGCCGGCCCACCGGGATCCGTTACGTGGACGGCCCCGATCGCGGGCCGTCGCCCTGCATCCGCGATACCGCGCTTTTCGAGGCGGTGGCCAACAACCCGCACCTGCCGGATGCCTACAAGGACGCCATGGTCCTGCGGCCCGGGGCCCAGGGCCACAGCGCCATCGTCGGCGAATATCGCGGTTCCGGCAACACCCATGTTTTCGAATACCTGCGGGGCAACAGCTATATCCCGTGGGGGCACTATGCCGCCAATATGGCCAACGACGCCGTGCGCTATCGGCCCGACACCCTGACGCTGGAGGATATGCGGGGCATGCGCCACCTCTACTACCAGCGCACTTACGTGCGGCTGGCCGAAATGCTGGGACGCCCCTCCGTGACCCAGGGGCGCACCCTGCCGCCCGAGGAGCTGGAACATCTGCGGCGGGGCATCCGCGAACGCCTCGCCGACCCGTGTGAGGCCCAGGCCCTCGATCTGAACGCCAGTTTGTGGGGCTGGAATTTCGGCTTCGATTACGCCCCCAGCCGCTATCGCCTGCATGCCTCCCATCAGCAGGTCCATCAGCAGTACGCCCTGATTCCAAGACGGGTTCCGGCGACCGACGCAAGCGGGTTGCCTTGCGAGACGCTGCCCGCCTATGCCTGCGGCGACCAGATCGCCGCCTTTATCCGGGACTACCGCCGGCAGACCGGCGTCGATTTTTTTGGGGCGTATCTCAACGCCCTGCGCACCAACCGACGGACCGACGGCCGCGACGACGTTCCCGCCAGCCTGGTGGTCGACAGCGACGCGCATGTCATGCTTTTCGTTCCCAAGGCCCAGACCTCCCAGTGGGAACTCCAAATCGTCACCCTGGCGCCCGTGGGCAACATCCTGGAAACGGATGCCGCAACGCGCCGCTCCCTGGACCGGGCCCTGTGGGTGGCCCTGCGTACCCTGGGCGCCATGGGGGCCCGGATGGTGACGACCATCGAATATGCCAAGCGCTTCGATGCCGGCGACACCGGGCAGCATATCGTCTACAGCCTGCTGCCGCGCCTGCCGGAATCCCCCGGCGCCTTCAGCGAGGCCCAACTGCGTTGGATCATCGGCCATTACCCCGAGGATTTCGCCGCGGCCTGCCGGACCCACCTGCCTGAAATCCCATGATGCCTTCCTGCCCGGGGAGGGGCCAACTTCGCAGGCCACCGAATGGGTGTATTCCCCCGCGGGTGAGGTGTGCACCCCCTTTACCGTGAGGAAATAATACCCGTTTGTCTACAAAATGATACGGTTCGATGGGGTGGTTTAACGGCCTATCTGCCTGCTATCCAAAGATTTTCGCTGCTCTTCCTTTCCGGCGGCGTTCCGTTCGGCGCGGCATGCGCGGCCTTGCCGCTTGCCAACCGGCTTCCCGGTCTTGCGGGTCGAACCGGTGAACGTCCCGGGCCTGTATTTTGCATTTCAAACGCTCGCCTTCCATTCCAAATCGAGATGAATCGACGCTGCAATTGGCCTGATAGCTGCGCGAACAGCTGAGCACGGAAACGGAAAGGAGTTGAAGCGATGCCCATCCGACTGAAGATCGCCCAATCGACTTCCCAAAAAGCGCAAATCTACCGGTTTCGCCATCAGGTATTCGTGGCGGAAGAACAACGCTTTCAAGTGACCGGCAACCACATCACCGATCAGTACGACAGCTTTGCGGAAACGATCAATGTGCTGGCCTTCGACGGACAGCGGCCCATCGGCAGTATTCGCGTCATCATGGAGAACGACGTGGGGTTTCCGGCCGATGATTTCTATGATTTCAGCCCCTTTCGACAAACCCTGGAAGGGGCCTGCGCGTGCATCGGATGGCTGTGTTGCGCCCGCCGATATCGACGGCATCCCGGGCTGGTGGTCGGCCTGATCAAGATGTGTTTTCGGGAGATGCGCAAGAAGGGGGCCCGGCATGTTCTGGCGACCCTGCACCCGCCGGTCATGCCCATGCTCGAACGCATTGTATCGGCCCGGGCGATCGGCCCTGAATTCCACTGCGAGGCCCTGCAGGTCGGCATGCTGCCGGTTCACGTGGATCTGGCCCATCTGCCGCCGGGCAGCCGCGAAACCTTCGACGACCCCCAGGAAATGGTGTTGAGCGACTCCAATGAGCGGCGTATCTACCGCAAGGGGGAAGTCGTCATCCGCAAGGGAGACAAGGGCGACGAGGCTTTCCTGGTCATGCGGGGGTCGGTCTGCGTCGTGGACGAGGACGTCGTTTGCGATATCCCGGCGGGGGAGGGACCCATGTTCGGTCCCGGACAGATCTTCGGGGAATTATCCTTGCTGGACGGCGGCCCGCGGACGTCGACGGTGGTGGCCCATTCCGCGGAAGCCGATGTCATGGTCTGGACGCGCAGCGAGTTGCTCCAACAACTCCAGGCGGACCGGACCAGTGCCCTGCGCATTCTCGGGTTGCTGGGCAGCCGCCTGCGACATCAAATCGAAGGGCATCACGAGAACCCTCCCATGTCCCTGGCCGCGCGCATCCTTGTGGACAGCTCCCATTACGGCGCGCTTCCCGTCGATATGCAGTGGCTGAGCCGCCAGTGCGGCATCGGGGGGCCCACCTTCCGGGAAATCGTTGCCGCCTGGGAACAAGCCCGCTGGATTACCAGTGACCCTGCCAAAGGATCCCTGGCCGTCAACGACCGCGAGGGGCTCATGGCCCAGATGGGGATGCCCTGAGGGCTCTCGACCCGCGGTCGTCCGACGCATGCGGCGGCGCCGCAAAGGATGCGGCCGCCGGAAGCGGCCCATGGGCCTCCCAGGCGTCGCGCCGACCGTTTCGGGTAGATCGGAAGGAGGAAGTGGCGATGGACAATTTACCCCATGTTGCCAAATTGCAGGCGCTTGGCTATCAGGGAAAGTATCACTACTTGGAGGAAGCCCTTTCGCGCAATATCGGTTTTATCACGGCGGCCGAGCAGGATCGTCTGCTCGAGGCCACGGTGGCCGTTCCAGGGCTCGGCGGTGTGGGCGGCGCCCACCTCATCACCCTCGCCCGCATGGGGGTGGGACGGTTTCATCTGGCCGACTTCGATGTCTTCGAACCGGCCAACGTCAACCGGCAGTTTGGCGCTCAAATCCGTCATTTCGGCCGTCCCAAGCTCGACGTCATGGTTGAAGAGGCCCGGAATATCAACCCCTACCTCGTCATCCGCAAATTTCCCGAGGGCGTCGATGCCCGGAACCTGGACGCTTTTCTGGAAGGCGTCGATGTGGTGCTGGACGGTATCGACTTCTTCAACTTCGACGTGCGGCGCATGGTGTTCAAGCGTGCCCGCAAGCGCGGTATCCCCGTGGTCACGGCCGGCCCTTTGGGTTACAGCGCGGCCCTGCTCTTGTTCGCACCCGACCGCGGCATGGCATTCGACGCCTATTTCGACATCCGTGACGACATGCCCCGCATCGAAAAGCTGATCGCCTTCATGGCCGGTTTAGCCCCCCGGGCTGCCCAGAAGGCCTATCTCGACCCCCGTGCCGTGGATCTTGACAACCAGCGCGGGCCCTCCCTTGCGGCGGGGTGTGAAAACTGCGCGTCGGCGGCGGCCGCCGAAGTGGTCCGTCTGCTCCTCCATCACCGGGGGCTGCGACCGGCGCCCCATTATGCGCAGTACGACCCCTACAGCGGGCGTTTTTACAGAGGTTATCTCTTCATGGGCAACCGGCACCCGCTGCAGCGGCTGAAACGCTGGTTCATGAAGCGGCACATCGCACGGTCTCCGTCCGCACCCTCTGGAGCGGGTGCCCGGTCGCCGCGGGTGGTCGGCCTGCAAGACGACATCCCCACCGCCGTCATCGACTATCTGCTGCGGGCCGCCATCCAGGCGCCTTCGGGCGACAATTGTCAGCCCTGGCGTTTTCGCACCGGCCGGAACCGCATCGACATCCTGCTGCACGCGGATGCGGATGCCTCGTTGTTCAATATCAACCAGAGCGCCTCCTTGATCGCCTGCGGGGCCGCCTTGGAAAATTTGCTGATTGCGGCCAGCCGCTATGGTTTGGAAGGGGATGTCGTCTATCATACCGAGAAGGGGCCGTCAAAAACATGGATCGGCATTCGATTGCGCAACAGCGATATCGAGGAGGACCCGCTCCAGCGTTTCATCTGGGAGCGCCACACCAACCGCACCTGCTACCGCCAGCAGCGCCTTGCGCCGGAGGTTCTGCTCGATCTGATCGGCAGTATGGGCCATTTTCCGGGAATGCAACTGAAACTCTATCACACCCAGGAGGATAGGCGCACCATCGCCCGGTTGGTCTACCAGGCCGACCGCACCCGTGTCACCACCCGTGGCCTGCACGAGCAGTTGATGCGCATGATCCGCTTTTCCGATGAGGAAGAACACCGGGCGCGCGACGGTTTCCCGCTGAAGAATCTGGAAGCCGGGGTGGGCGGTGAGTTGTTCCTGAGGATGACGCGCCGCTGGTCCATCATGCGTATCTGCAACCGACTGGGCCTCTCCAGAATCGTACCGCTGACGGCCTATCGAGGTGTTCTGAATGCGTCCGCGGTGGGGTTGCTCAAATGTCCGGACATGCGCGCCGAAACCCTCATCGAAGGCGGGCGGGCCCTCGAACGCCTGTGGTTGACGGTTGCCCGCAAGGGGCTTGCCTTCCAGCCCATGACGGCCATAACCCTCTTCTGGATGCGTTGGCGCATGCAGCAGCTGGAAGCCCTGGGCGCCAGGCAAGCCCGCCTGCTGCGGTCCCTGTGGCCGGCCTACAACGCCTTTTTCGACGTTTCCCCCGAAAGTCCCGAAGGCCACGTGATGTTGTTTCGTATCGGTCTTGGGCGGCCGATAGGCCGTCCCACCCTCCGCAAACCGCCGGTGTCCGTCCAGAAAGGGCATCTTTCGGCCCCTGGCGGCGTTCTCACCTCCCGTCGGTCCTCGACGTAGCCGGGCTACGTCTGCGGGCGCCGGTCGGCTGCGGCCTTGCCAGGAACCAAAATCTACCCCTTCTGGACGGACACGTTTAATCTCAGAAGGGGCATCCTTGAGCCCCGGGTGGCGTTCTCGCCTCCCGTCGGTCCTCGACGTAGCCGGGCTACGTCTGCGGGCGCCGGTCGGCTGCGGCCTTGCCAGGAACCAAAATCTACCCCTTCTGGACGGACACGTTTAATCTCAGA
>CAYMQN010000103.1:0-12894 GCA_964392545.1 uncultured Desulfobacteraceae bacterium
GGGAAGCGGTGGCGGAAAGGGGGCTGTTCCCAATCCACGTGAGCGACCTCTGCCAAGAGGCCCTGAAAGGATAAAGCCATGGATCCGTTCTACGACAAGCTGGCGGAGATCGTGGGGCCGGAATTCGTCTCCAACGCTGCGGAAGAGAAATACATCTATGCCATGGACCCCGGCACCATGCCGCCCTGTGCGCCGGATTACGTGGTCATGCCCGGCAGCACCGAAGAGGTCCGGAAGATCGTGCAGACCGCCAACGACCAGCACGTGCCGGTGGTACCCCTGGGCGCCGGCCTGGTGCTCTCGGGCCTGTCGCGGGCCCTGAAGGGCGGCATCGTGCTGGACATGAAGCGCATGAACCGCATCATCGAGGTCAATCGGGTGAGCCGCTACGCCCTGGTGGAGGCGGGCACCTCCCAAGGAATGCTGCAGGCCTATTTGAAGAAGCACTGCCCGGAACTCAAGCATTCGGCCCCGGACGCCCCGCCGGCGGCTACCATCGCCGGCAATGTCTCCATCCACGGGTCGGGGCACATGTCCCATGCCGGGGGCTTTCACTCCGACATGCTCAACGGGCTGGAAGTGGTCCTGCCTACCGGTGAAGTGGTCCGGATCGGTTCCTGCGCCCTGTCCTCCTACTGGAATGCCCGGGCCCCCCTGCCGGACCTGGCGGGGCTTTTCCTGGGGTGGGCAGGAACCACCGGCGTGATCACCAAGCTGGCCATCAAGCTCTATCCCACCTATCCGGTGAACGACGTGGCTGTCTTCGTGTGCGAGGATGCTGCCCTCGTGCCGGACATCCTCTACCGGATCACCGGCACCCAGGTGGCCGAAGACATCACCGCCTGGATGTCGCCCAAACCGGACTGGGCGGCGGGCTTCCTGCATTGCAACGTCAACTACGGCGCCCGAACGAAACACGAGCTGATCTGGAAACGCAACCTGATCCGTGCGGCGGTGGAGAATTACATCGATGAGAAGACCGGCGGGTTCCTGCCCCTGCCGGGCCCCATGAAGCAGCGCTTTCTGGAAGTGCCGGCCCGGCAACTGTCCGTTTTTGCGGACGTGCGCAAGGGGGGCGGTTTCGAGTATGTGGGCGCCATCATGCCGGTAGAACTCTTCCCCGACGCCTATGCGCTGGGGCTCGATATCGCCGAAGGGGTGGGGGTGTCCTACTCCATGGGCTGCCGGGTGGTGGGTGTCAACCACAGCATGATGTTTTTCTACGCCTACGCCTTCAACCGGGCGGATCCCGATGATGTTGCCCGGGCCCAGCGGGCCCTGGAGGAGACCAACCAACGGGTGGTGGCGCTGGGGGGCGTGCCCTGGAAAGCGGAGGCCCCGGCCCAGCAGGCGATGATCGACCGGATGGATCCCGCCATGTTTGCGATGATGGGGCGCATCCGTTCGGTGCTGGACCCCAACGGCATCATGAACCCCGGCAACTGGGAGAAGAGCGGATGAAACACGCGGAGATTCTCCACCGGTGTTTCCGGTGCGGCTACTGCAAGCTTCCGGGGAATTACATCGATTTCAACTGCCCGGCCTATGCGGCCTTCCGCTTCGAAACCTATTCGCCGGGGGGGCGCATGTGGCTTCTGCGGGCCTGGCTGGAAGGCGGCCTGGAACCTTCCCGACGTTTCCAGGAAATCCTGTTTTCCTGCACGGCCTGTCGCAACTGCGTCGAGCAGTGTGCCCTGCCCAAGATCAAAGACGAACTGCTGGCGGCCTTCACGGCCGGCAAGGAGAAACTGGTCGAGGACGGCAAGGTGCCCCCGGCCGTGCGGGACTGCCTGACCAAGCTCCAGCAGTACGGCAATCCCTACGGTATCGCCCGGAAGAAGCGGACGGATTGGGCCGCCGATATCGAAGTGGATCTGTTTGCGAAGCAGGACTATTTGTTTTTTCCGGGGGATGTGGGGACCTTCGACAGCAGGGGTCGGGAGATCGCCCGCTCGGTGGCAGCGCTCCTGAAGCGCCTGGACCTGTCCTTCGGCGCCCTGGGGGAGAAGGAAGTCTCCGACGGCAACGAAGCCTTGGCCATGGGGGAAGCCGGATTGTTTCAAATGCTCGCCGAAGCGAATATCAAGCATTTCAAGGCATCGAATGTCAAAAAAATTATCGCACTTTCGCCCCATGGCTTCAACACGCTCAAAAACGACTATCCAGCACTGGGGAGCGACTGCCAGGTATTCCATTACACCCAGATCCTGGCAAAGCACCTGGGCCGCCTCACTTTCCCGGAAGCGCAGCCGCCCATGCGGGTGACCTATCACGACCCGTGCTACCTGGGTCGCCACAACGGGGAGTACGGAGCGGCGCGCAAGGTCCTGGCGGCCCTGCCGGGGGTCGAGCTGCGGGAGATGGGCCGGACCCTGCAAGACGCCCTGTGCTGCGGCGGCGGGGGCGGCAATCTTTTCACCGACGTCATCGGCAGCGGGCCGGAATCGCCGGCCCGGGCCCGCGCGGCCGAGGCCCTGGACACCGGTGCCGAGCTTTTAGCGGTCAGCTGCCCTTCCTGTGCCGTCATGCTGGCGGATGCCGTGAAAGCCTGCAACTTGGACGATCGCCTCCAGGTCCGGGAGATTTCGGAGATCGTGAATGCACGGCTGGAGGGGAAGATTTTGACGGCAGCGTGTTAAAACCGTATCAAGAAAACGCTCGTGTACCGCGCTTCCTGCACGTCGTCGGCGCGGGACAAAGGGAAATTCATAACCAGAGGCTTACCCCCCATCATTTTGAGCTACCTTCGAGGGGGCTGTCTGGGACCGGTCGGAAGAGGAGAGCCGCATGGAATTGACACTGTCGCTGGAAGACGCCCGGCAGCGGGCCCTGGACTTGATGGTCCGGGGCTATCACTGAGGGCCTGCCGTCCTGCAAGTTATGTGGGAAGCTTACGACCTTGGCAACGAAGATTTCCTGTGGGCCGGGATTCCCTTTCTGGGCGGCATCGGCGGCTGCCAGAACGCGCCCTGCGGGGTGGTGTCGGCCGCGGCCGTGTGCCTCGGGCTGCGGCACCGCTGCCCGGCGGGCGACAAGGGGCGGGCCCGTCAGGCGCGGCACGCCGTGCGCACTTTTGCCGCGGGCATTGTCAAAGACTTCGAGCGGCAGTTCGGTGACATCACGTGCCGGGGGCTTGTCGGCATGGACTTTTCCCGGCCCGGGGAATACCAGAAGTTCCTGGCAACGGGGGTCTGGAAAGACAAATGTGAAAAGTATGTCGCCTTCATGATCGAAAAGCTCTATGCCCTCGAGACTGAAAAGCAGCTTTTTGTACAACGACCCTAAGGCCGACCGTGCTGAACAGATTCCGGCTTCCGCCGGAATGCCATCGGCCGGCGGTCTTTTCCCTTAATGCACGGATTGTTTCGGTTCGTGCCAGTCGTAAATCTCCAGGATGCGGTAGTCTTCCAGGGTTGTCCGCTCGTACATCTCGTGCGCCAGGTCTTCGGGCAACTGCTCCCATCCGTCACCCTCCCAGCCCAATTGGCGTCCCGTATCCGGATCGACGTATTCCACGTAGGCGATTTCCGGCCGAATTTTTTTCCCCTGGTATAGAATATGGTCCAATACCGGCCCCTGGCCCTCCATTTCGACGTAGACCACTTCCGCCTCCTCGGGCAGATCGAGGAACTGATTGAAGGTGACGAGCAGTTTTTTCATTTAGCGACTCCTGTTCAGTGGATTGAGAATCATTACGGACAGCCGCAACGCCGGTAACGGTAAATGAATCGCCCTGATCCCGAACAAGGGTTCTATAACAGACGGTACGCCGATGGGGAAGGTGAAAGGGGGGCAACTGTTGGAAGGCGGGGTACGATTTTCGGGGCGCGCTGCACATCGCCTCTGAACCTTGCCACCTCCCTCCGCGATCACCAGATGGCCGACCGGGCCGCGCGCTTCGAGCAGGAAGGCGGCTTCAGCGAGCGCCCCTACCGGGTCCGCACGTCGCGGCGCGAAGAGGAGCGATCCCCTAAGCGACCCCCAAAACGGTAGTCCACTCAATTTGCGCTTGACTTCCCCAGGGCACTTCTTTTAATACTTTTGGGCATAATATCATAATAGGACGGCGCATCAAACGCCACACGAAGTGGCAGGTACGCTGCCGGGCAGGGCATGCCCGACGGCGGCGGGCAGTCTTATGATGGAAGGTGGTGTGAACAGCGGCGATGCTGACAAGCCGGGCTTCCCCGACAAGGGGTAGCCCGGCTTTTTTTAGGGGGACGCCTTTCCCGGCGGCCGTCCGCGTCGTCCACCGTCTCATCGCCTTTCCATGACGGCCGTCCGTTATCAGCGCACAGGATCGCATCCGCTCACCCGTTCCCACAGGAGGCAAGCATGGCGTTCAGTGACAAAATTCTGGAGAAGAGCATTGACCCCACGGTGCACCAGATGCTCGCGCGGGCCGAAACCCTCGGCGTCGAGACGGTCTGGGACCGGTATCAGAAGATGCTCCCCGAGTGCGGCTTCGGGGAGCTGGGAGTCTGCTGCCGCAACTGCAACATGGGGCCCTGCCGGATCAGCCCCTTCGAGGACGAGGGCCCCCAGCGGGCCATCTGCGGCGCCACGGCCGACATCATCGTGGCCCGCAACCTGATCCGCATGATCGCAGGCGGGGCGGCGGCCCATTCGGACCACGGCCGCGACTTGGCCCACACCCTGCTGCTGACCGCCGAGGGCAAGAGCGGCGGCTACGAGATCAAGGACGAGGCCAAGCTGGGCGCCCTGGCCGCGGAATACGGCATCGCCACCGAAGGCCGCACCAAGGAGGCGATCGCCCTGGATCTGGCCAAGGCGGTCTATGCCGAATTCGGCAAGCAGGAGGGTTTTTTGCAGTTCACGCGCCGGGCGCCCGCCAAGCGGGTGGAACAGTGGCAGAAGATGGGCATCGACCCGCGGGGCATCGACCGGGAGATCGTGGAAATCATGCACCGCACCCACATCGGCGTGGACAACGACCCGGTCAACCTGATCCTCCAGGGCTTGAAGGCCTCCATTGCCGACGGCTGGGGCGGCTCCATGGTGGCCACCGAAATCTCGGACGTGCTGTTCGGCACCCCCGCCCCGGTGCGCTCCGAGGCCAACCTGGGCGTGCTCAAAACGGACCACGTCAACATCGTGGCCCACGGCCACGAACCGGTGCTCTCCGAAATGATCCTGGCGGCCGCCGCCGACCCCGATCTTGTGGTCAAGGCCCAGGCCGCCGGCGCCCGGGGCA
Source organism: uncultured Desulfobacteraceae bacterium (assembly GCA_964392545.1). Classification (GTDB taxonomy): domain Bacteria; phylum Desulfobacterota; class Desulfobacteria; order Desulfobacterales; family UBA5852; genus JABZFP01. Next base: position 5,216 of record CAYMQN010000103.1, read on the forward strand.
TCAATGTGGTGGGCATGTGCTGCACGGGCAACGAAATCAACATGCGCCACGGCATCCCCCTGGCGGGCAACTTCATGCAGCAGGAGCTGGCCATTATCACCGGGGCCGTGGAGGCCATGATCGTGGACGTGCAGTGCATCATGCCGGCCCTGGGCGATCTGTGCGAGTGTTTCCACACCAAGTTCATCTCCACCTCCTACAAGGCCAAGTTCCCCGGTGCCGTGCACATGCAGTTCAACGAGGAAAACGCCCTGTCCATCGCCAAGGACATCGTGGGCGCGGCCGTGGAGAACTACAGCAACCGGGTGCCCGAGAAGGTCTTCATTCCCGAAGAAAAATCCGCATGCATGGTGGGATTCAGTGCCGAGGCCATCGTGAAGGCCCTGGGGGGCACCCTCGATCCCCTGCTGGACGCCATCAAGTCCGGCGCCGTGCGGGGCATCGCCGGCGTGGTGGGCTGCAACAACCCCAAGATCAGGCACGACGAGGGACATGTCGGCCTGGTGCGGGAGCTGATAAAGAACAACGTCCTGGTGGTGAACACCGGCTGCAACGCCATTGCCACCGCCAAAGTGGGCCTGATGCTGCCCGAGGCGGCCGAGGAGGCCGGTGACGGGCTGAAAGGGGTCTGCCAGGCCCTGGGGATCCCGCCCGTCCTGCACATGGGCTCCTGTGTGGACATCAGCCGCATCCTGGCGGTCTGCGCCGCCGTGGCCAATGCCCTGGGGGTGGACATCAGCGACCTGCCGGTGGCCGGCGCGGCTCCCGAGTGGATGAGCGAAAAGGCGGTCAGCATCGGGGCCTACGTGGTGTCTTCGGGGATTTTCACGGTGCTCGGCACCGTGCCGCCGGTGCTGGGAAGCCCGGTGGTCACCGAGGTGCTCACCAAGACGGCCAACGACGTGGTGGGTGCGGCCTTTGCCGTGGAAACCGATCCGGTCAAGGGCGCCGCTCTGATGATCGCCCACATGGATCAGAAACGCAAGGCCCTCGGTATTTAGATCGGCCTGGCCACCATTGCGAAAAAGGAGAAGGCGTATGACACAGCCCAAGGAAATATTCGTCAGAACCGAGCGCTGCGTGGGATGCCGCTCCTGCATCACCGCCTGCGCGGTGGAGCATTCCGCCAGCAAGACCCTTTTCGGCGCCGTCGCGCAAAGCCCGCGGCCCAAGCCCCGTCTCTACGTGGAATGGGTGGCGCCGGCGCACAAGGTGCCCCTCGTCTGCCGGCATTGCGAGGATGCGCCCTGCATGCACGCCTGCATCAGCGGGGCGATTCAGCGGGATGCCGACGGGGTGGTGCGCACGGACACGGACAAGTGCATCGGCTGCTGGACCTGCGTGATGGTCTGCCCCTACGGGGTCATCGGCCGCCATCTCGAGGAGCACAAGGCCTACCGCTGCGACCGCTGCCCGGACCGGGATGAACCGGCCTGCGTCGGCGCATGCCCCACGGGGGCCCTGGTCTATCAGACCGTGCCGGCCTATTCCGGGGCCGTGCGCCGGCACGCCTCCCGGGAGTTTGTCCAGGCGGAAGGGGGTTGATGTGAGTGACAGCCACAGCCACTATCTCATCGTGGGCGGCTCGGCCGCCGGCATGGCCGCGGCCCAGGCCATCCGGGAGAAGGACCCGCGGGGCGCCGTCACGGTGCTCTCCGAAGAGGAAGACGCGCCCTATTTCCGCCCCCTGATCCCGTTTCTGGTATCCGGCCGCAAAGCGCCCGGGGAGATGGCCCTGGCGGGCAACGGGCCCTACACCGGGGCCGACATCACGGTCAGGACCGGAGCCCGGGTGGCGTCCGTGGCCCCGGAGGACCACCGGGTGGTCCTGGCGGATGGCGCCACGCACGGCTACGACAAGGTGCTCTTTGCCACCGGCAGCCGGCCCTATGTGCCGCCGGGGATCGAAGGCCCGGCGGCGGAGGGCGTCTATGCCCTGCGCACCCTGGCCGACGCCCGCCGCATGGCGGCCCGCCTGGCCCACACCGGGCACGCGGTCATGCTGGGCGGCGGCCTGCTGAACCTCAAGGCGGCCTTTGCGCTCCTGGAGCGGGGCGTCAAAGTGACCCTGGTGGTCTATTCCCCCGAGGTGCTCAGCCAGCTCATGGAACCGGAGGACGCCTATCTGGTCCGCAAGGCCCTGGACGATGCCGGCCTTGCCATTATGACCGGTGTGGCGGCCACCGCGATCTGCGCCGACGCCTCGGGGGTGACCGGGGTGGTGCTGGACGACGGCCGCGAGCTGGCCTGCCAGATGGTCTGCATCGGCAAGGGAGTGCGCCCCAACGTGGAATTCCTCGAGGGCAGCGGGGTGGCGGTGGACGGCGGCATCGCGGCCGACCGCTACACCGGGGCCAGCCAGCCGGACACGTTTGCGGCGGGTGACGTGGCTGTGACCTACGAGCCGGTGAGCGGGGCGCCCATCATGACGGCCCTGTGGACCAACGCCGTGGAAATGGGCCGCTGCGCCGGGCTGAACATGGCCGGGGTCAAGACCGCCTATGCCGGCACGTTCGGCATTCTCAACGCGACCCAGGTGGCGGACATGCCCTTCGTGGCCATGGGGGTGGTGCATACGGCCGACGGGGACTACGCGATCCATCGCCGGACCGGCACCGAAACCTATCGCAAACTGGTCTTCGATCCGGCCGGCGACCGGCTGGTGGGTGCCGTCTTCGTGGGCGACATCCGCAACGCCGGCCTCTACCGCTACGTCATACGAGAAAAGATGCCGGTGGCCGGATTCAAGCGGGCGATCCTGGAGGGGAGGCTGCACTACGGGCATTTCATGCGTTGACAGGCCGTGGCCAAGCTGCGCCTCGGGCTGCAATGTCCCGCCGCAGGCGGGAGTGCAACCCTTGCAAAATTGCTCACAACCCTGACGGCTGCTGGGCATTGCCCTCGACCGAAACCGGCGTGCCGGGACGGCAGGCCTCTCCGGCGTCTCTGGGCCTCCAGCCGGGACCGGGTCGAGCGGGGTCAGGGGGTGTAGCGCATGCGGGTGCCGAACTCCAGCGAGAGGCGGATTTCGCCAGGCGACAGCTCCGCTGGGAAGAAGACGCCCGATATTTTCGCGCGGTGGATGCTGGCGCCTTCGAGACGGCAGGTGCGCAGGTCCAGCCCCCGCAAGTCCGCCTGCCGGAAATAGCAGCCGGAAAAGTCCAGACCTTCCACATTGAACCGCCGCAGATCCTGGCTGCGGAAATCCAGATCGCGCATGTCGCAGTTGTTTTCCTGGGCCCGGCGCGCGTTGAACCCCTCGACGTCCTCTTCTATGATCAAATGGTAGAGGGCGTTGCGGGTTTCCTTGCGGGATACCTGGTCCGTCATCGTAAATCCTTTCCCGGCCGCCATCCGGGACGGCCGACAAGCGTTGCCGGCGCTGTTGCGCCCGCCAAATCCTCAATAGGGTTGCCTTATTTTATTAACGGCAACCGGCCGCAAAAACTTGATGTTTTTTCCAGCGGCGGCCCCATTGCCCATCGTGCAATCGCATTTTGCCAGCCTGACCAGCCGCCCTCGAACAAGCCGTTCTTACGATATGGCGTCTTGTTGGGCAAAAAAATACAAATATGTCTTTATGAAATCTATAAAAAACAATTACGTAGTTTTTAAGCCGCCAGGCACCACAGACCGTAAACCCATCCAAATTAACTATAGCATTGAAATCGGATAGATAGCATTCGTTTCGGCGGGTCTGGTCCCACTGGCACATCCTTTGCCATGAGGGAATGAACAGAATACGGACATGTCCCGGCCGGCAACCGCAGCCGGCCGGGATTTCATCCAACGCCAACCCGATGAAACGAGTGAGGAACAAACCATGAAAAGGCTTTTGATGCTGTTGATCTTTCTGCTGGCAAGCGCCTCGATCTGCTGGGCGGGCGACGAGGCGCCCACGGCCCTGTCCAACAGGGCCGCCATCGATCTGGTGCAGGAACACGCCAACTTTCTGTGGACCCTGGTCGCCGCCGCCCTGGTGTTCTTCATGCAGGCCGGCTTCGCCCTGGTGGAAAGCGGCTTTACCCGGGCCAAGAACGCCATCAACATCATGATGAAAAACCTGATGGATTTCTCCATCGGGACCATGGCCTTCTGGGCGGTGGGCTTCGGGCTCATGTTCGGGGCCACCAGTACGGGCTGGTTCGGCACCTCGGGGTTTTTCCTGAGCGATTTTACCGGTGAAGGCACCGAATGGGTGCTGGCCTTCTGGATGTTCCAGGTGGTCTTCTGCGCCACGGCGGCCACCATTGTTTCCGGCGCCATGGCCGAGCGCACCAAATTCGTGGGCTACCTGTGCTACAGCGTCGTCTTGAGTGCCGTCATCTATCCGGTTTTCGGAAGCTGGGCCTGGGGCAGCCTGCTGAACGGGCAGGGCTGGCTGGAAGGGCTGGGCTTCATCGATTTCGCCGGCTCCACCGTGGTGCACTCGGTGGGGGGCTGGGCGGCCCTGGCCGGGGCCCTGGTCCTCGGTCCCCGCATCGGCAAGTACACCAGGGAGGGCAAGGTCCGCCCGATCCTGGGGCACAACATGCCGCTGGCGGCCCTGGGGGTCTTCATCCTCTGGCTGGGCTGGTTCGGCTTCAACCCCGGCTCCACCACCACGGCCGACAAGAGCATCGCCATGATCTTCGTCAACACCAACCTGGCCGCGGCGGCCGGCGCGATCCTGGCCATGGCGGCCTCATGGATGAAATTCGGCAAGCCGGAAGTGGGCATGAGCCTCAACGGCGCTTTGGCGGGTCTGGTGGGCATCACGGCCGGCTGCGCCAACGTGACGCCCGCCAGTGCCGTTTTGATCGGCGCGGCGGCCGGTGTGATCGTGGTCTATGCGGTGGTTTTCTTCGACAAGATCCGGATCGACGATCCGGTGGGGGCCATTTCGGTGCACGGGGTCTGCGGTGCCTGGGGCACCCTGGCGGCCGGGCTGTTCGATATGGGCGGCTTCTCGCTGAAAGTGGTCGGCGTGCAGTTGGTGGGCATCGGGGCCTGCTTTCTGTGGACTTTTCCGCTGGCCTTCCTCATGTTCAAGGCGGTGGACCTGGCGGTGGGCCTGCGGGTTTCCCCCGAAGAAGAGCTGGAAGGTCTCGACTGGACCGAACACGGCGGCGCGGCCTACCCGGATTTCGAGGTTTCCAGCTATACGGCCAGCCCCGGCTTTGCGGGCGGCTCCGGCGGCAAAGGCTCCGCCGTGGTCAGCCCGGTTCCGGAGATGAGCGCCAGCAATTGATCGAAGCCCACCCGCGTTCCCGAAGGTCAAGGCCGGGCGCAGCCCCGTGACCCCCTCTCCCCACAAGGGGTTGCGTCCCGGCCGACGACCGAAGCGGCCGGCCATTCGTCGTAAGGACGTCACGCGTCGGCTAAGTCCGGGAGGCCTTGGGCGGCCGCCGCCGAACGTCAGGGAAAGGATCGGACCGGTCTGCGCCGCCCGGTCGTTTTCTTTTTCCTTCCCGGGCAATGGATTTGGCGCTGAAGGCGCCTTGCGGCACCGATGGTGGATCACTCATTGAGGTCGATGTCGGGATAATGCTGCTTCGCGCATTCAGGGCAGATCCCGTGGCTGATGTCGGCCTGGGAATGGCGGTGGATATAGACATCCACCGGTTCCCAGCGGCCCTCGGTGGTTCTGATTTTTTTGCAATAGGAGCAAATGGGCAGGATGCCCTTCAAGGTTTTGTTCTCCACGAGAGCGGCCTTGAGTTCGGCGATGAGCTTCTCGCGCTCTTTCTCGGCCTGCTTGCGCTGGGTGATGTCCCGGCAGATGCAGAAGATCAGCTTGCGGCCCTGGTACTCCATGCCGTTGGTGCTGATTTCAACGGCATAGAAGGTGCCGTCCTTGCGCTGATGCAGGGTTTCGAAATGGTCGCCGCCCGCATCGATCGATTGGATTTGCTCGAGAAGCTCTGCTTTAGAAAACGTTTTGTCCCAATCCCAGACATACAGTCCCAGGATTTCCTCCAGGGAATAGCCCAGCATTTTGGCATACTGCGGATTGGCTTCGTAGACCCTGCCGTTTTGATCGAGAACCACGATGCCGTCCCGGGATTGTTCCACCAGGATGCGGCGCCGGGCGACTTCGTCCCGCAGCAGGGCCTCCGTCCGCTTGTATTCGGTGATGTCGCTGATGAATCCCTCGATGGCTGGCCCCTTGTCTTCCCGCAGGATCAAGCCTTTCTCGGACACCCATTTTTGTTCCTTGCGGGCGGTGGTGATCCGGTAGACGACCTGAAAGGCGCCGTTTCCTTCCACCGCCTCCCGGACCTTGCCATAGACCATCCGGCGGTCTTCCGGGTGAATGAGTGCCCCGTAGGCGATGCGGGCGTTGTGCAGCAGGTCCTCCGGGGGATACCCCGTAAGCGCCTCGCAGCCTTCGCTCAGAAATTCCATGGTCCAATCCGGGTCGAAGCGGCAGCGGTAGGCCATGCCGGGAACCGTATGCAGCAGATCGTTCAGCCGGCGGCGGCAGTCGCGCAAGGCCTCTTCCGTGGTTTTATCCTTCAATGCCATCGCTCCATTTGGTCTAGCGGGTGAGGGGCCCCAAGGCTTTCGGCCCATCACCGGCGTGTTGCGCGTCTTTCGGGAACGGATCCCGTGGCGGCACGGACCGTTGCCCCTTTTCCCGGTCGTCAAACACCAGTTCGGCCAGGGTTACGACGATACGCTGCATCTCGTGGGCCTGGTTGCGGATGAGATCCGCGCTGGCCGCGGATTCTTCCGCCGTGGCCGCATTCTGCTGGACCACCTTGTCCATATCGGCCACGGCGCCATTGAGCTGTTGGATGCCTTGGGCCTGCTCGGTGGAAGCCGCCGCGATCTCGTCGACGATGTCGCCGGCCTTGCCTGAGTTGGTGACCACCCGGGTGAAGACGTCCGTCGTCCGGTCCACCGCATGGCTTCCCTCCCGGACCTTCTTGGCCGTATCCTCGATCAGGCCGGCCGTGTTCCGGGCGGCCTCGGCGGCCCGCAGGGCCAGATTGCGCACCTCGTCGGCCACCACCGCAAATCCGGCGCCGGCCTCGCCGGCCCGGGCCGCCTCGACCGCGGCGTTGAGGGCCAGGAGATTGGTCTGAAACGCGATTTCGTCGATGGTTTTCACGATTTTGGAGGTTTCTTCACTGGCCGCGGAGATCTGCGTCATGGAAGCGTTGAGTCCTGCCATCGTATCCTGGGCTTCGCGCATGCAGTGGTTGGTCTCTTTCATGAGCGCGTTGGCCTTCACGGCGTTGTCGGCGTTTTGGCCTGTCATGGCCGACATCTCCTCCAGTGATGAGGATGTTTCCTCGATGGACGCGGCCTGTTCCGACGCCCCGCTGGCCAGGCTGCTGCCGGCCGCGGCGATCTGGTTGGAGGCGAGCGTGACCGCGTCGGAACCGTCGGTGATCGTCTCGACGGCCCGCTGAATGGGATGGGCGAGTTTTTTGGCCACCGCGATGAGGTTGAGGGTCATGAGAACGATCCCGGTCAGGGGCAATACCCCTTTGGTGATCAGATCGCTGACCCCCATGGCACCCAGCCTTCCGGCCATGACCCCCAGGAAACCCAAGAGGAGCGCCCCAGGCCCCAACTGCTGCCAGATGCGGAACACCAGGGTTTTGCCGTAAATCCACCGCAGGATGCCGCACAGAATAAAGTAAACCAGGGTCAGCGCCACCAGCGCCGAAACGATCGCGTCGATCATG
>CAYMQN010000104.1:0-12867 GCA_964392545.1 uncultured Desulfobacteraceae bacterium
CTTTCGCCGGGATGACGGCCTGTGCCCACCCCTTGGGTGAAAATTGCGACCCGGGCTCATGCGTGGGGATGACAAAATCCTTCCATTTTCAATTATTTCGATCGCACCCATTATCGGGTTAGGCGATCTCACCGAGTTCGTAGTCGGGGGCGGCGTTGCGGCCGTCCGGATGCGCATCGGTGCGGTAGAGAAGACAGTCCGGTCCGATCACGTAGTCCGGCAGGGAACCGCCGCCCAGGGGATGGTCGGCGCAACGGTAGATCTTGCCGTCCGCTCGCAGCTCGTAGTCGGCCTTGTCCGACCATCCCCGGGGATGGTTTGCGGTGGGGTAGAATTTTCCTTCGTAGATGAGATAGTCCGGCTCCGCCGAGCGGCCCAGGTGGTGGGTCGGCGTTCGAAAAAGTTTATACATGGGTCCGTCCTCCTGTCGTGACGCATGGACATACGTGGGCGGGGAGAGCGGTGCAAGGGGAGGGAAACCGGGGAAGGCCAACCCCTGCCAGGACTGCCCTCCCCGGTTCCACAGCGGGTGCGGCATTAACCGGTATCCCACAAAAAAACCCTTCAAACCATAACGGTTCGAAGGGCTGCACCCAGCTTGCTTGACCCTGAACAATCCGACCGGCATCGCTGCTTTCAGGTGAAAGCGTCTTCCGATCGCATTGTCGACCGTCTTCCCGCGGCAATTGTCAAGGCAGGTCTTCTGACTCCCGGGTCGTTCTACTTTCCAGGCCTTCCCGTTCGACTGCGATCGAACAGTGGCATGAAATTGGATTTCGTCACCGGTTACAGCGGCGGGACCGTTCCCGAATTTCACGGGATTCCCTATTAAGCCTTGCGGCACCTCGTCCATTTACTTAGGGGAAGCGGGCGGAGAATGTCAAGAGGGAAATCAAAAACCGCTGAGGTAAGAGGCGCGTCCCAAATCGGCATCGCTATCGAAATCGAAATCGGGTTTCGAAATCGAATTCCCGATCTCAGGCGAGGTGGTTTTCCTTAAGAAAGCGGCCGAAGGAGGCATCCGTCTTCAGGATGTGGTCGGCCAGCCATTCCTTGAGAAAGGTCAGGATATCGCGTTTCAGGGAATTGCCGCTCTCGCGGTAGGTGGCGATGAAATAGGCCACCTGCAGGACGAAGGTCTGGTGTTCTTCGCGATGGGATTCGATCTCCGGATAGCCGTGATCGAGCATCAGCCCTTCTTCCATCTCGAAGTGGTACGCGAAATAATTCGTCAGCGCCCCGAGAATGTCGGCCACGGCATCGTCGGGCTCTTTCGCTTCCTGAAGTTCGATCAGCCGGTTCATGAGTTCGACGAGCCGCCGATGCTGCTGGTCGAGTTCCTCGTTCTGGATATTGAAGCTGTCGTTCCAGACGATCTTTTCCATGTCAATCATTTCCCTTGGAAATGATTTTAAGCACGATCAGGGTCATGTCATCGGCCAGCCGTGTTTCGCAGGTGTACTCTCCCACAGCCGCGAAGACCGCTTCGAGGATGGCTTCCGCCGGTTGGTGGGCGTGATCGCGCACGATCTTTTGGACGGACGCCTTGCCGAACATATCTCCCCCACAGTCACGCGCCTCCCAGATGCCGTCGGTACCCAGCAGGACGATATCGCCTTCCTTCAATCCGAGCGTGCTTTGAACGCTGTAGGACCATTCCGAATCCACGCCCAGGGCCAGCCCCGGGCCGGCCAGTTCTTCAAAGCGCTCCTCTCCACGGCGATAGAGCATACCGGGGTCGTGCCCCGCCCGGACCCAGTATATCTCCTTGGCCTCGGGATTTACGGACAGGGCCAGCAGGGTCACGAAGCGTCCGGAATCGCCCACGTCCGCCGCGAGGTGGCGGTTGACGCCGGAGATCACCGCGGCCATGTTTTCGGTCTCGCTGCAGCGCTGGCGAAGGGTGGCCCGGACCGAGCTCATGAGCAGCGCCGAGGCGATGCCATGCCCGGCCACGTCCCCGATGACCAATCGAAGAGAGCGCCGCCCCGGAATATAGTCGAAATAGTCCCCGCCGGTCTCCTCGCAGTAGACACTGCGCCCGGCCACGTCCAAGCCCGGGAAAGCAGGCGCCTTCCCGGGAAGCAGGTTCTGCTGCACTTCCTTGGCAAGATCCAGGGATTGGCGCAGATGGCGCCGCTCTTTGAGCTGAGCGGCCATGGTGTTGAAGTCGTGGGTCAAAGTACCGATCTCATCCCCGGTCCGCTCCGGCAGGGCGATATCGAACTGTCCGCGGGCAATATCGCCGGCGGCGGCCGAAAGCTGCCGGACGGAGCCCGTCACCTGCCGGGTGACCCGCCGGATCAGCAGGACAATGGCCAGGACACAGAAGACGAGGGTCAGGAAATAGTAGTTGCGAAAACTGACGATGGGCTGCAGGATGATCTCACCCGGCGCGAATACCACGAGATACCAGGGCGCCTCCTGCAAACGATAGAATCCGCTGACCTCCTCCGGCGGATGTCCGCTTGTCCGAAGGGTACCGGAATCCCGGGTCTGCAGGGCGGCCAACGTCTCGATCTCGACGGGATCCCCGGTTTCTCCAAGTTGCCGGCGATCGACCGCCGTCGTGTTCACGAAGATCTGCCCGTCACCGCCCACCAGAAAGGTTTTCCAGCTTTGCCACCAGTCCGCATAGGGCATGTCGCGCACCAGATCGTCAAAATCCATCACCACTTCGATTTCGACAACGTCGGCGGCATCGTCGGTCGTGGCGAGCGTGAAAAGCGATACCGTCCGTTGGTCCAGATCGGGATCATAATGCGGCTCGCTGACGCTAAAGCTCGGCCGTCGCATCATGGTGCCTGGAGCCATGCTCATTCGTCCGAAGCGCCCCGCCTCGCGACCGAAATGCATTCGCCTGCCGGACTCCCCGCTGCCGGTCGATCGCTGGCCGTCGATATACACCGCCACGATACCCTCGGCATGTTCCAACTCGGCAAGCATGTCAATCTGCTCTGACATACCGTGTCGCGATCCGCCCAAGAATTTCAGGTACAAACTGACCCACTCTTTGGGGCGGGCCAGGCGCATGTCCACGTGATGGGCGGCCCGCTGGAGGCGCAGAATGGCGGCCTCTTCCCACTGTTCGAGAAGTGCGTCGCGGGCGTAAAAAAAACCGACGAATCCCGTGGCAAAGAGCAGCAGCGCCACCGGCAGCACCATGAAGACCATGAAGCGCTGCTGCAGTGTTTTGATGCGCGGTCTCATGACGGGAAATCCTCGGGCGGATAGAGCCGGGCCATGCACTCCGGGCAGACCCCGTGGGTGAAATCGGCTTCCGACTTTTCGGTGATATAGGCCTCGAGGGGTCTCCAGACCCCCTTTTCGTCGCGGATCTTCTTGCAACTGGAACAGATCGGCAGCAGCCCCTGCAAAATTTTGATCTTTTCCCGGGCCGTTTCGAGTTCGGTGATATCGAGCCCGATCTTCCAACTGCGCCAGCCGATCAAGGGGACGGTGGTGGAGGCTTCGGACCACACCACGACCTTTTCGCGCCCGTCCTTGGCGGCGATGCGCCATTTGCGGCAGTTGGCCTCGTTGACGATGCAGGGTCCTTCGTCTTCGCGCAGCAGGATATCCAGCATGCCGGGCAGGTCATGGAGATCTTCCGCCGAATAGCCGGATACCCGCTCGAACTCGCGGTTGTAAAACACCAGGCTGCCATCCCGGTCCGCCGCGCAGATGATCACCGGCAGATCAAGGAGGGCCTTGCGGAACCGTTCCCGGGCTTTCTGTAAATCCGCCTCGGCGGCCTTGCGGCGCTCGGTTTCCCTGGCCAAAGCCGCTTCGCATCGCAAAAGCCGGTCCTTCAGGGTGGCTTGGTCGATCGCCATGGGGGGGGTCTCCCGGACAATTTTGGCCGGCCAATTCGTCGGTTGACAACGCGCTAGTCCGTGCGGGCGCCATGCGCAACGGAGAAGGGACGCAAAACCGGTGGGGGGAGGTTGCGCGGAAATCAGGCTACCGGATCTATGCCGTTTGATCAAGCACTTCGCGCACCATCTGCAGCATGCCGTCCAGTTGGTAGGGTTTGCCGAGGAAACCACGCGCCTGCTGCGCCAGGCTTTCGGCCTCCGTGCCCTGCGGGGCGTAGCCGCTGGCGATGATCACCCGTGCGGCCGGATCCATTTCCATCAGACGGGCCAGGCAGCTCCCTCCGCCCATACCGGGCATATTGAGGTCGAGAATGGTGAGGGCGATGGAAGACCCGTTGCGTTCGTAAATTTCCAATGCTTCTTCGCCGCTGGCCGCTTCGAGCACCGTGTAGCCGAAACGCTCCAGCAGGCTGCATCCCAGGCGCCGCACCACGGGGTCGTCGTCGACCACGAGAACCGTTTCGGACCCGCCCACCTTCTCGACCTCGGGCATCGCGGCCTCCTGGTCGGCCAGGGCAAGCTCGGCGACCGGGAAATAGAGCCGGAAGGTCGTGCCCTGGCCCGGCGTGCTTTCGCAGGTGATGACGCCGCCGTGGCTGGTGACGATGCCGTAGACCATGGCCAACCCCAGGCCGGTGCCCGCCCCGGTCTCCCGGGTGGTGAAGAACGGCTCGAAAATGTGCTGGCGGATCTTTTCATCCATGCCGACCCCGTCGTCGGTAACGGTGAGCTCGACATGCCGGCCTGTACGAAGATCGAGATGGCTACGGCAAAACCCTTCGGTCAGCAGGACACTTGCGGTGGCGAAAATCAGACGGCCGCCGTCCGGCATGGCGTGGCCGGCGTTGATGCCCAGGTTCATGAGAACCTGCTCGAGCTGCACCTTATCCACCCGGACGATGGGCAGATCTTCCGCCAGGCGGGTTTCGATCCGGATCATCTTGGGCAGGGTCCGTTCGAGAAGACGGCAGGTCAAAGCGATTTCGGCGTTGAGATTGAGCGGCACGGGGTTGCTCTCGATTTTGCGGCTGAAGGTCAACAGCTGGCGCGTCAGGCCCTCGGCATGGCTGGCCGCCTGCTGGATGGTGGCCAGCATTTCCTTGTCCTTGGCGGACTTGGCCGGATCCATGAGCAGCAACTGGGTATAGCCGGACACGGCCTGCAGGCTGTTGTTGAAATCGTGGGCGATCCCGCCGGCCAAAGTGCCGATGGCTTCCATTTTCTGGGATTGCAGCAATTGGGATTCCAGTTGTTTCTGGGAGGTGATGTCCCGCAAAAACGCTATGACGGCCGGGCGGTTTTCCCAATCGATCCGGACGGCATTGACCTCCACCCATTTGACGCGCCCTCCCCGCGCCACCAACCGCACGCTGAAGTCGTTGGGCGCATCCTCCCCCGCGATACGTTTCAGATGCCGGGAGACGACAAGGGAACGGTCATCGCTGTGGATCAGCCGGTCGAAGGTCATGCGAGCCAACGCCTGGCGGTCGTAGCCCAGGAAGGTTTCGGCGGATCGGTTGGCGAAGCGCAGGCGTCGATCCTGAACCACAAGGATGGCATCATGCGCGTTTTCCACGACCTGGCGGTATTTTTCCTCGGATATGCGCAGGACATCCTCGGCTTCCTTGCGCTCGGTGATATCCCGGCCTTCCGGAATCAGCATGATCACCCGCCCGTGGTCGTCATGCACCGGTTTGAGGGAAAAATCCACGTGGCGTCGACGGCCGTCCGGGGCCACATGGGTTGTTTCGAAGCGGTTAAATTCGCCGCGGGCCGCCTTGCCGACCGCTTCGCGCACCTGCTCCCGGCTCCCGGCATCGTGGGCCCAGAAAGGGGTTTCCCAGAAAGGTCGGCCGACGATCGCCCCTGTCTGCAAACCGAGGAAATTCAGCGCCGTCTGATTGACCTCCTGGACGGTGCCGTCGGGATCGAGAACCCCGATCATCTGGAAGGTCTGGTTGAAGATCGCCTGGAACTTGAGCCGGCTTTCCTGCAGATAGGCTTCGGTTCGTTTGCGCTCTTCGATTTCGGTGACCAGATCCCGGTGGTAGGTCTGCAGGCGTGTCATGAAGGCGTTGAACATGCCCCCCAGACGGCCGATTTCGTCTTCCCCCAGGTCGGACACCCGGGCTTCGTAGTCGCCGTCCCGTCCCCGCGTTACGGCCGCCATGAGGGTTTCGACCGGCGTCGTGATGCGGGCGCTGATCCACAGCGTCAGAACGACACACAGGATCACGGCCGCTACCATGAAGGCTAAAATAAGGGTGCGCGCCCGCTCCACCGGTGCATAGATCTCGTCGATATAGCCGGTGGATCCCACGATCCAGCCGAATTCCGCGATCGAGCCGAAATAGACCAGCTTCTCCCGGGGGCGAAGCTCGCCGGGATTTTGCCAGGTGTAGGTTAAGCGACCGGATTTCTCCTGCTGCATGCGTTCGAAGAAGCCGGTGTCCATATTGGGCAGCGTGAAAATGTCGACGTCCTCCAGGACCGGATGGACCAGAACCTGCCCGCTGCGTTCGGCCACGAAGACGTAGCCGCTTCTGCCGAACTGAAAGGACAGGACGCTTTTGCGGATGTCCGCCATGGGCAGCAGAGATTTGAATTCCGCCCGGTAGGTGGTCACCGTGATGATCCAGTCCAGGGGCGCGAAGTAGACCATATACGCCGCTTTGGGGCGCGCTGTCGCCTCCCCCGGATTGCGCCAGTCGTATTCGAAATAGCCCTCCTTGCGCCGCGTTTGATCGTACACGAAGGGGAAATGGGAGAAATCCTGCCCCTCCACGTCGGGATTCGGGTGCACCACGGCGTCCCCCCGGCTGTCGATGCAATAGATATAGCCCGTCTCGCCGATCACCTGGGACAGCAATTGGCGCCGAATGCGGGCCCGCGCCCTTTCAATGGAAATCTCGCCGGCCAGGGCCCTGCGGTGGATCTGCCGGGCGATTTGCAGGTTCTGCTCGGCCACGGCTTTGAGATGGGTCTTGATGGCGGCCGTGGCCGTCGTTTCCACCAGATTGACGATGGAGCGGGTGACGTGCTGGAGGTCGGATTCGATATTGGCCTGGATGGTCTGCCGGGTAAGATGCATGGTGCCCAGACCGCCGATGATAATCACCGGAATCAGCAAGCCGATATAGGCCACCAGAAGCTTGTTGCGAATGTGCAGATTGCGAAAGGCGGTTGATACCGTCATCGGTTTAGGGGTCCCTTGAATGGGTGACGCGGTGGCGTTGGATGGTGAAACGTCCACCTACCATATGGCACGGGGTGCTTCAAGCAAGGGGATCCTTTGCCGGCGGCGTGCCGCAACCCAGTTGGTTATTGGCAAACCCACGGAAATCTTTAGAGGATGGCCCATCAAGGGGCTCTGAAAAGCGTCTTCTTCACACCCCGGCCGCGTTTCCTTTTTGAAAATCGTGCTTATAACTCTACCAGCGTTGTTTATCTCACCAAACGGGAGGGGCACACCATGATGTACAGCAAAACCGTGATGGACCATTTTCGCAATCCGCGCAACGTGGGCGTGATCGAGGACGCCAACGGGGTCGGGGAGGTGGGCAACCCGTTGTGCGGCGACATGATGACGATCTACCTCAAGATCGAAAACGACCGCATCGCGGACATCAAATTCCAGACCTTCGGGTGCGGCTCGGCCATCGCCGTGTCCAGCATGCTCACGGAAATCGCCAAGGGCAAAACCGTGGCCGAGGCCAAGACCATCACGAACAAGGACGTGGCCGAGGCCCTTGAGGGGCTGCCCAAAAACAAACTGCACTGCTCCAACCTGGGGGCCGACGCCCTGCAGATGGCCATCAGGAATTACGAGGACAGGTTGGCCGGCATCACCCGCCCGCAAGAGGAACACAAGGAAGTTCACCGGCATGTGGAAGGCGGCAAATGCTATTGCCCCTACTGCGATGTGGAAATTCAGGAGGACATCACCTTCTGCGAAGCCTGCCAGTCCAACCTGGAAGAGGAGCATTAGATGGGGGTACACTATTTTGGTGGAACCGTAAAAAGTGCTCAAGCCGCCACAGCCGCGGATGCGAGCCTGTCCACCATAGCTCGCACGCAGGCGGGAGTCCAGAACTATTGAAACGACTGGATCCCCGCTTTCGAGGCTGTGTCGCAATTGGTGCAGAAGGCGTTTGGCTTAGGTCGTCATTCCGGCGAAAGCCGGAATCTCCCGTATCTTCATGCCGTTGCCCCAACCAGATGCCGGCTTTCGCCGGCATGACAGGCCTAAATGGAACGTTCTATCGAATTGCGACACAGCCTGTTTCGCGGGGATGACCAAACCTTTAGGGCTGATTTCTTACGGGTGCTTCACGGTTTGATACCCCTCCAACCGAACCTTATACGGATGCAACTTTAACGGGGGAGCTTTATGGGAATCATCAATCTCGACCACATCTCGTCCAACCCGCTGCTGCCGGATGTCAAGGCGGCCATGATCGATGCCATCAATGCCGATTACCACAACCCCTCGAGCCAGCACTCGGCCGGCGAGCGGGCTGCGGCCCAGCTCGACCAGGCGCGAGAGGCGGTGGCCGCCCTGATCAACTGCGCCTCTCCCAAGGAAGTGGTTTTCACCTCCGGCGGCACCGAAGCGGTCAACCATGCCCTCAAGGGCGCGGCCCTGGCCAACGCCAAAAAGGGCAACCACATCATCACCTCCAACGTCGAGCACAACGCGGTCATCCGCAGCCTGAAACGCCTCACCGGCCAGGGCTTCAAGATCACCTCCCTGGACGTGGACGCCCAGGGGCGGGTGGATCCCCGGGCCGTTGCCGAGGCCATGACCGACAAGACCATCCTGGTCTCCATCATGCACAGCAACAACGAAACCGGCACCATCCAACCCATCGAGGAAATCGCCGGGATCACCCGGGAACGCAAGATCCTGCTCCATACGGACGCCGTGGATTCGGTCGGCGTGGTGCCCATGGACGTCCAGAAGCTGGGCGTCGATCTGATGAGCTTCGGCGCCAACACTTTCTACGGCCCCACCGGCGTCGGCGGGCTGTATATCCGCCGCGGGACCATGATCTGGCCCCTTCTGGACGGCGGCGTCCAGGAGCACAGCAAACGCGCCGGCACGGAAAACCTGCTCGGGATCATCGGCATGGGGGTGGCTGCCGACCTGGCCCGCCGCGACATGGCCGACCGCCTGGCGCACCTGGAAAATCTCAAGCAAACGCTGCTGGACGGTCTGCACCGCACCATCGAAGACATCATCGTCAACACCCCTCCCGGGCCCAGCCTGCCCAACCTGGTCTCGGTATCGGTGCAGCACATCGAAGGGGAAAGCGTCATGCTCATGCTTGACGACGACGGGATCGCGGTGGCCACCCGCTCGGCCTGCGCCACCGGCTCCCTGCGGGCCTCCCACGTGCTGCTTTCCATCGGCCGATCCCACGCCGATGCCCAGGGCACCCTCGTGATCACCCTGGGCATCGACAACACCGAGGCCGATATCGATTATTTTCTAACCTCCCTCCAAAAGGTGGTCAAAACCCTGCGCGACATTTCGCCCCTGTACCAGAAGAAAAAACAGGCTGCCGGTTGAGGGCATCCGTCCATATGATGGGGAGGCGCAGCAGCCTCCCTCTTTTTTAGGCAACGTTGGAGTTCATACGTACCGGGATCGACCGCATGACCGCCCTTTCAACATCGTTTTTTTCCATTCAAAGCCATCGGGATGCGGAACGCCTCGTGGCCCTTCTGCGCGAGCTGTCGATTGCCGCCGTCGAGCTGGAATACCGCCTGCCGGCACCCGCCTATCTCCACCTGCGGCCACTTCTGCGTAACGCCGGAATTACCGTGGCGAGCGTTCACAATTTCTTTCCCCTGCCCCTGGAATTTGTGGAAAGCGGCGGCAGCGGCGACCTGTTCTCCCTGGCCGACCTCCGCCGGGAGGAACGCTTGGAGGCGGTCAAGCGCACCCTCCAGACCATCGACCACGCCCATGATCTGGAAGCACACGCCGTGGTGCTGCACTGCGGCCGCGTGGCAATGGCGGCGCAAACGCATATTTTGTACGATCGGTTCCGGCCGAAGGCGGCGCTATCGCCGCAAACCCGCCAGTGGCTGGACGGGAAGCTGGCCGAGCGGGATCGGCTGAAACCGGCCCACCTGGACGCGCTGCGCTTCAGCCTCGAAAAACTGGCCGTGGCCGGCGAACGGCGGCAAGTCAAGCTGGGATTGGAAACACGCTATCACTACCACGAACTGCCCGCACCCGAGGATTTCGCCCCGCTTTTCGAGCAATTCGAAGGGGCGCCCTTGGGCTACTGGCACGACACCGGCCACGCGCATGTCAGCGAGCGTCTGGGATTGGTGCCGGAGGGAGGGTTCCTGGAAATGCTGGCCGACCGCCTGATCGGCGTCCATCTACACGACGCCGAAGGCCTCGAGGACCACCTGCCGCCGGGCAAGGGATCCATCGACTTCCAGGCCCTGGCGGCCGTCCTGGCGCCGGAGATACCCCAGGTGCTGGAGCTGCGCCCCGGAACCCCGCCGGAGGCGGTCCGGGAAGGCTTGGACTACCTGGAAGCGTGTTTTCGAAAAACCGTGGGATAGGTCTTTTCAAACGTCTCCTGCGAGGGTCATGCCTATTTTTTCGGAGAGCAGCGCCAGGTTGAACGGCTTCTGAATAATGCCCGCGCAACCATCGCCCGGGCCTCGGCCTCCGACAGATGGACGTTGGCGGTGCCCACGGACAGCTCCCCTCCGGTGGGCATGGCCTGCCAGGCATTGAGATAGAGATCGAGCAGAACCTGCTTGATCTGGCCCCGATCCACCTCCACCGTTCAGAGGTCCTTGGCATAGGTGCCGCGAATCGTGATCTCCTTGTGGGTCGAGCCGACCGATAGCACCGCAACCCGATGGGTTCAAATCGGTTGCATCGATTTTTTTGCCTTTTTCATTATCCAGGCCCGCCAGCCGGCGGGCCTGGACGGGAAAAGGCATTGACACGGTCACCGCCGCCATCTACAACTATGCCAACCGATCGAACGCCATCGAATCCTGCGACCTTCGCAAATCCTCCTTCTCCCGCCCTGCATCGGTCGGGCCGGCACCACGCCGCATGTGGCCGCCTTGACTGCAATTGCCCGGGGTATCTCCAATCCCGTTATCTGACCGCAGAGGAGGATCGCGCATGCATGTCAACACCTGGCACACCGACCGCTGGCCCGCAGGCATCCCCCGTGAGATCACGGGCTATGCCAAACCCCTCTTTGCCGTTCTCGACGACGCGGCGCAGGCGTTTCCCGATCAGACCTACACCATTTTCAGCGGCGCCGCGCAATCCTTCCGTCAGGTGCAGGAGACCGCCAACCGCGTGGCCAACTTCCTGATCGCGCGCGGCATCCGCAAGGGCGATCGTGTCGCCATCTTTCTGCCCAATATCGCTTCCTATCCCCCGGTCTACTTCGGCATCCTCAAGGCCGGCGCGGTCTGCGTCACCTGCAATCCGCTCTATACGGCCAGTGAACTCAACCACCAGCTCAACGACAGCGGCGCCACGGCGCTTTTCTGCATGGACCATCCCCAGTTTTATCCGACAGCCGCAAAGGCCGCCCACGCAACGGCGGTCCATACGGTTGTCATTTGCAGCGTGAAGTCGCTCCTGCCGCCCCTCAAGGCGGCCATCGGCGGTCTGCTGGGTAAAATACCGAAGGCCGACAGGCATGAAGCCGGTCATCTTTTCTTCGACGAGGCCGTTGGCCGGGCCCGTTCGACGGCCCCGGAGGTGGTTGTCGAGCCCGAGCAGGATCTTGCCGTGATCATCTACACCGGCGGCACCACCGGAGTCCCCAAGGGAGCCGCCCTGACCCACGCCAATCTGGTCTTCGACGTCATGGCCCTGGATCAGTGGATGCGCATCCCCCAGGCGCCCGGCGGCGCTTCCGAACGTCTGCGGCACGGCGGTTTGCACTGCTTTTTGGGGGTGATGCCGCTGTACCACAGCTTCGGTATGACCATCGTGATGCTCTATTCCTGCCTGACGGCCAGCCGCCTGGTGTGCATCCCCGATCCCCGGGCCGGGAAACCGCCTTTCACCGAGGTCCTCAAGGCGGTGGAAAAATACAAGGCCACCATCATGGCGGCGGTGCCCACCATCTTCGTGGCTTTCAACAACCACCCTCTCCGGGACAAGTTCGATCTGTCCTCGATCATGGGCTGCGGCTCCGGAGGTGCCCCCATGCCGGTGGAGGTGGCCAAGACCTTTGAGGCCCAGACCGGGTCGGTCATCTTCGAATGCTACGGTTTGAGTGAGACGGCGCCCCTGGCCACCGGCAATCCCAGCAACCGGGAAACCCGCAAGTTCGGCTCGGTGGGCTTCCCCATTTCGAACACCGACGTCAAGATCCTCGACACCGTGGACGGCCGCACGGAACTTGCCCGCGGTGAGGACGGCGAGATCGCCATCAGCGGCCCCCAGGTCATGCAGGGCTACTGGAACAAACCCGAGGAGAACGCCGCTGTCTTCCGGGAAATCGACGGCCGGCGGTACTTTCTATCCGGCGACATCGGCCACGTGGACGAAGAGGGCTACATCGTCATCACGGACCGCAAAAAGGACATGATCCTCGTGGGCGGATTCAACTGCTACCCCCGGGAGGTCGAAGAGGTTCTCTATGCCCATCCCAAGGTGGCCCTGGCGGCCGTGATCGGCGTGCCCGACTCTCGCAGCGGCGAAGCCGTGAAGGCCTTCGTTCAGCTCCTCCCGGGCGAGCGCGCCACGGAAGAAGAGATTCTTGCCTTCTGCCGCGAGCGGCTGGCCGGCTACAAGCGTCCGCGCAGCATCGAATTCCGGGAAGCGCTGCCCACCTCGGTGATCGGCAAGGTGCTGCGGCGGGTTTTGCGTGAAGAAATACGGCAAAAGAACTGATCGAAAAGAAAAGCCATCCCGCCTATATTCGGGATGGCTTCCCTGACCTTCCCCGGGACGATTCCTGGGCAGGCTGTGGATTAAACG
>CAYMQN010000105.1:0-1197 GCA_964392545.1 uncultured Desulfobacteraceae bacterium
TCAGTTCAAGGGAGAGGCCGCATTCCCCTCACTCTCCCCTTCCTTGAAGGTGAAGGGCAGGTCCACCTCCTTGAAGAGCTTCTCGCCCTCGTTCACGATCAGGGCGTGGCCGAGCACCTCGTCCATGTGCTCCACGGGGATGATGGTCATGCTGCGGGAGATCCCCTTGGGGATGTCCTTCAAATCCTTTTCGTTCTCCTTGGGGATCAGGACGGTCTTGATTCCGCCGCGGTGGGCCGCGATGATCTTCTCCTTCAGGCCGCCGATGGGCAGCACCCGCCCGCGCAGGGTGATCTCGCCGGTCATGGCGATGTCCCGGTGCACGGGATGCTTGGTCAGGGCCGAGACGATGGAAGTGCACATGGCGATCCCGGCCGAGGGGCCGTCCTTGGGAATGGCCCCTTCCGGGATGTGTATGTGCAGATCCAGCTTGCGATAGAACTTGTCGTCGATCATCAGGTAGTCGGCCCGCGACCGCACATAGCTGACCGCCGCCTGGGCGGACTCTTTCATCACGTCGCCCAGCTTGCCGGTGACCGCCACGTTGCCCTTGCCGGGCATGGTCAGGGTTTCCACCACGAGCAGTTCCCCGCCCACCTGGGTCCAGGCCAAACCGGTAACCATGCCGATCTGGTCCTTGTCCTCGATCTGATCCTCCTTGAACCGCGCCGGCCCCAGGTATTTGGCCACGGACTGGGCGGTGACCTTGAAGGTATCGTGGCCTTGTTTCTTGACCACCTGTTTGGCGATCTTGCGACAGATCGAGGCGATCTCGCGCTCCAGGTTGCGCACCCCGGCCTCGCGCGTATAGCGGCGAATGATGGTCAGGATGGCATTGTGGGAAAAGCGGATATCATACCCCTTCAGGCCGTTGGCTTCGAGCTGTTTGGCCACCAGGAACTTCTCGGCAATGTTGCATTTCTCGTATTCGGTGTAGCCCGGCAGCCGGATGATCTCCATACGGTCCTGCAGCGGCAGGGGGATGTCGGGCAGGGTGTTGGCCGTGGTGATGAACAGGATGTCCGACAGGTCGTAGTCCACGTCCAGATAGTGGTCGTTGAAGCTGTAGTTCTGCTCCGGATCCAGGACCTCCAGCAAGGCCGCGGAGGGGTCGCCGCGGAAATCCATGCTCATCTTGTCCACCTCGTCGAGGCAGAAAACCGGGTTGTTGACGCCCGCCTTCTTGAGCGACTGCAT
>CAYMQN010000105.1:1207-12852 GCA_964392545.1 uncultured Desulfobacteraceae bacterium
TCGGATCTCGGCCTCGTCGCGCACGCCGCCCAGCGAAAGCCGTACGTACTTGCGTCCCGTGGCCCGTGCCACGGACTTGGCCAGCGAGGTCTTGCCGACGCCCGGAGGCCCCACCAGACACAGGATCGGTCCTTTGACCTTCTGGGTCAGGGTCTGCACGGCCAGATATTCGATGATGCGCTCCTTGGGCTTTTCCAAACCGTAGTGATCCTCGTCCAAAATGACCTCGGCCGCGCTCAGGTCCTGGTTGATTTCGGCCACGTCATACCAGGGCAGGCTGATCAGCCATTCGATGTAGTTGCGCACCACGGTGGCCTCGGCCGACATGGGCGTCATCATCTTGAGCTTGCGCAGCTCCTGCTGGACCTTCTCGCTGGCCTCCTCGGACATTTTCTTCGCGGCGATGCGCTTTTCGATCTCCTCCAGCTCTTCGCCGGCTTCGTCCTCGGCGCCCATCTCCTTTTTGATGGCCCGCATCTGCTCGTTCAGGTAGTAGTTGCGCTGGGTTTTTTCCATCTGTTCCTTGACCCGGCCCTTGATGCGCTGGTCCATGCGCATGACCTCGATTTCCATCTTGATCAGGCTGACCAGGTCGGCCACGCGGTCCGTGGGCGAGACGGTGTCCAGCAGGCGCTGTTTGTCTTCCACCTTGAAGGAAAAATGCGCGGCCACGGTATCGGCCAGCTTGGAGGGTGAGGTGATCTCGTTCACACTCTCCAAAAGTTCCTTGGAGATACTCTTGTTGAGTTTGGCATATTTCTCGAAATTTTCCAGAATCGAGCGGCACAGGGCCCGCGCCTCGATGGGATCCACCTCCGGTTCCGGCATCGGGGCCAGTTCGACGTTGAAAAAATCGTCCTTTTCCAGAAACTGCACGATCCGCGCCCGCTCTTCGCCTTCCACCAAGGCTTTGACGGTGCCGTCGGGCAGCTTGAGGAGCTGCAGCACCTTGCCGATGGTGCCCACCCGATTGATATCGGCTTCCTCGGGCTGATCCACGCCCGCCGTCGTCTGGGTGGACAAAAAGACCCGCTTGTCCTTGCCCATGGCGTCGGACAGGGCATTGACGGACTTGGTACGGCCCACGAAGAGTGGTGCCACCATGTGCGGAAAGACGACGATGTCGCGCAGCGGCAACAGCGGCAGCTGCAGGGATTGCCCCTGGGAATCGTCTTTAAAGATGTTGGGGATATTCACCATAACGTTTCACTTCCTTATTGCGATGATGGAGGGTGCCGGCTCTCGCAGGCTACCCTTAATAATTATAAAATAATCGGAAAACACTTCCATTTCAAGGCCGGGGGCCTCTTTTGACCCGGTTGGTGCGCAGAGGGGGAAACCCGAGGGAGTCCGTCGGCAACAATCGAGGAGCGCCCAGAAAAATCGGCCCCGGGTACACCGGGATGCAGCCGGTGCAGCCAGGGCCGGTACGATAGGCGGCATGGCGCCGTCGGTGGGGCGGATCAGGCCTGCTTTTTGGTCTTGGTCTGGTCAAAGAGCAGGATGGGATCTTCGCGGTTCAGCACCACATCCTCGCTGATCACGCATTCCTTGACATTTTCCACGGACGGCAGTTCGTACATGATGTCCAGCAGGGTTTTCTCGAGAATGGCCCGCAGCCCGCGGGCGCCCGACTTGCGCTTGACCGCTTCCGTGGCAATCGCCGCGAGAGCGCTGTCGGTAAAGCGCAGATTGACGCCTTCGATCTCGAACAGCTTGCGGTATTGCTTGACCAAAGCGTTCTTGGGTTCGGTCAGGATGCGCACCAGGGAGTTCTGGTTGAGCTCGCCCAGGGTGGCAACAACCGGCAAACGCCCCAGGAATTCCGGAATCAGGCCGAACTTGATGAGGTCCTCGGGCTGTACACCCAACAGGATCTCGCCGACACTCGTGTCCGACGGCTTGACGATTTCGGCACCGAAACCCATGACCTTGGAGCCACTGCGGCGTTGAACGATCTTTTCGAGGCCGTTGAAGGTCCCCCCGCAGATAAAGAGGATGTTGGAGGTGTCGACCTTCACGAAGTCCTGCTGCGGGTGCTTGCGCCCGCCCTTGGGGGGCACGCTGGCCGTGGTGCCTTCGATGATCTTGAGCAGGGCCTGCTGCACCCCTTCGCCGGATACGTCCCGGGTGATCGAAGGGTTGTCGCCCTTGCTGGCGATCTTGTCGATTTCGTCGATGTAGACGATGCCCTTCTTGGCCCGCTCGACGTCGTAGTCGGCGTTTTGCAGGAGCGAAAGGATGATGTTTTCCACATCCTCGCCCACGTAACCGGCCTCGGTGAGGCTGGTGGCGTCGGCTATGGTGAAGGGCACGTTGAGGAAGCGGGCCAGGGTCTGGGCCAGCAGCGTCTTGCCGCAGCCGGTGGGACCGATCAAGAGGATGTTGCTCTTGTTGAGCTCCACATCACCGGCGTGGACGGACGAATTGAGGCGCTTGTAGTGGTTGTAAACCGCCACCGCCAGAATTTTCTTGGCGTTGTCCTGCTCGATGACGTAGTCGTCCAGCAGTTCCTTGATTTCCTTGGGTGCCAGCAGATTTTCCAGCCCGTCGGCATCCTTTTCGCTCTCCTCCTCGATGATCTCGCTGCAGAGCTGGATGCACTCGTCGCAAATGTAGACCGCCGGGCCGGCGATCAGCTTGTTGACTTCCTTCTGACTCTTTCCGCAGAACGAGCAGAACAGGTTGTCATTGTCGTCGTCTTTATGCGTCATCTTTCTTCTCCGTCGCCGGCCCGCCGCTGATATCGTCGCGCTTGGCGATGACCTGGTCTACGATGCCGTAATCGCAGGCTTCCTGGCCGGACATAAAATAATCACGATCGGTGTCCTGCTGCACCTGCTCGATGGGTTTGCCGGAGTGGAAGGCCAGGATACGGTTCAGATCCTGCTTCATGCGCAGCATTTCGCGGGCATGGATTTCCACATCCGAGGCCTGCCCCTGGAAGCCGCCCATGGGCTGGTGGATCATGATGCGCGCGTTGGGAAGCGAATAGCGCTTGCCCGCCGCACCGGCCGCCAGCAGGAGCGCTCCCATGCTGGCCGCCTGACCGATGCAGACCGTTGCGATGGCAGGCTTAAGGTACTGCATGGTATCATATACGGCAAGTCCCGAAGTCACAACCCCACCAGGGGAATTAATATAAAAATTGATGTCCTTTTCAGGGTCTTCGGATTCAAGGAACAGCAACTGGGCGATGATCAGATTGGCGACCTCGTCGTTCATGGCCGAGCCCAGGAATATGATCCGGTCCTTCAGCAGGCGGGAATAGATGTCGTAGGCCCGTTCCCCGCGGCTGCTCTGTTCGATGACCATGGGAATTAGCACAGTGTCTCTCCTTTTATAAGGTGTCTGGAAATCGCCGGCACGAATGGCCCGAGAAGAGCGGGGCCCCGATTGATACCGCAATCAAGGCCCCGAGAGGATGATCAGGGAAAGCCCCGACCGGCGCTATTGTTCGGCCGTGTCGTCTCCAGCGGGTTTTTCCAATTCCGGCTCGACTTCCTCAATGGAACTTTTATCCATAATAAGCTTAATTGCCTGTTTTTCAAGTAAGGCGTGCTTGAACATGTCCACCCGGTCCGGATGCTGGGCATAAAACTGCTTGATGACCTCCGCCGGCTGGTTGAAGCTGTCGGCCATTTCCTGGTAGCCGGCCTCCAGGGCCTCGTCGGACACCTCCAGGCCTTCCTGCCGGATGATCTTGGCCAGAATCATGTGGCGCCGCACCTGATTGACGGCCGTATCGCGGTATTTTTCACGCAGCCCGGCGTCGTCCAGACCCAACACCTCCATGGAGGTGTTGTGGTAGGCGAATTTCTGCTTGGCCTCGTCCACGATGGTCTGCAGTTCCCCTTCCACCATGGCCTCGGGCACCTCGAAATCCTGCTGGGCGAGCAGGGCCTCGAATACCTGCTCGTTCAGCTCCTGTTCCTGGCGCTTGGTGTAGCCCATGGACAGGTTTTCGCGGATCTTGGCCTTGAGGTCCTCCAGCGACTCGAACGGCCCCAGCCGCTTGGCCATCTCGTCGTCGATGTCCGGAATCTGCTGTTCCCGGATTTCCTTGATCTCGACATGAAAGGTGATTTCCCGCCCGGCCAGCTTCTCGTTGAAATAATCATCGGCAAATTGAACGGTAACTTCAGCGGAATCGCCCGCTTTTTTCCCCACCAGGGCCTGGTCCACATCCTCGTGGATCAGGGCGTCACCGATTTTCATGGAAAAATTCTCGGTGTGTTGGGTTTCCGTATAGGGTTTGCCGTCCTTGAGACCTTCGTAATCGACAACCACGTAGTCCCCCTCGGCCACCGGCCGGTCCTCCTCGATGGGCACCATGCGCGCCAGGTTCTTGCGCAGCATCTCGAGCTGGGCCGTGACCTCCTCATCCGAGGCCCGATAGAGGGACCTCTTGAGGTTGAAGCCCTCGATCGTGAACGGCTCCAGTTCGGGGGAGACCTCCACCGTGGCGACGAAAGTGTAGCCCTCGCCGGCCTTGAGTTCCGGGGGGTCGATTTCCGGCGTACCCACCATGTTCATTTCAGATTCCTTGAGCATCTCGATGAAGGCTTCCTGGATCAGGCGCGAGGAAACGTCCGCCCGCACATCCTTGCCGTAGAGCCGCTCGAGCACCGAGCGGGGCGTCTTGCCCGGCCGAAACCCCTTGACCTTGGCGCTGCGCTTGAGCTCTTTGTAGGCGTTGTCCAGTTCACGTGTGACATCCTCGGGGGGCACTTCGATGGTGACTTTCTTTTTGACGGCACTCTGATCTTCAACTGAAAAATTCATTCGGGTTCCTTTCGGGGCGAACCGCATCCCATTCCTGCCGGCAGGGTGCGGTCCGATCAAATGGCGCGCAGCGGCAATCCGCCAGCCGGCCTCGATAGGATTGATGTCAATCCGGCGTGCCGGCCCCTATACGTCGAGTGCCCGGAGTGGAGCATCTCCAGGCACTCTCTAAACCGATGGTTGTGGTGCGAGAGGGGAGACTTGAACTCCCACTCTGTCTCCAGAGCTGGATCCTAAGTCCAGTGCGTCTACCAATTCCGCCACTCTCGCCAATGCCATGCGGCACAAGAATAAATGGGAAAATTAATATGATGGGCATGCCGTGTCAAGGAGTTTCAGGCCTGGGAACTGGATGCTGGATACTTGATACTGGATGCTGGATGTCGGAGGTCGGATGCTGAATACTGACTCTCTGTCAGCGGCGCGTCAGGGGAACGGTTGTCGTTGCCATCATCGAAGGTCGCTTTAAAGCCCCTCAAAACGCGATTACGCGTACGACAACGAACACGACGACGAAAAGGCTCAGACCAAGGATTTTCGGGATCGAAATCGGGATCGGGGTCGAAATCGTGTTTCTGTTGGCCTGCCAGGATCAAGCACCGCGCATCCAGCCCCGCCGCTGACCGGCGCGGCTGGATTATCAAACAGATGTTAGTAATCACCGCTATAGAGCCATTACGTGATCGCCGTAATGGAGCCACCCTATGATCGCCGTAATGAGGCCACTTTGATCGACCAAGAAACTTCAAAAACGTGAAGTTTCATATGGGTATCCAGTCAGCCCCAACCGCCTGATACCCCACCGGATCGACGGCGGCTTGACCCTTGCACCCACCTGCAAACCGTGGTAGACAAGCCGCCGATACCCGCCGGATCCTCGGGGCGTAGCGCAGCCTGGTAGCGCGCCTGCTTTGGGAGCAGGATGTCGGAGGTTCAAATCCTCTCGCCCCGACCAATTCATTTCAGATGCTTGAAACAATCTATCCTTATTGCCGATAATCAGCTTTGTCGCAGATGGTGGCACCTACCAAAGGCCCCGTCCTAAGGATAGGGCTCCTCCGGCTACTTCTGCAGTTCGGTTTTGACGGCTAACCCGATTTTTTCCATGGTGTACGGTTTTTTGATATACTGGCCGGCACCCAGCGATTGAAGCGCTTTAACGCGTTCCGTTTCCGAGTATCCGCTGGCGATGATGGCTTTCTGATTGGGCTTTGATCGAATGATCCGTTTATAGGTCTCCAGGCCGTCGATTCCCGGTTCCATGATCATGTCCAGGACCATTAAATCCGCGTCCTGGGTTTGCATGTAGATCACGGCGTCTTCGCCGCTGGGCACGGTTTTGACCGTATAATTCAGCTTGCCGAGGATGTTGGCGGCGATCGACCGCTGCTCCTGGATGTCGTCAACGATCAATATGGTCTCTTTATGCCCCATGTAGTCTTCGATGGGGATAAACCGTTGTTCCCGCATTTTCCGGTGATGGGTTACCGGAAAATAGAGTCTGAGGGCAGTGCCGACACCTTCCGTGCTGTCGATATCGATAAATCCCCGGTGGTCATGGGTTGCCCCCCAGACAACCGCCATGCCCAGTCCGGTGCCGCTGCGCCCCATTACTTTTTTGGAATAAAAGGGCTCGAATATCTTGGGCAGATCCTGCTCCGCTATGCCGAAACCCGTGTCCTGGATCTCTAAAACGGCATATTCCCCTTCCGGTATTTCTTCGTATCCGTTAATCGGCGTATCGACATAGTGATTATGCGTCGATATTGTGATGCGACCGCCGGAGGGCTGGGCCTCGGCGGCATTGGATACAAGGTTCATGATAATCTTGACCAGTTGGGTTTTGGCCCCGACAATATTGAGCAGATCGTTGGCCAGATCCGTTGCGACCACGACGTCCGCGTGATGGGTTTCCAATTTTTTATATTCGGGTGACCGCAGATATTCCGAAATCAGCACATTTAAATTGATGATGTCCTTATTCTCGACGCCTCTTCTGGCCAGCGTCAGCATGTCCTGTACGATTTCAGAAGCTTTTTGTCCCGATTGCTGCATGGCCAGAATCGGTTCCCGTAAAGGGCTGTCCGCCTCCAAGTCCATCAGCAGCAAATCGGGATAAGAAACAACGCCGGACAACACATTGTTCAAGTCATGGGCGACGCCGCCGGCAAGCAGGCCGATGGCTTCCATTTTTTTGGATTGCTGAAGTTGTCGTTCCAGCGCCTTTTTATCCCGCTCTTTGGTCATATATTCAAATTCCACCGCCACCATCTGGCAAACGGTTTTAATGAGATTCAAATCCCATCCGTCAAACGCCCTTTTTTTGCCGAAAACATTCATTGTTCCCCTTGCCACCCCATCGCGATCCAAAATGGGAAGGCCGGCATAGCTGTCCGCTTCCAGCATCGATAGACATTGCGCAGCAGGAAATTGCGATTGGGCGCCGGAACCTACGATAATCGGCCTCTTTTCGGAGACGATCTGTAGCGAAGGCAGACCGACGGCGGGGTCGACAATGGTTTTATCATTGGGTGAAAGGGAGGAAAAAGCCACCGGATGAAAGGTCGTTTTGGCCTTATGCCATTCGAGAATGAGCGTATTGAGACCCAGGGCTTCCGACAGGGAATCGGCGGCCCGCTTGAAAAAATCTTCTCCTCGATTGGCAATCGCAATGAGATATAAATCTTCCACCCACTTATTTTTTTCGGCCAGCGACGTCATCATATCGGAAACCTGGTTGCTTAAAAACTCCAGTTCCGTGATCCCCTTGTAGGTGGGTTTCTGCCCGCCGCGCAGGGCACTGAAAATTTGGTTGAGGGGTCGGCGCAGCAACCGCTCCTGAAGCAAAAGAATAA
This sequence comes from uncultured Desulfobacteraceae bacterium, assembly GCA_964392545.1. GTDB lineage: Bacteria > Desulfobacterota > Desulfobacteria > Desulfobacterales > UBA5852 > JABZFP01. The sequence goes on from CAYMQN010000105.1 coordinate 8,848, forward strand.
GGAAAAGCCCGAACAATAAAAGAATGGCGGTAACAATGTAGACAAGCTTCACCCGACGGATTAGGGGGGCATAATCAGCGGCATCCGTTACCAGGTCGATTTGCCACCCCCATGGCTTAAAATCCAAATGTTGAACGTAAAAACGCTTCCCTTCAAATTGAATCGTCGAAGCAATCCCTTTGATATGCTTCTTGAGGATATCATTCATCAGATTGGGCGCAATTTGGTGTTGCAGCAGCGTCTCATTTTCATTCCCGACCAGACGGCAGCCCACCTTGTTGCGTTGGGCATATTCCTCGATACGGCCTATGGTCAAGGCCTTGACAATGACACTGGCTTTGCGGTCCTCGATTTTTCCGGCCTGCATCAACTCCGTAAAATGTTCATCACAGATATCATAAATTTCACTGGCATTATTTTTCAGCGCCGCCATGATTTGGCCATCGGCAAAACCCGAAACAGAGCGCAAGACCAGGAAGTAAATCCCGAGGCCGACAAAAAAAATGGTCACAACGACCGGAATGACCATCCGGAAAGGCAAGCTATTGAGCATGCGCTTGGTAAGCATCGGCGTTAGAATCTGGGCTTCGCTGTTTTAATCGTTTCCGGCCAAACCAGTTCCTTCGTTCCATTCTGCCATTGGATAATAAATTTATGCTGCCGGACCTGTTTGCCTGTTTTGTCCACGCCAAACCGGCCGATAATGGTCATGGTATCCAATTGGAACAGGGCGTCCCGCACTTTTTCTTTGTCGACACGGCCCACCTCTTCCACCGCTTTCTTTAAAACTTGGCCGGCGGCATAGGCGAGCCCGGCATGATACCCGGGCACCCGGCCATAGGTTTCAATGAACTGCTGGTTGAATTGCTGGGCACCGGGGTAGTTGGCCCTGGGCTCCCACAAGGATGTTCCGAAAACCCCCTCGGCCTCGGGTCCGCAGCGGTCGTAAAACTCCTGAAGGGCCGGCCCGACGGACGCATAAACCGCTTTCGGACGCCAGCCAATCCTTTTCAATGCCAGAATCATACGGACGGCTTCATTCATATGTCCGCACACCATCAAGACCTGTGAATGGTGCGCTTTGGCTTTAAGGGCCAAAAAATCCAGATTCCGGGTCCCTTTTTCAAAGCCTTCGAAATCGACGACATTCAATCCGAAACGACCGGCCCATTGTCGGCTGCTTTCGGCCAAATCCACCGAAAATGGGTCCTCGGCATACACCAGTGAAATGTCCTCCAGATCGTTTAGGACAAGGAGTTCCAGAAAACCGACGGCAAATTTGCTGGCAGGGGTATAGATGCCGATGGCATTGCGATAGCCCTGTTCCCACAGGCTATCGGCAGCCGCCCCGGCGATCAGCATGGGCATGCCATGCTCTTCCGCAATGGGCAGAACAGCGGCTGTAATGAGACTGGAATAGGGGGCAAACAGAAAATCGACCTGGGTTTCGGTAATCAGTTCACGATAGATTGAAACGGCGCGCTCCGGGTCGCTCTGGTCGTTCTTGACGATAAGCTTCACGGGTCTTCCCAAAATGCCATTGTCTTGATTGACATTCCGCTCCCATAATTCAAACCCCTTCTTCAACGCGCTGGACATTTCCACAAACCGGCCGGAGAGGCCGAGACTGACACCAATCTTGATGGGCTGCGCCGCCGCAACGGGTGCTGACCCCAGCAGGGTCAAAACAAACGCCCAAATCGCCATTCGTCTTACATAGCCGAACAGCGCAATGCTGCCGAATACCGTAACGTCCTGTCTTAATAACGAAAGTGCCACTGCCATGTATCGCCCCCATTCTTGGTTGGCTTCAGGATAGCAAAAGGCACCCGCATGGCGTGCTGAAGATCAATGCACGCGCAACCGTCGTGCGCGTGCTCATGGGATGGTTGCATTCAGGGGCAAAAAGGATCAGGCGTCAAAGGACGCGCAAGATGCCACACCATAGCCAAACATTTATAATATTGTCAAGATTTTATGTCATTCAGGAGATCATCTTTGGATATTTGGATTTCCTGAGAATGCCCCTGAACAAAGCTGCGCTTCTGGGGCAGTTGACCCCGCACAACTGCTCGGCATCAAGCCCGCGTCCTGGCTTCGCGGATGCAAAAAATACATATCCGGAAGCCGGTGCCCTAGCGTCGACAACCCCTTGGCCGCCCCCCCCGGTTTCCGGTCGGCCGGTATAGCGCGGGAGCTGACATAACCTGTCCATAAGGCTGACAAATATCGTCAACAACCGCCCCCTCCCACGCCCTGCCTCCCAAAAATCGTTTTGATTCCAGTCGGATCTCCAACCAGCGGGTCCTGGCACGCAATCTGCTTGCGTATTGTCCGGAAAGGCCGAAGAAGAATCCATGATGCGTCCCACCGCCAAAACGAAAATCCTTGTCCGAGGGTGCCTATCGATCGGGTTCGCCGCCTTTATCGCCGCAGGATGTGCCGGCACGCCATCACGGCCTTCGATCCCGATGCAGGTAAACGCGATGGATGATCAGACACGGGGCAACCCTCAAACCCGGATGGAGCGTTCCGCGGCAAAAGTCGATGATCCTGCCCCTGTCGAACAGAGGATCAGGGCCGAGGTGCTGCAATGGGAAGGGACATCGCACCGGATGGGAGGCACCAGCCGGCATGGGATTGACTGCTCGGGGTTTGTGCAGCGGTTGTATCGAGATCTTTTTAACCGGCGAATTCCACGGTCCACGGCTCTGCAGGTGCAATCGGGACAGGGGATTGACAAAGAGCAGCTTCGCTCGGGAGACTTGGTTTTCTTCAAAATCCCCCGTAAAGGAAGACACGTGGGCATCTATTTGGGGCAAATGGAATTTGCCCATGCCTCCACCCGCCGGGGCGTAACCATCTCGCGCCTTGACGATCGCTATTGGCGCCAGTCCTACTGGACGGCCCGTCGCTATCTCGTGTCCATCCGTTAATGGCATCTCGGTGAACCCCATACTTGGGCATTTTTCTGTTTGTCAGAATGCAGATTGTCGCGCCGCCCGACCGGTACACCCCCGCCTAATGCCCTGCCGCACTAACGCAACCTGCCAAATATCCAGCTCAAGACAGCCCCCAGAATCCTTCTTTCCAATGCTGCTGAGACACCGTCTCGTCATATTTTTGATACCGAAAAGATTGACATAATATACTGAATAGGTATATTTCGGATACCATGGGCTTTGAATTTGATCCGGCAAAATCGGATGCCAACAAAATGAAGCACGGAATTGATTTTATTGAAGCCCAAGAGCTTTGGGACGATATCGATCTGCTGGAGGTCCCGACAAAGACAACCGATGAGCCGAGGGTTCTGGTCATTGGCAGGATAGGTGACAAACACTGGACGGGCATCATAACCTATCGCAATGACACCATCCGAATTATTTCAATACGGCGTTCACGGAATGAGGAAATTGCGCTTTATGAAAGCTAAAGCATTTGACAAGAAGTTCGATGAAGGCAAAAACATTTTAGAACATTTGGATATTTCAAAGGCCAAACGGCCGAACCAGGAGCAAAAAAGGGTTAATGTGGATTTTCCGCTCTGGATGATCCACTCGTTGGATAAAGAGGCCCGGCGCCTTGGTGTCCCTCGGCAATCGATTATCAAGATTTGGCTTGCCGAGCGATTGCAAAAATCAGCGACTCCATAGGCGTTGATATGCGGCTGGTATTGCACCTGACGTTTGTCTGAAAAGCTCCCGTCGACAAGAATCTACCACGAAGAAACACCGGCCAGACCCGATGAATCCCTTCGTGTGTTCTTCGCGACCTTCGTGGTTCAATCTGTTGCACTTGACCCAACGTGTCCTTTTCAGATAACCGCATCGCACCTATCCTATAAAGCGAAACAGGCATCATGGATTTGGCCTTACAGATATGGGGCGGGGGCTTCTATCTCTTCAACAAGATTTTTCTCTCCCTGGCCGAAGGCAAACGCGGCGGCCTCAAACGGAAGCTGCGCATCGCCGGATGGGTGGCTTATCTCCTCGGCGTCCCCGC
>CAYMQN010000106.1:0-12834 GCA_964392545.1 uncultured Desulfobacteraceae bacterium
GATCGTCGAGATCATCAAGGACACCTGGGACTATGGGACGGCGTGGGATCCGCCTCCGCCGAGGCTTCGGCGGACGTAGTCCGCTGACCGCCATCCGCGGTCGACGCCGTCGAATGGTGCTGGCGATTCGGTTTCGCTCGACCTGCCGGACGCCATCCCTCGACCGGCGGCTGTGCTCGACAATGGCATATCCGTTGCTATTTTATTTGATTATGAGGCCACGGCTTGCCCATTTTCGCAGCTGCATGCTGGTGATGGTGGGGTGCGGGCTGTTGCATGCCTTTTCGGCCTCTCCCATACCCGCCGGTCCGGTAAGTCCCGGGGGCCATCTGCTCCACGGAATCGACATCCCCCAACGCGAGGCAGGCGCTCAAACGACCTTCGGCGGCAATGCGCCGGCGGGAGGGCCTTTTTCATGGGCGTCCAACCGCCGGACGGTGGTGGGGGCTCCCCGGCGCCATGTCGTGAAAGGCCGGGAAACCCTTCTGGATATCGCCCGCACCCACGGTCTGGGCTTCAATGAACTGGCGGATCTCTATCCCGCCCTGGATGCCTGGCTGCCCCCGGCGGGGGCGGTGTTGACCATCCCTTCCCAGTGGGTCCTGCCCGATACCGAAGGGGCGGACCTGGTCATCAATATCGCCGAGCTCAGGCTCTATCGCTTCACTAAAACGGCTGCCGGCGTCACCGTCGAGACCTTCCCGGTGGGCATCGGCGACCGGGATTATCCAACCCCGACGGGGAAATACCGGATCAGCACCAAGATCAAGGACCCCACCTGGTCCATCCCGCCCTCCCTGCGTGGAAAATACGACCGGGCCGCCATCCCCCCGGGACCGCACAACCCGCTGGGCCGCTATTGGATGGGGCTGGACGGCACCCACATGGGCCTCCACGGCACCGACATCCCCTGGTCCGTGGGCCGCCTGGTCACCCATGGCTGCATCCGGCTCTATCCGGAAGATATCGCCCGCCTGTTCCGCACCATAGCTCTGCCGTCGAGGGTTCGTCTGATCTATGAGCCGGTGAAAATCGGCGTGGCCGACGGGCGGGTTTATGTGGAGGTCCACCGCGACGTCTACGGTCTTCTCGACGATTTCACCGCTTACGGCTTCGACCGCCTGCAGGCCAGTGGCTGGCGCTACAGCGTGGATACGGGGGCCTTCCAAAAGGCCCTGGAGGAACGATGCGGCCTGCCGGTCGACGTGACGGCGCCGTCGATCGCACGGGCGGCATCGGACGTTTCGCAACACCATGTTTACCCCAAACCAGAGGAGGCACCGCAATGAAACGTTTCAAAAACCTTAAGTTTCCGATGATCCTGATGGTGGCGATGCTCTGCGCCGGATGGTTGTTCACCGGCTGCGCCTCGACCCAACAGATGACCACCCTCGAAGACCAGGTGCAGCAGGCCATGGACAAAGCCGACCAGGCGCTCCAGGAGGCCCAGGAGGCCAAAGCCATGGCCTCGTCCGCCTCCAACACGGCCGAGACCGCGGCGATTCGTGCCGAAGCCGCTGCCGAGCGGGCCGAGCAGGCGGCCGCCAAGGCCGAAGCCATGGCGGATAAGAGCGAAAGGGTGTTCATGAAGCAAATGGAAAAGTAGCCTGGGGTATCGACGGTGCCGCGGGCGCACTTCCCCCGCGGTGCCGACGAACCATCGGGCCAACGGGCCCGGATCATTGACAGGATGAACAGGCTGCCCTAGATTCAAAATGAGCAAATGCTCAATAGCATCCGCTGCCACGACGGCCGGCGATGCTGGTTTCACGCCCGGCAGCCGAGGGGAGGCACAACCTTGCAGTGGCCCTCCATACAAAAGCATCCGGCGTCATGGAAAACCACCCCGCATCTATTGGATTATGCTGCCACCTGCGCTGATTTTTCCTGGGACCGTATCCGTTCCGAGCTCGATGGACTTCCGGAAAACCAGGGCCTCAACATCGCCCACGAGGCGGTGGACCGTCATGCCGCCGGGCCTTTAGGCGACCGTCCGGCCCTGCACTGGCTCGGCAGCGAGGGCGCCGGCCGGATCCTTACCTATGCCGGGCTGAAAGCCCAAACCAACCGTTTCGCCAATCTTCTCCAAGCGCTGGGTATCGGCAAAGGGGATACGGTCAGCGCCCTGGCCGGCAGAATTCCCGAATTGTACATCGCCGCCCTGGGGACGCTCAAAAACACGAGCGTCTTCTGCCCGCTTTTCGCCGCCTTCGGTCCGGAGCCCATCTTTCAGCGGCTGAGCCGGGGCGACGCCCGCCTCCTGCTGACCACCGAGTCGCTCTACCGCCGCAAGGTGCTGCAGCTCCGGGAGCGGCTGCCCAAGCTCGATCACGTACTCCTGGTGGATGCGGCGGACCACCTTGCCGACGGTCTGCTCTCGCTGCCCAGGCTCATGGCGGACGCTTCCAAAGACTTTCGCATTCCCCCCACGGACCCGGAGGACATTGCGCTCCTGCATTTCACCAGCGGCACCACCGGGATGCCCAAGGGCGCCCTGCATGCCCATCAGGCCGTGCTCACCCACTTCGTGACGGGCAAATATGTCCTGGATTTCCATCCCGGAGACGTCTTCTGGTGTACGGCCGACCCGGGATGGGTCACGGGAACCTCCTACGGCATCATCGCGCCGCTCCTGCACGGGATCACCAACGTGGTGGACGAGGCCGATTTCGACGCCGTGCGCTGGTGCGAGATCCTGGCCTCCCGCAAGGTGAGCGTGTGGTACACGGCCCCCACGGCCATCCGCCGGTTCATGCGCATGGGTCTCGAGCCGGCCCGGGACTACGATCTCCGCCACCTGCGTCTGGTGCACAGCGTGGGCGAGCCCCTCAATCCCGAGGCCGTGGTCTGGGGCCGCAAAGCGCTGGGACTGCCCATCCACGACAACTGGTGGCAGACCGAAACCGGGGGCATCATGATCGCCAATTATCCGGCCATGGCGATCCGGCCCGGCTCCATGGGTCGGCCCCTGCCCGGGGTGGCGGCCGCGGTGGTCCGGCGCGTGGGCGAGGACGCTGTTGAGGAGATCCAAGAGCACGATGTCCAGGGCGATCTGGCCCTGCGGCCGGGCTGGCCGTCCATGTTCCGGGGCTATCTGCACGATGCGGAGCGCTACCGCAAGTGCTTCGTGGGCGGCTGGTACCTCACCGGCGATCTCGCCCGGCGGGACGCGGACGGCTATTTCTGGTTCGTGGGCCGGGCCGACGACATCATCAAGACGTCCGGCCACATGGTGGGCCCCTTCGAAGTCGAAAGCACTCTCATGGAGCATCCCGCCGTGGCCGAGGCCGGGGTGATCGGCAAGCCCGACCCGCTCATCGGCGAGATCGTCAAGGCCTTCGTTTCCCTCAAGCCGGGCTTCGCCCCCGGCGAGGAGCTGCGGCTGGAGCTGATCGGTTTCGCCCGCAAGCGGCTCGGCTCGGCCGTGGCCCCCAAGGAAATCGATTTCAAGGACAATCTTCCCAAGAACAAGGCCGGCAAGATCATGCGGCGGCTGCTCAAGGCCCGGGAGCTGGGCCTGCCCGAAGGCGACCTGTCGACCCTGGAGGATGCCGAATGACCACCGATGCCAACGCGACGCCCGAAGCGGCCCCCCTGGACCGCAAGCACGCCCTGCACCTGCTGCGGGGCATGATACGCATCCGACGCATGGAGGAAAAGTGCGCCGAGCTTTACAGCGCCATGAAGATCAGGGGCTTTTTGCATCTCTACGACGGGGAGGAGGCCGTGGCGGTGGGCGTCCTGGAGGCGCTGACCCCCGAGGACGCCGTGGTGGCCACCTACCGCGAGCACGGCCATGCCCTGATCCGGGGGGTTGCCATGGGTGCGATCCTGGCGGAGATGTACGGCAAGCAGGAAGGGTGCAGCAGGGGGCGCGGCGGCTCCATGCATCTTTTCGATGCCACGACCCGCTTTTTCGGGGGCAACGCCATTGTCGGGGGCGGTCTTCCCATCGCCGTGGGCCTGGCCCTGGCCGACAAACTGCAGCAGAAGTCCCGCGTCACCTGCTGCTTTTTCGGCGAGGGCGCCGTGGCCGAAGGCGAGTTCCACGAAAGCCTGAACCTGGCCGCCCTGTGGCGGTTGCCGGTGCTCTTCGTGTGCGAAAACAACCTCTACGCCATGGGCACGGCCCTCCAATACGAGCAGGCCGCCATGGACCTGGCCGCCAAGGCCGCCAATTACGCCATGCCCTCGGCCGCCGTGGACGGCATGGATGTGCTGGCTGTCGAGGCGGCGGCCCGGGAGGCGGTGGACGGGGTTCGCGCCGAGGGCCGGCCGTTCTTCCTGGAGTGCCGCACCTATCGTTTCAGGGCCCATTCCATGTACGACGCCGAGCTCTACCGGCCCAAGAACGAAGTCGAGGGCTGGAAAGGCAAGGGCCCCATCCGAACCTTTACCCGCAAAATGAAAGACCGGGGCATTCTGAGCGACAGCGACATCGCGGCCATCGAGGACGAGGCGGCCCGGGAGATCAGCGAGGCGGTGGCCTTTGCCGAGGCCTGCACCTGGGAGCCGGTGGAGGACCTGACGCGCTTCGTCTATTCGGAAGGGAGGCGGCCATGAGCGAAGACAATGCGAAGGTGCGAAGCCTCACCTACCGCGACGCGGTGTGCGAAGCCCTGCGCGAGGCCCTCGAAAAGGACGAACGGGTTTTTCTCATGGGGGAGGACGTGGGCCGCTACGGGGGCTGCTTCGCGGCGAGCAAGGGCCTCCTGGAAGCCTTCGGGCCGGAGCGGATCCGCGACACCCCGCTATCCGAATCGGGCTTCGTAGGGGCCGGCATCGGTGCCGCCCTGGGCGGCATGCGGCCCATCGTGGAGGTCATGACGGTCAACTTCAGCCTGTTGGCCGCCGACCAGATTATCAACAACGCCGCGGTCTACCTCTACATGTCCGGCGGGCAGTTCAACGTTCCGCTGGTGATCCGCATGGCCACGGGCGGGGGCCGTCAGCTGGCGGCCCAGCATTCGCGCTCCCTGGAGGGTTGGTACGCCCATATCCCCGGCATCAAGGTCGTCAGTCCGGCCACCATCGAGGATGCCCGGGGCATGCTCTGGACCGCGCTGGAGGACCCGGACCCGGTGCTCATCTTCGAAAACAGCGGACTCTACAACATGGAGGGCACCCTGGCCGCCGACGCCGGGGCGGTGGACATCGCCAAGGCCCGGGTGCGCCGGTCCGGCCGGGACGTTTCCATCATCGCCTACTCGGCCAGCCTGCACAAATCCCTGGAGGCGGCGGAGATCCTGGCCAAGGAGGGCATCGAGGCCGAAGTGGTCGATCTTCGCGCCCTGCGCCCGCTGGACGAGGAGACCTTTCTGGCCTCGGTGGCCAAGACCCACCGGGCCCTGATCGTGGACGAGGGCTGGCGCAGCGGCAGCCTGGCGGCCGAGGTCAGCGCCCGCATCATGGAGGGCGCCTTTTACGAGCTGGATGCTCCGGTGGCGCGCCTGTGCAGTGCCGAAGCGCCCATGCCCTACGCCCGGCACCTGGAGGAAGCCGTGCTCCCCCGGATGGACACCATCGTGGACATCGTCCGGAACATGGTGGGCACCCATGGCTGACTTCACCATGCCCAGCCTGGGCTCGGATATGGAGGCCGGCACCCTGGTGGAATGGCGGGTCAAGCCCGGCGACCGGGTTCGCCGGCGGGACGTCATCGCCCTCGTGGAAACGGACAAGGCCACCATCGAAGTGGAGGTCTACGTGGACGGGGTGGTGGAAAAGCTGCTCGTGGAGCCGGGCCAAAAGGTCGCCGTGGGCGCGGTCATGGCCGTCATCCGCACGGAAGGCGAACCCGAAACAGCGGCACCTCCCGGGAAGCCGGCGCCGGCGGGACCGCCACCGGGGGAGGAACCAAAGAAGGCGCCGGCCCCTGCTCCTCCGGAAAAGGAACCGATTCGGCCTCCAGCGGCGGCCCGGCGCATCAAGGCCTCGCCGTATGCACGCAGGCTTGCCGCAGAGCAGGGGGTCGATCTAGAGGCCGTTTCGGGCAGCGGTCCGGAAGGGGTCATTCATGCGGCGGACGTGGAAAGCGCGGTGGGCGCTGCGCCGACAGCGGGCAAAGCCCCGCCCTCTCCGGGGCCCGCGCCAGCCAGGCCTGCTGCCAAGGACGAGCAGGCGGCCATGCGCCGGGCCATCGCCGCGGCCATGGCGCGCTCCAACCGGGAAATCCCCCACTACTACCTCCAGACGCGCATCGACATGGGCCATACCCTGAACTGGCTGGAAGAAGAAAACAGCAAGCGGTCCATCAAGGAACGTATCCTGCCCGTGGTGCCGCTCATCCGGGCCGTGGCGCTGGCCCTGGGGGAGGTGCCCGAGCTCAACGGCCACTGGGTCGACGACCGCCACCGGATCGCGGAAGCCATCCACATCGGGTTCGTGATCGCCCTGCGTGGGGGCGGCCTGATGGCGCCGGCCCTTCTCAATGCGGATGACAAAGAGCTCGACGAACTCATGGCCGCCCTGCGGGACCTGATCACCCGCGCGCGTTCCGGCGGCCTGCGCAGTTCCGAACTCACCGAGGCCACGATCACCATCACCAGCCTGGGCGACCTGGGGGTCGAGGCCGTCTACGGCGTGATCTATCCGCCCCAGGTGGCCCTGGTGGGGTTCGGCAAGATCATGGAACAGCCCTGGGCCGTGAACGGTCTGCTCGGGGTGCGGCCGGTTCTCACGGCCACCCTCGCGGCGGACCACCGCGCCACCGACGGCCATCGCGGCGCGCAGTTCCTGGACGCCTTGAACCGCTACCTTCAGGAGCCCGCAGCCCTATGAACGAAGACGAAATCAAAGCGGCGGTTTGCCGAATTCTGAAACGGATCGCCCCCGAGACCGAGCCCGACGCCCTGGCGCCGGATGACAACATCCGCAAAACCCTCGACATCGACTCCTTCGATGCCCTCAATTTCTTCATCCGCGTCGACGAGGAATTGGGGGTGACCGTGCCCGAGGCGGATTACGGCAGGCTCAACACCCTCTCGGAAATCGTCGCCTATTTGTCCGAACGGGTGGATTAACTGGTGGGGGCGTCGTCGGGCCTGGATCCGGTCGAGAGGAGACGCACGCCATGAAGGACGCCTATCCCGAGTACCACAAGCACCTCTTGAAGCAGTGGGCCCGCTTGGCGCGAGACCTGCGCGGGCCCATGGCGGCCTTTGCCCAGCTCAACGGGGCGGCCACCCTGCCGGGAGCCCTGGATCCCAAAATGAAGCAGCTCATTGCCCTGGGCATCGGCATTTCGGCCCACTGCGAGGGCTGCATCGCCTACCACGTGCACGACGCCGTGCGGGCCGGCGCCAGCCGGCAGGAGATTCTCGAAACCCTGGGCATTGCGATCATGATGGGCGGCGGTCCGGCAGTGGTGTATGCCTGCCAGGCCTTGGAGGCCCTGGACCAGTTTGCACCGCCCGAGCAGGCGACGGATTCCTCGGGCGGTTAGGGTGAGGCGGGTAGTTCCCGGCAACCCACCGACGCCCGGCGCGGAAAAGGACGCGGCGCATGGAAAACACCTTTTGGACGGCCCTGGCCACCAGCAGCCTGGCGGCTTTCGTGACATCGCTGGGGATTTACACCATCCGGCGCTTCCGGGACTGGGGCCAGCGCAACACGACCTACTTCATGTGCTTTGCGGCGGGGGTGCTCATTGCGGCCTCCTTCCTGCACATCATTCCCAAATCTTTCGCCATGACCCCGCGCGCTCCGGTCTGGCTGCTCGTGGGCTTTTTCGGGCTGCATCTGTTCAACCGCTTTCTGACCTCCTTCGTCTGCGAACGGGATCCGGACAAGAAAGAATACGCCATCGGGATCGTGCCCATGTTCGGCATCGGGTTCCATTCCCTGATCGACGGCTTCATCTACTCCATCACCTTTACGGTGAGCATCCTGACCGGGTTTCTGGCGACCCTGGGCATGGTGCTGCACGAGTTCCCCGAAGGCATCATCACCTACCTGCTGCTGGTGCGCGGCGGCATCGCGGAGCGCAAGGCCTGGGTGGCGGCCTTCCTCGCGGCGGCGGCCACCACGCCCGTGGGGATGCTGATTTCCTACCCGGTGGTCAGGGCCATCGACCGATCCACTCTCGGCACCCTCCTGGCGCTTTCGGCCGGGGCGCTCCTCTATGTGGGGGCCACGCACCTTCTGCCCCGCGCCGAGCAGGAGCACAGGAAGTTCAGTCTGGTGGCCCTGGCCGGAGGCGTTTTGGTGGCCGTCATTATCGTGATGTCGAAGGCCTCGTGAGACGATAGGGGCGTTGCGGCCAACGCCCGCCCATCACGAGGGGGCGGAGAGCAGGTGCCGATTTCGGCGGTACCCTGGCGGGCGGCCGTTGCTGGGAATCGGTTGTAGCGGCCTGTCTTCCTGTGGAAAACAGGGCAATCAACTACGCACGGAGAAAGGAGACACCGATGGACATTACGGCAATCATCAAAAAAGGCGAGGACGAAGGCAAGGAGAAGCATGTACCCACCATTACCCAGGACAAAGGCTACAAGGAAGGCCACGACATCATTCGCGTGGTGGTCGGCCACGAGGTGCCGCATCCCAATACCGAAGAGCACCATATCGCCTGGATCGAACTCTATGGGGTCAAACGTGACAACGATCAGGTGATCAATCTGGGGCGGGCGGCCTGGGCGCCCGTTTATTCGAACCCCAACGTGCGCTTCCAGATTAACGGCATCCAGGAATTCAAGGCCTTTCACGCCCTGGCGTACTGCAATATCCATGGCCTGTGGGGCAGTTCGCTGAGCGTCTGACCAGCCAAAGGTGTCGATGCGTCACAGTCGCTTCGATCGACAATCCTCCGGTATGCGGCGAGGGCCCCACCGGTTTCGGTGTGATGACGAAGATGAGGGAATGCCACCATGACGATTCGCAACCTTGATGTCATGTTCCATCCCGCCGCGGTGGCCCTGATCGGAGCGAGTCAAAAGCCCGGGACCATCGGCAACGTGCTTGCCCGAAACCTGCTGAAGGGAGGGTTCAAGGGCGATACCTTTTTGGTGAACCCCAAATACGCGACCATCGAAGGGCAAACCGCCTATCCCGCCGTCGAGCGGCTGCCCCGGCCGCCGGATCTGGCCGTGATCGCCACCCCGCCCGACACGGTGCCGGGGTTGATCGAATCCCTCGGCCGGCAGGGAACGCGTGCCGCCGTCGTCATCACGGCCGGCTTCGGCGAAGGCGACCGTGATGAGGGCCAGGCGCTGTGCGAGCGAATGCTCAGCGCGGCCCGCCCCCACCTGTTGCGCATCGTGGGCCCCAACTGCCTGGGGGTCATGGTGCCCGGCGTGGGTCTCAACGCCAGTTTCGGGCATGTGCCGCCCCTCAAGGGCAATATCGCCTTTGTGGCCCAGTCGGGAGCGGTGCAGACCGCGGTGCTCGACTGGGCCACGTCCAAGGGCATCGGCTTCTCCCATTTCGTCTCCGTGGGCAACATGGCCGACGTGGATTTCGGCGACATGCTGGACTACCTGACCGGCGATGTCACGGCCAAGGCGATCCTGCTCTACATCGAGAACATCACCCACGCGCGCAAGTTCATGTCTGCCGCCCGGGCCGCGGCCCGCCTGAAGCCGGTGATCGTGGTCAAGGCCGGACGCCATGCCGCAGGCGCCCGCGCCGCGGCCTCGCATACCGGTGCCCTGGCCGGGGCCGACGATGTCTACGAGGCTGCGTTCCAGCGGGCCGGCATGCTGCGGGTCATGGACATGCAGGCCCTCTTCGACGCCGTGGAAACCCTGGCCATGTCGCGACCCTTCTCCGGCGACCGGCTGGCGATCGTGACCAACGGCGGCGGCATGGGGGTCCTGGCCACCGATGCCCTGATGGACAAAAAGGGCCGCCTGGCCGAGCTGGCGCCGGAAACCATCGAACGCCTGAACGGCGTGCTGCCGCCGACCTGGTCCCACGGCAATCCGGTGGACATGGTCGGCGATGCCCCGCCGGAGCGCTACGGCGACACCCTGAAGGCGCTTTTGGACGACAAAGGGATCGACGCCCTGCTGATCGTGAACTGCCCGGCAGCGGTGGTTTCGAGCACCGAGGCGGCCCGGGTGGTGGCGGCGACCCTGAAGGAATGCGGCGCCAAGGCCGGTACGCGCGGTATTTTCACCAGTTGGCTGGGCATGGATTCCGCCCGGGCGGCCCGCCGGCTCTTTGCCGAAAACCGGATCCCGAGCTATGAAACGCCCAACGAGGCGGTGCGCGGCTTCATGCAGATGGTGCGCTACCGGCGCAGCCAGGATATGCTGATGGAAACCCCCCCCACCATCCCGGGGGCCTTCACGCCGGAAACCGAGAAGGCCCGCGCCATGGTGGCAGCGGCTCTGTCCGAGGGGCGCTCCTGGCTGACCGAGAGCGAAGCCAAAGCCGTTCTGGCGGCCTACCAGGTTCCGGTGGTGCCCACCCATGAAGCGGCGACCCCCGAGGCGGCCGGTGATATCGCCGTCCGGTTGGGGGACGCCGTGGCACTGAAGATTCTCTCCCCCGACATCACCCACAAGTCCGACGCGGGCGGCGTGGCCCTCAACCTGACCTCGCCGGAAGCCGTGCGGGAGGCCGCCCGGGCCATGGCGGCGCGTGTCGCTGAGCAGCTTCCCGAGGCGACGATCACGGGCTTCACGGTGCAGCCCATGGTGCGCCGCCCCCACGCCGTCGAGCTGATCGTCGGCGTGGGTGACGATGTGCAGTTCGGGCCGGTGATTCTCTTCGGCCAGGGGGGCACGGCCGTGGAAGTCATCCGGGACAAGGCCGTTGCCCTGCCGCCCCTGAACCTGCACCTGGCCCGGGCCGTCATGCAGCGCACCCGCGTCTACCGCCTGCTGCAAGGCTACCGTGGCCAGCCGGCCGCCGACCTCGACGCCGTGGCCCTGACGCTGGTCAAGGTGTCGCACCTGATCTGCGACATCGCCGGGATCGTCGAACTGGACATCAACCCCCTGCTGGCGGACGAGCAGGGCGTCATGGCTTTGGATGCCAGGATCAAGGTGGCCCCCTCGGCGGTCCCGGCGGCCCAGCGCATGGCGATCCGCCCCTACCCGCGGGAACTCGAGGAGGCCGTGAGCCTGCCCGACGGCCAGACCTTGCTCCTGCGCCCCATCCGTCCGGAAGACGAACCGGCACTGCAGCGCCTTTTTGCGACGCTTTCCATGGAAGAAATCCGCCTGCGCTTTCTGCACCCCATGAAGACCTTGTCCCACAAGCTGGCGGCCAGGCTGACCCAGATCGACTACGACCGCGAAATGGCACTGGTGCTCTACGATCCGAGCAGCCCCGCCGAAGCGACGCTCCACGGCGTGGTGCGGCTGTCGGCCGATCCGGACAACGAGCGGGCGGAATATGCCGTTCTTCTGCACCACGACATGACCGGCCTGGGGCTGGGCCCGATGTTGATGCGCCGCATCATCGACTACGCCCGCCAGCGGGGTATCGGGGAGCTGTACGGCGAAGTCCTGGTCGACAACCGCCCCATGCTGCGGCTCTGCGAGGCCTTCGGCTTCAAAAAACGGCGCGATCCGGGCGAGCCGGACGTCATGCTGGTTTCACTGGCGTTGTGAAAGAGGCCATTTCTGGATGGGCACGCGGCTAGGAATGCTTCGCTGCAAGGTAGGCCACGCAGCTGTCGAGGGTAGCAAGCTGGGGAAAATCTTTTTCCGGGATTTCGAGCTGCAGCCGCTCCTGGAGCGCCACCGCGAAGTTCATGAAGTCGACGGAGTCGAAATCGAACTGATTGCGCAGGCGGTCGCTCGGATCAAGATGGGCGATGTCCGCTTCCGGCGCGATTTTGGCGAGGAGGTCCAGGACCGTTTGTCGGATGTGCGCCGTGTCTGCCATCGGCCGTTCCTCCAATTTGCGGGTTTGCAAGCACTTCAGGGAAGATTAATTTTCAGCTAAGACGGCTTGATGATAACAAATGTGCTCTCAAAGACAAGCCTATTCTATCCTGATGAGGCAAGACCATGAAAGAAGCCATGCTGTATGAATCCGGGGAAGACAACACGGTGCGCTGTCACCTGTGCAACCATCGCTGCAAGATCCGGGAGGCCAAGCGCGGCATCTGCGGTGTCAGGGAAAACCGGCAGGGGACTCTGTATTCCCTCGTCTACGGCAAGATCGTGGCCGAACACATCGACCCCATCGAAAAAAAGCCGCTATACAATTTTCTACCGGGCTCGCGGGCCTATTCCATCGGAACCGTGGGGTGCAACTTTCACTGCAAGCATTGCCAGAACTATGAAATTTCTCAATATCCCCACGCGCGCGGAAGCCGCATCATCGGCACCCCGCGCACCCCCGAAGCCATCGTGCAGGCGGCAGAGGACGCCGGTTGCGCCAGCATCGCCTACACCTATACCGAACCGACCATCTTCTTCGAGTTTGCGTACGACACCGGGCGTTTGGCGCATCAAAAGGGCATCAAGAACGTCTTTGTCAGCAATGGCTACATGAGCGCCGAGGCCCTTGACCGGATCGCACCCTATTTGGACGCCATCAACGTCGATCTGAAGGCTTTTTCCGAGACAACCTACAAAGACGTCTGCGGTGCGCGTCTCGCCCCAGTGCTGGAAACGATCCAACAGATGAAAGAGCGGAACGTCTGGGTGGAGGTGACCACCCTCGTCATTCCAGGCCTGAACGACGCCGAGAGCGAACTGCGCGCTATGGCGGGCTTCGTGAAAAGGGTGGGCCGCGAGGTGCCGTGGCACGTGACGGCCTTCTATCCCACCTACAAGATGACGGACCGTCCCCCGACGCCGGCGGCCACCCTGCGGCGCGCCCGCGAGATCGGGCTGGCGGAAGGCCTGCGCTATGTCTACGAAGGCAATGTCC
>CAYMQN010000107.1:0-12732 GCA_964392545.1 uncultured Desulfobacteraceae bacterium
CCAGCGGGCCAGGTGGTCGGCCAGATCCTCCAAAACCCGCTTTTCGTCGGTCAGATCGCAGCGCAATTCCTCTTCCGGGGCCGGCTGGGGTTCCTCCGCCGCCTGCCGGACGGCATGCTCGGTCAGGAACACGCCCTCCCCGGGCCGGTGCGTCCGGATCCAATCGATGTAGTCGGCCGTGGTGCCGACCACCAGAACACGGCGATCATCCGGCGGCATAAACGACATCCGATGCCGGATTCGGGTCCGGCACGGCAACCGCCTCGACGGCGGCGCGCTTGACCATTTGATAGAGGGGGCGCGGCGTCAGGTGAAATCGGTGCTTCCAGTTGAATTCCCCGCACAGGAAATCCACCTCGCGCAGCTGTTGGCGACAGGCCCATTCCAGATGGTGGAAATTGATCAGTTTGGCCACGCCGGGAAATTCGCTGCAAGCCCCTCCGGCCACCACCGTATAGATCCCGTTCCACACGGCACCGATGTCCACGGCCGCCATGGCGCCCCCCACGAGCACCGTGGTCACGCGCAGCAGATCGTGGCTGCGCAGCCAGACCACCAGGTCTTCGAAGGCGCGCAGGAAGCGCGGGTCGCTGAAATAGGAGTTGCTGCCGAAGGCGTCCATGTTCAAGCGGAACAGCCGGTCCACATCCGCCAGGCGGTTGTAGCGGAAGGTCACCCCGCGGGCCTGCAGCCGGTCGATTTCGCTGCGCATCTTCTTGCGCGTCCTGCCCGAGAAGGCCCCCATATAGGCATTGAAATCGTAGCCGTAGCGCGGCGGCCGGAACAGGTAGCCGGTCTCGTCCAGGGACAGCGAAGGATCCCGGGGCAGGCCGCCGTCCGGGTGCAGGTAGCGAATCCGGGCCCGGTCCGGGGCGGCCTCCCAGAGCGCCTCGCGGGCCAGGGGGGAGACGGCCGGCACGCGGTTCTGCTCCAGCCAGGTCTTGCCGTGCCACAGTTCCCCGGGAAAGTGTCCGAAATACTGCTCCTCTTCGATCCAACTGAGGGCCAGCATGCCGCCGAAGGTCCCCTGCCGCTCGGCCACCAGCACATGGGGACGCTGCTGAAAATGCCGCTGAAAGCAGTTCCTCACGGGCCACAGGTCACACAGGCAATGGCGCGGCCAGTGGCGCTGCCACAGGCGATGCACTTCCTCCAGGTCCCGGCATATGCGGACATCAAACATGCCTGTTCTCCTCATGGTGTTGTGCCGGCCCCCTGGAGGGCCGGTCGCGATAATCATGACCGGACCAAAAATCGTCTTTCATCTTTCGCACGCGGCGAATTCCGCCTGAAAGCAGCCCCTTTAGCATAGTATGTGCCAAACACTTTAAATTTCATATCCATTTGAATAATAAGGTAATTTTGCAATATACGAAATCCGTGCGAGCCAGATTACGGTCATAATTAAGTATTATATTGCTCTTTTTATCAAATTTCGGTATTTGTTTACATATTTTGGCACTATGGACAGGCCAAACTTTATTTAGACGTCAAATAAAGTCTTTTATGGTTTTATTATGATTTATAATAGTAGCTTAGGCGTTTCATAATTTTCGCCTAGGAGCATATCGAATTTCAAATTACGGTATTTTGATACTCTTTTTTTTGATTGCCGGCAAAACGTAAAATGTCGTAATCGGCACTTTCGTGCCGCTGGAAAGGAGCGCAAGGGATGCTTATCCGCGTGGGTTTGGCGGTCAAGGGAAACCGTCTGCAGACCTATCTGGCCCAGCAACTGGCCGACAGCGACGTCCGGGTGGAGATTTGCGGCCCGTCCCGCAGCGTGTGGCAGAATGTCCTGCGCCGGGGCTTCGACGTTATCGTGGTGAGCGAGGGCTTCGTCCTGCGTCCGGTGGACAACGGCATCGCCATCCTCAACGAACTGCCCGAGAATCCCACCACCATCATCATCCACGGCAGCGAATCACTGGAGGAGCACGCCCGGCTGGCCGCCGCCGGCGCGGATGTGGTGCTCTACACAGGTTTGGCGCAGCAGCGCATCTACGATGCCATCGAATCGGCCCTGGAATCCCGGCGGCAGTTCATCCAGCGCAAGCGCATCGACCGCCGGGGGCCCATGGAGGCCAAGCTGGCCGATTTCATCAGCGAAAGCCGGGCCATGCAGGTCTTCATGGAAGAGGTGCAGCAGGTGGTGGCCAGCGACTCGCCCATCCTGTTGACCGGTGAGACAGGGGTGGGCAAGGAACACCTGGCCAAGGCCATTCACGCCCAGAGCCCGCGTTCGGTGGGCCCCTTTATTTCGGTCAACATGGCGGCCATGCCGGAAAACCTCCTCGAAAGCGAGCTCTTCGGCCACGAGCAGGGCGCCTTCACGGGGGCGGTGCGCTACCGCCGGGGGGCCTTCGAGCTGGCGCACGGGGGGACGATCTTCCTGGACGAGATCGGCGAAATGCCCTTGCACCTGCAGTCCAAGCTCCTGCGCGTGCTGCAGGATTATGAGGTCAAGCCCATCGGGGGTGAAAACACCCTCGAGCTGGACGTGCGGGTGATCGCGGCCACCAACCGCAATCTGGAAGAGGCCGTGGCCCAGGGCGCCTTCCGGCAGGACCTCTTCTACCGCTTGAGCGTGCTCGTGCTGACCATTCCCCCCCTGCGCCACCGGCGGGAGGACATTCCGAGCATGGTGCGGCGCTTCGTAACGGTTTTCCGCTACAAGATCGGCCGGGAAGTGGACGGCTTTTCCGAAGCGGCCCTGGCCGCGCTCTGCCACTACGACTGGCCGGGCAATGTGCGGGAGTTGATGAACGTCATCGAACGGGCCATGCTCCTGTGCCGCGGCCATGACATCGGACTGGACGAACTGCCCGAAGTCTTTCGTCGCAGCGACACCGGCGAAGCGCTGCTTTCGCTGCAAGGCTCCCAGGGCCGGGAGGATCTGCTGCGCAAAACCCTGCCGGAAGTGCAGCAGGAGATCATGGACCGGGTGGAACGCCTCTATCTGGAACAGGCCCTGGCCAAGACCCGCGGGCGCGTCAACGAAGCGGCCCGCATCGCCGGCATCCACCCCCGCGGACTCTACAACAAGATGAAGCGTTTGGGGCTGAGGAAGGAAGATTTCAAGGGGTGAGGCTGGATTAAAACCCGTCATTGGTCGGTGGTCATCGGTTACGGCTGGGGAAGATGGGCGGATCATCGGGGTCGAACATGACGGAGGGGTCGTTTGCCGTTCCCACTGACCACTGACCAATGACTTTCATCAAATAACCGGCAGGGGAGGTTTACGATGGGCAATCAGCATCGATCCGGGCATGGTCGCATCGGCAAAACGCTAGCGGGCCGGATCGCCGGTTTGGTCGTCATCCTGCCGCTATGTCTGGGCCAGGGCTGCAGCGACGAGCAACCGGCCGGGATTTTGGATTCATCCGAGGTCAGCCACCCAACGGAGGTAACACGCCGCGCGCAGGCGCGTGCCGCCGATGACCTCCCGCTCGAAGATCCGGCGGATTTCGAAGCGGCCCGCCGCGGTCTGATCGCTACGCCCGACCGCCTGCAGATCAGGGATGCCGACGGCCAGGTGGTATGGGACATGGACGTCTTCGATTTCGAAGAAGGACCGGCGCCGGAAAGCGTCAATCCCAGCCTGTGGCGTCAGGCCCAATTGAACCGGATCCACGGCCTGTTCGAGGTGACGCCTGGGATTTATCAGCTGCGCGGCTTCGATCTGGCCAATATGACGCTCGTTCGGGGCGACGCCGGATGGATCGTGGTCGATCCCCTCACCACCCGGGAGACGGCCTCCGCTGCCTGGGAATTTGCCATGCAGCACCTCGATCAGGGACCGGTATCGGCCGTCATCTATACCCACAGCCATATCGATCACTTCGGTGGTGTGCTGGGGATCATTCCGCCCGAGGAAGCCGCCCGGCGGCAAATTCCGATCATCGCCCCCAAGGGTTTCATGCGCGAGGCCACCAGCGAAAACATCATCGCCGGGCTTGCCATGGGACGCCGGGCGGTCTACCAGTTCGGCCGCCATCTGCCGGCCGGCCCACAGGCCTACATCGATCTGGGCCTCGGCAAACGGGTGGCCTTCGGCACTTACGGCATCCTGGCCCCCACCCGCGTGGTCGACCGGACCCCCCAGGCCATGACCATCGACGGGGTTTCCTTCGTCTTCCAATACACCCCCGAATCCGAAGCACCGGCCGAAATGACGTTTTATCTCCCTGACCTCAAGGCCTTTTGCGGCGCTGAGATCGTCTCGCGCAACATGCACAACCTCCATACCCTGCGGGGCGCCAAGGTGCGCGATGCCGTGAAATGGAGCGGCTACATCGACCAGGCCGCCCGTCTCTTCGGTGACGCCGAGATTCTTTTCATCAGCCACCACTGGCCCGTCTGGGGCAACCGGGCCATCCTGGACTTCCTGGAGAAGCAGCGCGATCTGTACAAATACCTGCACGATCAGACCCTGCGTCTGGCCAATGCGGGCCAAACCCCCCGGGAGATCGCCGAAGAGCTGGCGCTGCCCGCGTCCCTATCCGGCTTCTTCCCCAACCGGGGGTACTACGGTACCCTGCGCCACAACGTCAAGGCCGTCTACCAGGCCTATCTCGGGTGGTACGACGGCAACCCCGCCCACCTCGACCCGCTGCCGCCGGAGATGGCCGCGGCCCGCTACGTGGATTATATGGGCGGTGCCGAGGCGGTGATGGCCAAGGCCCGCCGTTCCTACGAGGAGGGGGACTACCGCTGGGTGGCCGAAGTGCTCAACCACCTGGTCTTCGCCGAACCGGCCAACCGCGCCGCCCAGGCCCTTCTGGCCCGCACCTACGACCAGCTCGGATACCAGGCCGAATCCGGTGTGTGGCGCAACGCCTACCTGACGGCGTCCCGCGAGTTGCGCCACGGCAAGCCGCAGCAAGGCCTGGATCTGGCGAAAGCCTACGAAATGCTCATACGCACGCCTCCCGCAATGTTTTTCGACAGCATGGCCGTGCGCCTCAACGGCCCGGACGCGGCCGGCCGCAGCATGGTGCTCAACGTGATCTTCACGGATATCGGGGAGAGCCATGTCCTGACCCTCAAAAACGCCGTGCTGCATCACCGGGCCGCCGCGCCCGCACCGGAAGCGGACGTGACCCTGAAAATCACGCAGGATCTGTTCGTGCGCATGCTCACCGGCCTGGCAGGCCTGCGGGAAACCCTCTTTTCCGATCAGCTGGCGATCTCCGGCAATCGGGTGGACCTCCTGGCCTTCCTGATGCTTTTCGACCGGCCGGACGGCAACTTCAACATCGTCCTGCCCTGACATCCGAGCTGTATGGCGGTCGAAGAACAGTCCGTGGTCATTTAGGGATAGTCGGTGGTCACTGCAAAAGGGGCAGTCAGTGGTCATTGGGGAATGTCCCCAACGGCCACAGCCGTGCGGATTGGACCCATTCGGTTCATAGCGACAGCGGTGGGGGTGGCTGGATTCTCCGGTCAAGCCGGAGAATGACGGGAGGGAGGCATCGGCCCTGTGCGCACGCCGCGCCAGGCCGCCAAGCCGTATGGGCTCAATAAGCGACCGGATGTTGCCAATGACCACTGACCATTGACCAATGACTGCCCTTTTTACCGCTGGGACGCCATTTCGCTGAAACCGTGCCGCGCGGCCAGCTTCTCGAACATTACCGCCATGCCGGCCCCCAGGGAAAACAGGGAGCCGACATCCAGATTGCGGTCGGCGGTCTCGTCGAAGAAGACGTTCAGGCTGGAGGCCAGGCCTTCCTCGGGCATCCAGTAGCAGATCATCATCGGCACCTTGGGCAGCGGATCGAGCACCACCGAGATGTCGGAAGCGAATTCTTCGGGAACCTGGCGGCCGCTGAAGATGTGCACCAGGTCGTCGAACAGGTCGGGGTAGCTGTCGGCCACCCGTTTCATGGCTTCCTCACAGCGTTTCTGGAAGAGGGGATAACGCTCGGCGCCCTCTTTGAGCTCGCGCAGGGAAACCCAGTTGCCCGTCGGGCTCACACCTTCGCCGTAGAGCACATAATGGAGAAAGGGCATCGCCACCCAGGGGTTGACATGAATCTCCGCATAGAGGTTCCCCTCCCGGTCCACGCTGAAATCCTTGCCCATGATCTTGAGGGTCAGCCGGTCTCCCCGTACCCGCCCCCCGGTGCGGGCCGCCGCCGCTGCGAAATCGAGTTTGGCGACTTCCTTTTTGAGCATGGCCACGTAGGCATCGCGGTTTTCCTCCACCCGATTGGGCCGCGCCGCAGGCTCGTCGTCCTTGAAGCGGGCGATGATCTCCGGGCTGAGCTTGGGACATTCCTCGAGGGCCTTGCGGCCCTGGAAAACCGCCGCCGCAAAGGCCAGGCAGGTCTTCTCGTTGCACTTGCGGCAGTTGGATTTGTCCAGGTACTTGTAGAGCTCCATCAAGTTGTTCATCTTGGCCATGATTCTCCTCGCGACTTACGGCCGCCGGTGTCGACCGATCTTCAATTTTTTTCAAATATGGACTGGCCGACCGTCCATGATTTTCTTCAAGCCATTCAAATCCTGCATTAAAAAATAATCTGCAATGCTCGGTCGTCAACGCCTGCGGTATCATGCCCGCCGACCATACCATACCAACCCGCCCCCTTCCAAGGCGGCGTGAGATGGTTGAATAAGGGCGCAGGGCCGTTGAAAAGGGCTGGAGAACCGTTTGCAAAACGGCGGACCAGGACCCCGGCAGGTCGCCATATCCCCCAAAGGTATTGACACGCTGCTCCTCGGCATACGATGGTTCGCCGGTATCGACGATGCTTTCGACGCAGCAAGCCTATTTCAACGGCCCTCGATGCCGATACCAGGGCACAAACGGAGGATTCCCCATGACCGATTCGGACACCCCTAAGCCCCCCGCCGACCCCCTGAAACCCTACAAGGGGCGCTTTGCGAGCCACGACCAAATCCCCGCCAGGGGACGCGGCCGGGAGGATATCTTCCAGGAGCTGGCCACCATGGCGACCGAGGAAAACGCCCGCTGGCAGAGCGGCCGTGTTTCCGGCACGTTCTACCACGGCGGCGAGGCGCACCGCGCCTTTCTGAACAAGGTCTTCGCCCTGTTCTCCCACGAAAACACCATCCAGTTCGACCTGTGCCCGAGCATGTTCAAGCTGGAAAGCGAGATCATCGCCATGACGGCACGCATGCTCAACGGCGATGCGGCCGCGGCGCGCAACCCCCAAGATCAGGTCTGCGGCACCCTCACCTCCGGGGGCACCGAGAGTATCCTGATGGCCATGAAAGCCTACCGAGACTGGGCCCGGAGCGAAAAGGGCATCAGCGCGCCCCAGGTTATCATGCCCCACACGGCCCACCCGGCCTTCGACAAGGCCGGCCAGTATTTCGGGATCGAAATGGTGCACGTACCGGTGGCGCCGCCCGATTTCCGGGTGGATCCGGAGAAAGTGGAAAAGCGTATCACGGACAACACCATCGCCATCGTGGGCAGCGCCGGCAACTACCCCTACGGCCTGATCGACCCTTTGGAAGCGCTTTCCGAAATCGCCCTGGACCGCGGCATCGGGATGCATGTGGACGGCTGCCTGGGGGGCTTCATTCTGCCCTGGATCGAGAAGCTCGGCTACGCCGTGCCGCCTTTCGATTTCCGTTTGCCCGGGGTGACCTCCATGTCGGCCGACACCCACAAGTACGGCTTCGCCCTCAAGGGCACCTCGGTGGTGCTCTACCGCAACAATACCTTCCGCCGCCACCAGTACTTCGGCGTGCCGGACTGGGCCGGCGGCATGTACGCCTCCCCCACCGCCTCGGGCAGCCGCTCGGGGGGCCTGACCGCCGCCACCTGGGCCGCCATGGTCTACCTGGGTGAGGAAGGCTACCTTGCGGCGGTCCGGGCCATCATGGGCGTGGCCGACGAAATCAAGCAAGGCATCGCCGCCATGCCTGAGTTGACGCTGATCGGCGAGCCCACCTTCGTGATCAGCTTCCGCTCCGACGCGGTGGACATCTACCACGTCAACGACTTCATGAAGACGCGCGGCTGGCGCTTCAACGTCCTGCAGCTCCCGCCGGCCCTGCACTTCTGCGTCACCATGCCCCAGACCTTCGTCCCCGGCCTGGCGGGACGGTTTTTGGACGACCTGCGCGAAGGGGTGGCCTACGCCCGCGACAAGGCCGGCACCACGGCCGAGACCACAGCCCTCTACGGCATGGCCGGCACGGTGGAGGGCAACCGCCAGATGACCGAGATCATGTTCGGGTTGTTCGACTATCTGTATGCGCTTTAGCTTTCATCAGGACGCCTGGCGCAGCACCACCAGGCTTCGGGCGGCCGCTTCGATCCGATCGCCGGCTTCGAGAATTTGCGCTTCTTCCGGCCAGCCGATGTCCGTGTCGAGCGCCAGCTCCCAGCGCTGCCCCCAATCCGCACCCGGCAGGACAAACGAGAGGGCCTCATGGTGGGCATTGAAGATCACGTAGAAATCGTCATCGGTCACCGGCTCGCCGCGCGGATTGGGGTTGGGGATGGCGGCGCCGTTTAAAAAGACCCCCAGGGACTTGGCAAACCCCTGCCCCCAATCGTCCTCGGCCATCCTTTCGCCCTCCATGGTGAACCAGGCGATGTCGCCCATTTCGCTGCCATGGATGGCCCGCCCATGAAACCAGCCGCGGCGGCGGAAAACCGGATGGGCATGCCGAAAACGGATGAGGGTGCGGCAGTATGCCAGAAGCGCTTCATCCACCGCTTCCCAGTCGTACCAGGAAATGGGGTTGTCCTGGCAGTAGGCGTTGTTGTTGCCCTCCTGGGTGCGGCCGATTTCGTCGCCGCCCAGAAGCATGGGCACGCCCTGGGACAACAGGAGGGTGGCCAGGAAATTACGCTTCTGGCGGTCCCGCAGCCGCCGCACCCCGGGGTCGTCGGTGGGGCCTTCGACACCGCAGTTCCAGGAGCGGTTGTGGCTTTCGCCGTCCCGGTTGTCCTCGCCGTTGGCGGCATTGTGTTTTTCATTGTAGGAAACCAGATCGTGCAGGGTGAAGCCGTCGTGGGCGGTGATGAAATTGATGCTCGCATAGGGCAGGCGTGAGGTGTTTTCGTAGAGGTCGGAGCTGCCGGTGAAGCGCGCCGCGAACTCGCCCAGGGTCTGGTCCTCCCCCCGCCAGAAATCCCGCACGCAGTCCCGGTATTTGCCATTCCACTCGGTCCACACCGGTGGAAAGTTGCCCACCTGGTAGCCGCCCTCGCCCACGTCCCAGGGTTCGGCGATCAGCTTGACCTGGCTGATCACCGGATCCTGCTGGATCAGGTCGAAAAAGGCCGAGAGGCGGTCCACGTCGTGCAGTTCGCGCGCCAGGGTGGCCGCCAGGTCGAAACGAAACCCGTCCACGTGCATCTCCAGCACCCAGTAGCGCAGGGAATCCATCAGAAGCTGCAAAACGTGCGGGTTGCGCATGTTCAGACTGTTGCCGGTGCCGGTGTAGTCCATGTAGTAGCGCGGATCCTCGGTCAGCCGGTAGTAATAGGCGTTGTCGAGCCCCTTGAAGCAGAGCATGGGCCCCAGGTGGTTGCCCTCGGCGGTGTGATTGTAGACCACGTCCAAAATCACTTCGATGCCGGCCTGGTGCAGGCTTTTGACCATCTGCTTGAACTCGGCCACCACGCCACCGGGCCGCGCATCGGCCGCATAGTCGTTTTGCGGCGCGAAATAGCCGATGGAATTATAGCCCCAGTAATTGTTGAGCCCCTGATCCACCAGGTGCTTGTCGTGGATGAAGTAGTGCACCGGCATCAGCTCCACCGCCGTCACCCCGAGGTCCTTCAGATAGTCGATCACCACCGGCTGGGCCAGCCCCGCGTAGGTGCCCCGCAGTTCCTCGGGAACCTCCGGATGGCGTGCGGTCAGACCCTTTACATGGGTTTCGTAAATGATGGTTTCGTGCCAGGGAAGCTGCAGGCGACGGTCGCCGCTCCAGTCGAAATGGGGCTGATGCACCACGCCTTTGGGCACGAAAGGCGCACTGTCGCTCTCGCTGGGGGTGTCGGGTCCCTCCTCGAACACGTAGCCGAAAACCGCCTCGTCCCATTGCACCTGGCCGTCGACGGCCTTGGCGTAGGGATCGAGCAGCAGCTTGGACGGATTGCACCAGTGTCCCCGGGACGGGTCCCAGGGACCGTGCACCCGGAATCCGTAGCGCTGGCCGGGTTCCACCGTGGGGAGATAACCGTGCCAGCAATAGCCCGTCACTTCCGGCAGGTCGACGCGCTGCTCGGCCCCTTCATCGTCAAAGAGGCAGAGCTCCACGCGTTCGGCGATCTCGGAGAAGAGGGAGAAATTGGTCCCGGAACCATCGAACACGGCTCCCAGCGGATAGGCGTTGCCTGGCCATACTTTCATAAGGGGTATCCTTCGGTTGGGCGTTCGGCAAAAGGGATGCGAATCCGGTCTTCCTGTCTGACCGAGACAACCCTACATCTTTCGAATGCGTGCCGGCAATGCCTTTCACCGATCTGTGGAACGGGGATTCGCCGAAAGGCCGATGATCTTCCAGTCGGATTGCGGGGCGACTTCGGTTGCGTCGGTCAGGGGATGAATGCGCCCCCCGGGATCCAGGGCAAAGAGCGGAATCCGTTTCTCGTCCTGCTGCTGCCGATAATCCGCGTAGGAGAACTCATCCGTCAGAGGGGTTGTTTTGACCTCGCCGCCGGCGGCCAACAACCCGGCAAGCACTTCGTGGGTGGCGGTATCCCCGAAGAGGCGCTGCCCCCCGTGTTTGTAGGCCGACTTGGCATCGGCCGTTCCGTTTTCAGGAGGGTTGATCCCAATCGTAAAAATATTGTTGGCACCGAACTCCATCCAATAGTGTTTCGCCGCCAGTGCGTTGCGTTCCCCGTTGGGGGTCAGGGCCAGAAGGCGGCCGATGCCGATCAGGCTCAGATGGCGGTCGGCATGCTCCGAGACGGGGTTGCCCCAATAAGCCGGCAGGCCTTCCAGTTTGGCCTCCTTGAGGTGATCCCAGTTCTGATCCGCCAGTTGAACCCGGAATCCGTTTTCCTGCAAGGCACGGCCGATGGCCCTTGCGAGGGGATCGGCACCGACGATGAGAAACCCTCTGGGTTCCGGTTCGGCCACTTTCAACCATTTGGCGATCGGGCCGGCCGTGGCGCTTTGCAGCAGCACCGTGCCGATGATGACCATGAAGGTCAGGGGCACCATCTGAGCGGCCTCGGGATAGCCCGCGGTTTCCAACTGGATGGCAAACAGCGCGGAAATCGCGGCGGCCACGATGCCGCGCGGAGCGATCCAGGCCAGTAGATGGCGCTCGGCCATGGAAATCTTCGACCCCCAGGCCGACGCCTGGACGTTCAGGGGGCGGGCCAACAATTGGATCACCCCGAAGAGGGTCAAGGCGGGCCATCCCAGATCCAAAAAACGGTCCAGATCCATGCGGGCCGCCAGAAGGATGAACAGCATGGAAATGAGCAGGATGCTCAGGCTTTCCTTGAAATCGAGGATTTCATCCAGCTCGAAGCCCTTCATGTTGGTCAACCAGATCCCCATCACGGTAACGGACAGCAGGCCGGATTCGGCCTCCAGGAGATCGGACAGGGCGAAAACGCCGCAGACCAGGGTCAAGGCCGCGAAGTTGTGGAGATAATGCGGTACCCAATGGCGGCGCAACGCGATCCCGAACCCATAGCCCGCGGTGCCGCCGAGCAGCACGCCGATGGCCACGATTTTGCCGAAAACCGCCAGGCTGTTCGAGAAACCACCCTGCATGCCGCTCGAAAGGATGAACTCATAGACCAATACGGCCAGGGTGGCGCCGATGGGATCGATCAGAATCCCTTCCCACCGCAGGATGTTGGCCACCGATTCGATGGGCCGCACCGTGCGGAGCATGGGCACGATCACCGTCGGGCCCGTCACCACCATGATGGCGCCGAACAGCAAGGCGATTTCCCAGGAAAACCCCAGGAGCCAGCGCGTGGCCCCGGCGGTGACGAGCCATGTGATCAGCACCCCCAGGGTGATCATGTTGCGGATGACCCGCTCCAGGCCGCGAATCTCCCGGAACTTCAGGGTCAGAC
The DNA here is from genome assembly GCA_964392545.1 of uncultured Desulfobacteraceae bacterium. Lineage (GTDB taxonomy): Bacteria > Desulfobacterota > Desulfobacteria > Desulfobacterales > UBA5852 > JABZFP01. The sequence goes on from CAYMQN010000107.1 coordinate 12,047, forward strand.
TGCCCTCGAAAAGGATAACGGCGACCGCCAGGGAAATGAAGGGAAACAGGAGGTCGCCGAAGAGTCGGTCGGGGTGCAGCCAATTGAGCAAGGGGCCCGCCAAAAGACCGCTGAGCAGCAAAAAGAGAATGGCCGGCAGTTTCAAACGCCAGGCAATCCATTGGCATCCGAAGCCCACCAGCAGTAGGACGGAAAGTGCCACCAGGACATGCGTGTGCATCGCGAATCCTCCTCAGGGATCGGTGCTTATGCCTTCTGGTGGGATAGGCCGCGAAAACCTGCTGTCTTGGGGGTCGACATTTTTCATTGCGCTTGGTGTTCCGGCAGTTTATGGGGTGATGATGAGCGTGTGAGCCCCTCGGTCTGGTCGTTTCGTTCGTGTTCGTCCAGAGATGGTCTACCATCTCTGGATGAACACTAGTTATGTGCCGGAGTCAACAGTTCAATGCCGGAGCTCCTGTTTCCATGGCGTATTGAGCGCCGGCCGGAAGCGGAATGGATATGGCCGAAGCGACTGAAAAGAAGCCCATCTGGGAATATGTTTCCCTGGCGGACTACCAGGTGCCCACGGATACCGTCAAGCGAACCGTCTCGACCCGGCTGCTCGGCTTTGCGCGCAAACTGGGTCTTAAGAAGGCCGCCAAAGAGCCCGAACACCCGCCGGATGATTTAAAGCCCCTCGAACG
>CAYMQN010000108.1:0-5285 GCA_964392545.1 uncultured Desulfobacteraceae bacterium
AAGAATGTAAAAGCGCCCGAAGCAGCAAGGCATAAGCTTCGGGCGCTTTGTTTCATGTTAAACAGCTCACGGAAGAATTACTTGGCGGCTTTGCGAGCCTCTTCGAGCCAACCGTTCCACGTATCCGTGTTTGCGGCAATCCACTCGTCCACATGCTTTTCGATGTCCTGCTCGGATTTCTCCCCTTCGTTCATGCGCTTGTTCTGGGCGTTGATGTCTCCCAACGGCAGGGCGAAAACCTCGAAGAACCTCTTGACGACTGGGTTGCTTTTCGCAAATTCCTTGTTGGCCACGATGCGGATATCGTTGGCCACAAAGCCCATTTTAAGCGGATCGCTGACCGCGCCGGCCACGCCGCTGACCGTCATTCGGTCTTCGAAACCTTTCTGGGCATCGCTAGGGATGATTTCCGGCACGTTGATCCACATCACATCTTCACCTGGTTTCAATATGCCAGTAGTCCAGTTGGGCGTCCAGGTGTAGAAAAAGACAGGACCTCCACTTTTGTAATTACCAAGCGCCGACGCCATGCCGGCCTCGTAAGAAGCCTTGACGGGGTTGATGTGGTCCCTGAGGTCATAGGCGTCCAGATGATGGGCGATCACCTTTTCGCAGCCCCAGCCCGGCGGGCAGGCGGTCAGGTCGGCCTTGCCGTCGCCATTCATGTCAAAGGCCTTTTTGACCTCGGGGCGCTTGAAGTCGTCCAGGGAGGTGATACCGAATTTTTCGACATCGCGTTTGGATACGAGGTAGCCCCCCAGGCCGCCGGCCTTGGCCACATAGCCGTACATGCCGGCATCTTCCTCGAAATTTTTCGGAAGTTGGGCGTTGTGCATGGGGAACCAGCCGTTGGTCCAATAATCAACATCTCCTAATGCGATGGATTTATAGGCAATCGGGTTCTGCAGGTCTTTGGGCATTTTGACCTCGTAGCCCAATTCCTCGAGGGCCCGACGCACGAGGGCCTCCTGGAAGAAGCCGGTGTTCCAGGTGGCGCGGGCGGGTTTAAGCGTAACCCCTTTGCCCGGTTTCATGTCGTCCGCGGACACGGGAATGGCCGCCAGTGAGAGACAAACTGCGCTCATGATCATCAATAGACTCAATCGTTTCATTAAAACCTCCTTCTTTGCGTTGTGTTGTTCATGAATGCATCACACGTCTTTGCCGTTCTATTTCTTCTGCGCCATCGACTGGGTGATCCGGTCGAGCACGATGGCCATCAGGACGATGCTCAGCCCGCCGATCACGGCGCGGCCGATGTCCAGCGTGTTCAACCCCAGGATGACCGGGGAGCCCAGGCCCCCGGCGCCGATGAGGGCCGCGATGACGACCATGGACAAGGCCATCATGATGGTCTGGTTCAAGCCGGCCAGGATCGTGGGCATGGCCAGGGGCACCTGGACGCGGAACAGCACCTGGCGATTGGTGGCGCCGAACGCCTGGGCGGCCTCGACCAATTCGGGATGCACCTGACGGATGCCCAGGCTCGTGAGGCGGATGATGGGCGGCAGGGCGAAGATAATGGTCGCCAGGACCCCTGCCACGTTGCCCACCGAAAAGAGCATGACGATGGGCACCAGGTAGACAAACGCCGGGGTGGTCTGCATGGCATCCAGCACGGGGCGGATCGTGGTCTCGAAGCCGTCGCTGCGGCCGCTCCAGATACCCAGCGGCACCCCCACGATGCAGCAGAAGATGACCGACGAGAGCACCATGGCCAGGGTCGTCATGGTTTCCTGCCAAAGTCCGAGCAGTCCGGTAAAGACCAGGGTGATCACCGTAAAGACGGCCAGGCCCTTGCCGGAAAAGCGCCAGGCGGCGATGGCCAGCAGGGCGATCACGATGATCGGCGAAAGGGCGTTCAGGCCGGCGTCGAGCCCGTTCAGGGTTTGTTCCACCGGCCACTTCAAGGCCTGAAAGACATCACGGTGGTTGTCCACCAGCCAGTCGACAAATTGCGAAACCCATACATCGAGGGGGATAACCTTATATTCAAACATAGTCCTTCTCCGCGGCCGGACATTGCGTCCGGCCCTCTATTGGTAGCTGCCGGCAGGGGGCGCCCACCGTCGATTAGTGTGCTTGGGCCTGCGTCTCCAATTGCTCTTCGGTGCGGTGCAGCGTCCGCAGGAACCGGTTTTTGGACACCACCCCCTTGTAGACGTTCTGGTCGTCGACGACCGGAATCGGCCAGGAGCTGGAAGCCACCTGGGGGAGGATATCCTGCATGGAATCGGACATCTTGACGGCCACCGCGTTTTCCAGGAAGGCCTGGTTGACCGGGTTGTCGGGTTTGCCGCTTTCCAGGGCTTCGCGCAGGGAATCCGAAGAAACGATGCCGAGAAAGCGGTGCTTGGGGTCCAGTACGTACAAATGATCGCGCTCGCTGCTGCTCAGCAGTTCGTGGCAGGTGCGCAGACTGCCCTTTTTGCGGACCACGACCGTGGGATGGGTGTCGCGCACGATGTCGCCGGCCGAGATGACATTGGTGGGGTCCACCCCCCTGAAAAAGGCCCGCACATAGTCGTCGGCCGGGTTCTGGAGAATTTCCTCCGGGGGGCCGACCTGGACCACGCGCCCGCCTTCCATGATGGCGATGCGGTCGCCGATGCGCAGGGCCTCGTCCAAATCGTGGGAGATAAAGACGATCGTGCGCTGGTCCTCCTCCTGGAGTTTGAGCAGCTCGTCCTGCATTTCCGTCCGGATCAGGGGATCGAGCGCGGAGAAGGCCTCGTCCATGAGCAGGATGTCGGGGTCCACGGCCAGGCCGCGGGCCAGCCCCACCCGCTGCTGCATGCCGCCGCTGAGCTCCTTGGGATAGGAGTTTTCCCAGCCGGCCAGCCCCACCTGATCCAGGGCTTCCATGGCGCGCTTCTTGCGCTTCTCCTTGTCGGTTTTGGCCAGGTCCAGCCCGAAAGCCGCGTTTTCGAGGACGGTCAGATGGGGCATGAGGGCAAAGGACTGGAAGACCATGCTCATGTTTCTAAGGCGGAATTTGACCAGCTCGTCGTAGCTCATCTTGGTGACATCCTCGCCGTCCACGACCACTTTGCCGGCGGTGGGTTCGATGAGCCGGTTGAGCATGCGCACGATGGTGGATTTGCCGGATCCGGACAGGCCCATGATGACGAAAACTTCGCCGGCCTCGATGGCAAAGCTGGCATTGTCGACACCCACGGTCATCCCGGTCTTGTCGTGCACGGACTCCTTGTTGTGGCCTTCCTTGAGAAGCTGCAGGGCTTTCTTGGGGTTGTCGCCGAAAATTTTGAACAGGTTTTCTACAACGATCTTATCCACGGATATCCACCTCTGCTGTTTGGAAGTTGTTCAGGCGCGCTTTGCCTTCATAGGGACGGCCGACGGCCGCTGTCTGCTTTAGGGGCTCGACTGTCGAGCGGGGTGGTCGACAAAAAGGGCCCGGCCTGGATGGTTTTGGCATCCATGATGGACACCAGTCGCTGAAGGGCGCTCAGAATCATGGTCTGCTCCCACTCCTGAAGGCTGGAGAAGCGTTCCACGAAAGCTTCCTGCATGAGAGGCGGGGCTTCGTCCAGGATCTGTCGGCCGGATGCGGTGATGCTCACCATGATGCGGCGCTTGTCGCGCTCACTGCGCTTGCGGGCGAGCAGGCCGCGTTTTTCCATGCGCTCCAGGATGCCGGTCACCGTGGCCTGGCTGACACTCACGGCACGCGCGATTTCCCCTGCCGTGAGTTCTCCGGTACGGGCGATTTCCTGCAGGATAACCAGTTGGGGACCGGTGAGGCCCACCCGCTTGACGAGCTTCTTGGAATTCATTTCGATGGCCTGGATAATTTTGCGCAACGCAATTAAAACACTGTCGCTGACACTGCGCTCGGAGACGGATGTCGATATGCTGGGTTCGGCCATAATTGCTTAGCATCCTAATGATTTATTTCTTAAGTATGCATCGCACACTAAATTTTTATGATGCCTATATGATGCTTCGTCGACAAACTATATGAAGGATGATTTTTAGAAATGAAGTTTGAGTGAACAATCAATGATAGCGATCATATATACAAAATTCAAGTCTCTTGGCAACAAAAAAATACTTTGATGTGAATCGAATTATCGCAAAAGGATAGGGTGTTCTTTGGAAAATCGTTTATTTACAAATAATCGAACCATTTTGACCTCAATTGAATATTCCGTTTAATACATATCGTCTTCGAAGTCGCCGGACGGCATGGCGGACGCCGTTTTCTTTTCAGGCTTTTCGGTCAGCAGGGCCTCGGTGGTCAGCATCAACCCGGCCACCGAAGCGGCGTTTTGAAGGGCAAAGCGCACCACCTTGGTGGGGTCCAGCACCCCGGCCGCCATAAGATTTTCGTAGGTTCCGGTCTGGGCATTGAAGCCATAGTCATCCTTGCCTTCCAGCACCTTGTTGAGAACGATCGAACCGTCGTAATCGCCATTGGCCGCAATCTGCTTCAAGGGCGCGCAGAGGGCCCGTTTCAGGATGGCGATGCCGTTTTTTTCTTCGCCCTCGACCGAAATCTTCTCGAGGGCCGCCAGGCAGCGCACCAGCGCCACGCCGCCGCCGGGCACGATGCCCTCTTCGACCGCGGCGCGGGTGGCGTTCAAGGCGTCTTCGACCCGCGCTTTCTTCTCCTTCATTTCGGTCTCCGTGGCGGCCCCGATGTTGATGACGGCCACGCCGCCGATGAGTTTGGCCAGGCGTTCCTGGAGCTTCTCGCGATCATAGTCGGAGGTCGTTTCTTCGACCTGGGCGCGGATCTGTTTGACGCGGCCCTCGATGGCCGCCTTGGTGCCGCCGCCGTCCACGACGGTGGTGGCATCCTTGTCGATCTTGACGGTTTTGCAGCGGCCCAGATCGTTGATGGTGATATTCTCCAGTTTGACGCCCAGTTCCTCGGAGACCACCTGGCCGCCGGTCAATACGGCGATGTCCTGGAGCATGGCTTTGCGGCGGTCGCCGAAACCGGGGGCCTTGACCGCGGCCACATGCAGGGTGCCGCGCAGCTTGTTGACGATGAGGGTTGCCAGGGCTTCGCCTTCGATGTCCTCGGCTAAAATCAGCAGGGGCTTGCCGGAGCGGGCCACCGCCTCGAGCAGGGGGACCAGGTCTTTCATGGCGGAAATCTTCTTTTCATGAATCAGGATGAAGGGATCCTCCAGGACGGCCTCCATCTTTTCGGCATTGGTGACGAAGTACGGCGAAATATAGCCCCGGTCGAACTGCATGCCTTCGACAACTTCCAGGGAGGTTTCCATGCTTTTGGCTTCCTCCACCGTGATCAC
>CAYMQN010000108.1:5295-12630 GCA_964392545.1 uncultured Desulfobacteraceae bacterium
ATGGCCTCGGAGATCAGCTTGCCGATGGTCTCGTCGCTGTTGGCTGAAATCGTGCCCACCTGTTCGATTTCTTTTCGGTCTTTGGTCGGTTTGGACATTTTTTTCAGGGCGGCCACCACCGCTTCGACGCCTTGGTCGATACCCCGCTTCAGGGGCATGGGGTTGACCCCGGCGGACACCAGTTTCTGCCCTTCCCGGTAGATGGCCTGGGCCAGGACCGTGGCCGTGGTCGTGCCGTCGCCGGCCATATCGCTGGTTTTGCTGGCCACTTCCTTGACCATCTGGGCCCCCATGTTCTGGAACTTGTCGTCCAGTTCGATCTCCTTGGCCACCGTCACACCGTCCTTGGTCACCACGGGGGAGCCGAAACGCTTCTCCAGCACGACGTTGTTTCCGCGCGGGCCCAGGGTCACCTTGACGGCATCGGCCAGGGTGTTGACGCCCTGCAGCATGGCCCCCCGGGCTTTGGATCCATAGATCATCATTTTGGCAGGCATGATGGGTTCCTCCTTATGCATTCAAAATGGCGAGAAGATCGTCTTCCCGCATGAAGATGTGCTCCTGGCCGTCGATCTTGATCTCGGTGCCGGCATATTTGGAGAACAGGACGCGGTCGCCCTTTTTAACCGCGAGCGGTTGACGCTGGCCGCTGTCGTTGCGTTTGCCGGGGCCTACGGCAACCACTTGGCCCTCTTGAGGCTTTTCTTTGGCCGTATCCGGTATGATGATGCCGCCGGCGGTTTTCTGCTCTTCCTCCACGCGGGTGACCAGCACTCTGTCGTTCATGGGGCGGATGTTCATGGCGTGTCCTCCTTTACAGATTCTGCGGTTTGTTGATGGATAAGGATGACTTGTCCGGGATGGGGTTCCGCGGCCGGAAGGTGGCTTAGGGGTTGGAGCATCGTCGGGCGCGTTAAGGCCAATGCCAGAAGTTTGCGATTCATAGGGTCGATGCGTCCAGAATCGACACAATGCCACCCTCGAGGGTCGCACAACGCGCGGGCTGCGGATCTTCGACCTTACGGTCGCTGCCGCTTCGGATGCCGTCATTCGTCTGCGCATCGACGCCGGGCGCCTATACCATTTGTAAGTATAAAAGGCCGCTTCAGGTGGGGTTCAAGCGGCTGTGAAATGACAGACTCAAAATAACGCAGGATTGCCCCTGTTCAAGTGGGGTGGCGGTCGTAAAAAAAGGGGGGCTAGGCCATGCGGGTCAGGCCCAGGGGCCGGGCGTTGAGAAGGCTCGGGACGGCCCGGGGGGACGGATCTTCGAAAAAGGGCCGCATATCGGATTTGCTCCAGACCGGATCGCCCGACAGAAAACCGGCCACGTTGGCCGCCGCCAGGGTAGCCATGCCCTGGCGGGTCCAGCGCGTGGCCGAGGCGATGTGGGGTACGATCACCACATTTTCCAGGTCGCGCAATCCTTCGGTCAACTCCGGCTCGTTTTCGAACACGTCCAGTCCGGCCCGGAAGTCCGGGTGGGCGCGGCAGTGGGCCACCAGGTCGTCCTCCTTGATCACGGGGCCCCGACTGGTGTTGATCAGAACGGCGTTGGCTTTCATTAGCGCCAGATGCCGGGCATCGATCAAATGACGGGTCGCGGCGTCGAGTACGGTATGCAGGCTGACGCAGTCGGACGATTGCAGGAGGTCTTCGAGGGATTCAGCGCGCCGGCAGGTAAGCGCGGGATCCCCCCGGGAAACCCGGAAGGCGCTAAAGGCGGCGATCGCTTCCGCCAGATCGGGGTGGGGCCGGCGGCTGTGATAGATCACGTGCATCCCGTGGCCCTGGGCCATCATGCGGGCATAGGCCGTCCCGATGCGGCCTGCCCCGACGACGCCGAGGGTTTTACCCTGCAGCAGTTCGCCCAGCAAAAGGCTCGGCAGCCACCCCGTGAAACGGCCGGCCCTCAGGTAGCGTTCGGCCTCCCCGATCCGGCGGGCGGCGGCCAGGGTGAGTGCCACCGCCATTTCGGCGGTGGCTTCGGTCAGTACGCCCGGGGTGTTGCCCACCGCAATGCCCCGGCGCGTGGCGGCCACCAGGTCCACATTGTCGTACCCCACGGCATAATTGCTGTAGACCCTGCCGCCGGCCTGCTGCAGCGCCTCGAAAAGGGCGTCGCCCCACCGCTCGGTCAATTGTCCGATGGCGCCGTCGCACTGCGCCCCGATGGCCGCGGCGATGGCGTCGGTTGACAGGACCTCGGTCGCCGTGCCGATCTCGACGCGGCAGTCTGCGGCTTCGAGCAGTTCCAACCAGCGTCGGCCGGGCAGCTCCTTGGTGACGACGACCCGTCGCCGTCCTTGGGGGTTGTGGATGCGCCAAGCAGTCGAATGCATCGGATTTTCCGTTTTCCTTGAGACGAGCTCAGGTTGCGGGGCCTCTTGGAACCCGGATGCTTCCGGGCGGTTTTCCCGGTCGAATCTACCCTCGATGCAAGCGTTTCACAAGAGGCCATTCCAGTCTTCCTTCAGGTCGGGGCTGGACTGCGCCAACCAATTTGACTTGATCGAGGGCGGTACCAGGGCTATAGAAACCTCTGGCGCTGCCACGCCCTTGCGCAAGGGCGCGGCACGAAGGGAAAACCCATCCGTTCCACGAGGCCTTGACCATGCGACGCCCGGGTCCCTTTGCGGCGGGCTTGCTGCTCGCCGCGGTTCATTTCATGCTGAGTCTGGGCATCGTGCCCTTGACACTCAAGATCGGCCGCCTGGTGCCGTTCAGAACGGCGGATTCGCTGGTTTACGCCATGCTGGCGCTGGCCACCCGCGTTCTCTATTTCCCGGTTCTCACCCTGGCGCTCTATCCGCGCCACTGGTTTCCGGGAAATTGGATTGCGATTCCGATTGCCGTCAACAGTCTGCTATGGGGGGCCGGCTTGGCCCTGCTGTTGGCCGTCGGCCGCCGTCTGCGGGCGCGGCCCCTGATTTGAGGCCGCCGGTGGTTGGGCAGGGACCGACCGGCCGGGCCCGATGACGATTGCCCCTGCCCGTATGGATGCTGGGAGGAAATGATGCTGCACCACATTGTGCTGATGAAATTCAACGCCGGGGTGGATGACGCCGCGGTGGCGCGCCTGGAGGAGATGCTCGACACCCTGCCGGACAAGATCATCGAGATCCAGACCTACGAATTCGGGCGCGACATCCTGCGCTCGGAGCGCTCCTACGACTTCGCGCTTGTTTCGGGCTTTGCCAACCTGGAAGCGCTGCAACGCTACCAGGCCCATCCCGACCACCAGAAGGTCTTGGCCCACCTTCAGGCCATCTGCGAGGATATCCGTGCCGTCGATTTTGAGGAGACGTACACGCCCCCCGATACCCTTGCCGACCCGGACCCCCTGAGCGGCGCCTTCAGGATGCCCTGAAAGGAGCGTTCGGGCCCGGGTCATCCGCCGATGACCCGCCCCGGGCGGAGCGGATCGGCAACGGGTCGACCCTCATGGCGCCGCACCACCCCCTCGCGTATGGCGCGGTGCGCGGCGGCATCCAGGGGGTAGGCCAGGGCCACCCCCAGGGCGACGATGTTGCACAGGCAGGGTACCAGGGCATACAAAATGCGCAGGGTCAGGACCACATGGTCCGATTGCGCCACGTTGGGCTGGTAGCCGGCCCCGCCCAGGAAGGCCAGGGCCGTGCCTACGCCCACCGCCGCCGCCAGCTTTTTGGCGATGGACCAGATGCCGATATAGAGGCCTTCGCGCCGCTTGCCCGTCAGCAGTTCGTCATAGTCGATGACGTCGGCCTGGATGGCCGAGGGCAGCGCCAGGGTGGCCCCGAAACCCATGCCGGAACCCACCACCAGCACCCCGTAAAGCCATTCGTCGCCGGGCCCCAGGAAGAAAACGCCCAGGAAAACACCGGTGTTGATGGCCATGGAAAGCAGCCAGGCGATCTTCTTGTCGAAACGCTCGGCAAATTTGATCCAGGCAGGCAGGAAGAGGATGCCGGTGACGAAATAGAGAATCAGGAACAGGTCGGCACGCGGGGACTGGAGCACATAGTCGACGTAGTAGAGAATCAGGGTGGCCGGCAGGTTGCTGCCGATGGCACTGATGGTGTAGGCCGCCAGAAGGATCATGAAAGGGCGGTTGGCCTGGATGCTGCGCCATCCCCGGAGGGTGGGGACGGCCGCCGTGCCCACCGGCTTCCGGGGTTCCCGGATGAGGTAGGCGCACAGGGCGCAGGTGCCGATCAAAAAAGGCGCATAGCAGACCGCCAGCCAGAAGAACTTGCGGCGCTCCCCTTCGGGAGAGGGGTCCGTACCAAAGACAGCGCCCACCAGGGCCGGCGATATGGCGGCCAGCAGGGTTCCGGCGATCAGCAGGCCGTCGCGCACGGCGAAAAGGGAGGTGCGCTCATTGTAGTCGAAGGTCAGCTCCGGCCCCAGGGATTCGTAGGGCACGATGACCGCGGTCCAGGCCAGAAACAAGGCGAAGATCCAGACCCCGAACCACAGGGTGTGGTTTTCGTTGGGGTCTACGGGCGGGGTGAAGAGCAGAAACATGGTCAGGGCCACCAGGAAGCCGCCGACAAGAATATAGGGGCGCCGCCGACCGTAAGGCGTGCGGGTGCGGTCCGAGAGTACCCCGATCAGGGGATCCGACACCGCATCGAAGAGCCGCACGGCAAGGAGAATGTATCCCATGACCGCGATATTGATGCCCACCACGTCGCTGTAGAATTTGGGGATGTAGACGTAGACCGGGATCCCCACCACGGCCAAGGCGAACGCGGGCAGGCCGTAGGCCGCTTTCCGGGGCCAGGAAAGGCGCCCGGTCGTCATCTGACCCCCAGCAGGGTGTCGCGGAATGCGGTGTCGATGGGGTCCGGCCCGAGCCAGATGGCGAATACCGCCGCGGCGAAATCATCGCCGGGGATGCGCCCCAGCACCTCGCCGTTCAAGGCGAGTTCGGTGCCCTGGCCGGGAAGATAGGTCAAAGCGTAGCGGTCGCCGGGCTGTACGTCGCGGTAAAAGCCGTTGAAGCGTTCGAGCTGTTCGGCAATGGCCGCCAGGGTCTCGGCGGACACATTGTCGGCGATTTTCTGGCGCGTGGCCGCGGCGAAATCCTCGGCTGCAATGGCGTGGAAATATTCCAGCTCGAGCCGGCGCGGTGTCGGCCCCAGGACCTGGGCGGCGGCTTCTCCGGGCAGCATGTAGAGGGCCCCCACGTAGGCCTTGATGAAAACGAGGTAGCGCAGGAGACCGTAGCCGCGCAGGTGCAGTTCGGTTTCCTGGATGCGGTGGGTCTTGTCGAAGGCGATGCCTTCGATGACGGCGGCATGGGTCGTGGGTGGGGCTGCCAGCAACAGGAGCAGAGCGATGATCAAAGCTATTCGGTGTCGTTTCATGGTCGTCCTCGTAAGCCGCGCAGGTTGCCGCTCCGGCATCGCAAATGGCGTGTTGATATTTCGCCAGAACATAAGGCCGCCCCTTCGATTGGCAAGCAGGGGGTCCGATTGGCGCGAAACGTTGCGGTGGGGGCCGCAATGCTTACCATCCCAGGACATCCGGAGGATGTCCATTCCAATCCGTTTTTGCAGAAAGCAGGCCTGCCATGCTGACCCTCGATGAAACCGTGGATGTCACAGTTCCGCCCGAGGCGGCATTCGCCTATCTGGCGGATTTCGCCAATATACGCCGGTGGGATCCCAGCGTTCTGACGGCCCGTCAAACGTCCCCCGGCCCACCCCGGGAGGGTACCCGTTACCGGCTGAAGCTGCTTTTCGGAGGACGACCGGTCCCCATGGTTTACCGCATCACGGCCCTGGAGGCACCGCACCGCCTGGTGCTGGAGGGCCGGGGGGATTCCTTCAGCGCCCAAGACCGCATCATCCTGAGCTCCCTGCCAAGCGGGACCCGCATCCACTATCAGGCCGACATCCGTTTCCAGCATCCGCTGGCACGCAGGCTGGAGACCCTCCTGGCCCCCCTGGTGCGCCGCAACGGCCGTCTGGCCGTAAAGAAACTCCAGGCGCAGCTTTCGGAGGGCGGAGCGGCCCCCCGTTTGACCCTGGCCACGCGCATGGTGGACCAGGCTATCCTCCCGGGGATGATCGGGTTCACCCGGCTGGGCTATCGGCTCGGGAAAAACCGCTGGCCCCTTCCGCACCGTGCCCTGGCGGGTCGCACAGTGGTTCTGACCGGCGGAACGTCGGGCATCGGCCGGGCGGCGGCGTTTCAACTGGCGGACCTGGGCGCCCGGCTCGTGCTGGTGGGCCGCGACCGGGAAAAGACCGAGGGCCTGGCGCACCTGCTGCGGGACGCCGAAGGCCGCAAAGCCGCCGTCGAAATCGCCGATCTCGGCCACATGGCGGAGGTGCGCGCCCTGGCCGGGCGGATTGCCGAGCGCTTTCCGGCCGTGCACGTCTTGATCAACAATGCCGGCGCCCTTTTCAACCGGCGGGAAATGACGGCCGAAGGCCTCGAAAGGACCTTGGCCACCGATCTGCTGGGCCCCTTTCTGCTGACGTGCGAGCTTCTGCCCGTGCTTGGGGCCGGTGCTCCGGCCCGCATTGTCATGGTCTCCTCCGGCGGCATGTACACCCGCGGCATCGATCTGGAAAACCTCGACTCCGCCCAGGGGGATTACAACGGGGCTGAGGCCTATGCGCGGGCCAAGCGGGGAATGGTCATGCTGACCGAATACTGGGCCGGCGAACTGGCCCCCCGCGGCATCCGCATCCACGCCATGCATCCCGGCTGGGTGGACACCCCCGGTCTGGCAGCCTCGCTGGCCGGCTTTCACCAGCGCATGCGCCCCTGGCTGCGCACGCCGGCGGAAGGCGCCGACACGATCACCTGGCTGGCCGCCGCACCGGAGGCGGGGCGCACCACAGGGCTTTTCTGGCGGGACCGCCTGCCCCGGGCCACCCATGTCTTTCCGGGAACCCAGACGCCGTCGGAGGCCTATGGGGAACTGGTCCAACGCTTGACGCGGCTGGCCCAGTCGGCGGGATAGAACAAAACATCGACTGCCAATACAGGTCGTCAAGGGCGGAAAATCGTGAAGGAGACTGATTCTATGACCCATCTCGTTGTCGCCGCCATACAAATGGCGTGTTCGGATGTGCCGAAAGCGAATATCGTCAAGGCCGAAGACCTGGTTCGCGCCGCAGCCGCGCAAGGGGCGCGGCTGATCTTGCTGCAAGAGCTTTTCGAAACGCTCTATTTCTGCCAGGTCGAAAAGCCGGAATTCCATGCGTTGGCCGTGCCGCTCGATGAAAGTCCGACAGTGCGCCACTTCGCGGCATTGGCCCGGGAACTGGGCGTTGTGCTCCCCATCAGCTTTTACGAGCGCAGTAACCAGGCCCACTACAATTCCGTGGCGGT
>CAYMQN010000109.1:0-12622 GCA_964392545.1 uncultured Desulfobacteraceae bacterium
CCCATCCCGATCCGCATCGAAACCCTCAAAGGGCGCGGCGGCAAGCTCATCTTCGCCGACCGCAGCTTCCGGCCCGGATTTCAGGCGGTCATCGAAGAAGTGGAAACCACGATCAGCGGTCTGTCGTCGGAGGCGGCCGATCCGGCCCAGGTGGAGATCCGCGGCAAGGTCGAGGGACACGCCCCGGTGGCCATCACCGGCGAAATCCAGCCCCTGGCCGACGAGATGTACGCCGATCTGGCCTTCGACTTCCGGCAGGTGGACCTCACCGCCGCCAGCCCCTACGCCGGCCGCTATGTCGGCCGGACCATCAGTCAGGGCAAACTCAACGTCCAGAGCGCCTACCACATTGAAAATCAGGCCCTGAAGGCCAGGCACGACATCCTGATCGACCAGTTCAACTTCGGCCAACGGGTGGAAAGCCCCGACGATCTGGATCTACCGGTGGACCTGGCCGTGGCCCTGCTCAAGGACCGCAGCGGCAAAATCACCATCAACCTGCCGGTATCCGGCGACATGAACGATCCCAAGTTCTCCATCGGCGGCATCGTTCTGCAGGCCTTTGTCAACCTCATCGTCAAGGCTGTCACCTCGCCCTTTGCGCTGCTGGGCAGCATGTTCGGGGGCCAGGACCTGAGCCACCTCGAGTTCGATCCCGGCCGCGCCCGTCTCGCTCCGGAAACCGCCGAGAAGCTGGACGCCCTGGCCCAGATTCTCTACGACCGCCCCGCCCTGCGGCTGGAAATCGCCGGCTACGCCGATCCCGCGGCCGACGCCCCGGCCCTGGCCGACATCCTTTTCCAACGCAAGCTGAAAGCCCAGAAAGTGCTGGAGCTCGGCGACGAAGGGCAGACGGACATCGCCCTGGACGACATCACCATTGCCGCGGATGAATACGAAGAACTGCTGCAGGCCGCCTATGAGGCCGCAACCTTCGAGAAACCCACCAACTTTATCGGCATCGAAAAAACCCTGCCCCCCGAGGAGGCCGAAGCCATGATCCGCGAGCACATCGAAGTGGGGCAGACCGATCTGGAGGAGCTGGCCTACGCCCGGGCCCTGGCGGTCAAGGACTACCTGCTGGATACGGAGAAGGTCGAGGCCGAGCGGGTCTTTCTCATCAAACCGCCCAACGTTCTGGCCCCCGAACCGCTGGAGGGCGCCGCACCGACACGCGTCGATCTGGGGCTGACGTCATGAAGTTTGCTCGCACAGCGTGATGATGCACGTGTGGCCCCAAGGCCCGGCAGGCAAGACCCGCATTTACCGCCTTTCCGTATGGGACAAGCATTCCCATGTCTAAAGCCCCCATCGGCTTTGCCGAAGCATTCGACCTTGGCATGGCAAACATCCGCCGCCTGGCACCCGCATGGCGGCGGCTGGCGAACAGTCTGGACGCGGTGGCGGCCGCAGACATCCAGGCCCGGGTGGATGCCCCATCGGCATCGAGCTCTCTCAAGGACGGGTATGCCGTGCGAGCGGAAGACCTCGCCGGGGCCTCCCCGCAAGCGCCCGTCAAACTCGCCTTGCGTGGCGTCGCCGCGGCAGGCGCCCCCGCCCGCATGCAGGTCCCTCCGCATTCGACCGTGCGCATCCTCACGGGGGGGCGGATTCCTTTGGGTGCCGATGCCGTGGTGGCCGAAGAATTCTGCCGCACGGAAGATCGGGGCATCGTCGTCGACCATGGCATCGCGGCCGGGCGCAACATCCTGCCTCAGGGCGAGGATGTGCAGGCCGGCGAGACCCTTGTCCGTACCGGGGACCGCCTGACCCCGGGGCGCCTGGGGCTGCTGGCGGCCGCCGGCCACGCCCACGTCCCGGTTTATCCAAGTCCACGGGTGGCGGTCATCGCGACGGGGGATGAAATCCGTCTTCCGGGCACGCCCCTCGAAGCAGGCCAGCTCTATGCCAGCAACGCCGTGACTTTAGAAGCCTGGTGCCGGCGCTTCAATTGCGACACCGTCTTGAAGGTCGTCCCCGATGAACCGGCGGCCATCCTGGCCGCGCTACACGAGGCCGTCGAAACCCGCGATGTGGTTTTAACCAGCGGCGGCGCCTGGTCCGGCGAACGGGACCTGGTAAGGCTGGCACTGGAGGATCTGGACTGGCGGCTGGTTTTCCACCGGGTCCGCCTGGGACCCGGCAAGGGCACCGGCATGGGGCTGATCGGCCGCCGCCCGGTGTTCATGCTGCCCGGCGGCCCGCCCTCCAACCTGGCCGGTTTCCTCAAGCTGGCCCTGCCGGCGATCCTCAAGATGGCCGGGCATCCGGCGCAAGGGCTTCCGCGCGAACGCGTCCGCCTGCGGGAAGAGGTGCACGGGCGGCCCGACTGGACCCAGGCCGTTTTCGGCGGCATGCAAGCCGACAGCGAGGGAAACAGACTGTTTCAGCCCGACCGGCAGGCGAGCCGGTTGAAAGCCATGGGGCATGCCCGGGCCCTGCTGACGATCCCCGAGGGCGTCGCCAGCATGCCCGCCGGCAGTGCCGTTCACGTCGAAATGCTGTCCTGAGGGGTTTTTGATCCCAAAACCGTCGTTCACCATGAAGGACATGCAGCACCTGAAGGCCATGTCGAAGATGCGACGGCGCCGGGACGCTGTCTACCGGTCCGCCTCCCGTGGCTGTTGCCGCAACTGGTCGAGCAATTCTTCCAGCTTGACGGTCGCCTGATCCAGGGCCCGGCGGATCTCCTCGATGCTCTGGACGATGGGGCCGGTCGCGCCGAGGGCCGCGGCCGGGGTTTCCACTTCCGGGGTCACCACGACCGCCGGCAGCTTGCCGGACAGGGCCCCAACGGCGTCGTCCAATGTCTGATGCATCACCACTTGTTCAGAATCGGCCAGGATGATGCGCCGCAGCTCGGGGAAATCCAGGGTTTCCGGTTTGAGGAAGACGGGCTCGGCATACAGGACGGCATCGCCGATGGGAACCACCAGCAGGATCCCCCGGGACACCTCGGAGCCCACCTGGCCCCACAGGGTGAACTGTTCCGAGATGACCGCATCGTTGTCGATGCGCGCTTCCACCTGGTTGGGGCCGTCCACGTGCCGCCCCGAGGGGAAGCGGAACAGCTCCATCTTGCCGTAGTGCTCCCCGTCGCTGCGGGCCGCGATCCAGCCCACCAGGTTGTGGCGGTCGGCGGGAGTGAAGGGCTGGATGAGGAGAAATTCTTCCCTTTCCTCGCCGGGCAGCCGGGCCACGATGTAATAGGGGCGCAGGGCCTCGGTCTCGCCGAAGGAGCTCTGCACGGGAATCGACCACTGGTCCTCCTTGTTGTAGAAGACCACGTGATCCTCCATGTGATACTGCAGGAGCATCTGCGATTGAATGGTAAACAGATCCATAGGGTAGCGCAAGTGTCCCCGCAGATAGGCGGGCATCGCTTCCAGGGGTTTGAACAGGTCCGGGAAGATGGCCTGGTAGGTCTGGATCAGCGGGTCGGAGGGATCCGTGACGTAGTAGTCGATGGTGCCATGGTAGGCATCCACGACCGCCTTGACGCTGTTGCGGATGTAGTTGAAGCTGTTTTCGAAGGGCGTGGCATAGGGGTAGCGGCGGGTGACCGTGTAGGCGTCCTGGATCCAGAACAGGCGACCGTCGGCCACCACCGGATAGGCCTCCCGGTCGCGCATCAGAAAAGGCGTCACGGTGGCGAAGCGCTCGGGGACGGTGCGGCGGTACTGGATGCGGCTGTCGGCGGCGATTTCACCGGAGATCAGGATATTGATATCCATGAACTTGATGCTGTAGATCAAGCGGCGGAAAAGGCTGCTCAGCGCGACCCCGCCGTTGCCTTCGTAACGCACATAAACCGGACCGTCGGGACCGGGGTAATTGAACTCCTGCATGCCGCTGCGCACGATGAGGAAATCGAGGCTTTTCAGACCGTAGTAAATGTCGGGACGCGTCAGGGGGATTTCCCCCACCGGCGGCACATTCTTGATGAAGAAGCCGGGGCGCCCGCCCTGGTCCACCTCGGTGACCGGTGTCATGGCCACGCCGTAGCCGTGGGTGAACTGAAGACGGCGGTTGACCCAGCGCTGGGCCTCGTCGGGCAGCTTTTCGGCGGAGAGTTCACGGGTCGCCAGCATCACCTGGCGCAACTGGCCGTCCACCTCGTAGCGGTCGGTGTGAACCGCCATGAAGTCGTAATAGAGCCGGAAGAACTGGATTTGGTTGTAACTCTGCAGCAAGGGCCCCTCGTCCCAAAGGCGGATGTTCTGGATCGTGCCCTGGTTGTCGGCCACGGTTTGTGCATCCAC
Organism: uncultured Desulfobacteraceae bacterium; assembly: GCA_964392545.1. Classification (GTDB taxonomy): domain Bacteria; phylum Desulfobacterota; class Desulfobacteria; order Desulfobacterales; family UBA5852; genus JABZFP01. The sequence goes on from CAYMQN010000109.1 coordinate 4,263, forward strand.
CGTGCCCCGCGCCGGATGGCTGCGCGACTGGATGTCCGTCAGGCCGTAGGCCTTGCGCGTGAAGGCGATGTTGTTGGCCAGGTAGGGTTCTTCCCGGGCCAATTCGCTGGGCTCCACGTGAAGCCGCTGAACCAGCGCGGGCACAGCCGTGCCCGCCAGGAAGGCCAGGCCGACCCAGGTCCCGATGGCGTAGTAGACCATGCGCGGTCTTTTCAACCGCTGGTTGAAAAAGAGGACCCCCGCGCAGGCCAGGGCCACAAACGTCAGGAAAAATCGCGCCGGCAGGGTGATGTGATGGTCGGTATACCCGACGCCATACACCGCGCCGGTGGGGGAGTAGAGCAGGTCGTAGCGCCCCAGCCAGTGCCCCGCCGCGATCAGAAGAAAGATAAAGGCGCCCAGCAGGGTCAGGTGGGCGCGGATGGCGGGGGTCAGGGAAAAGCGCTCGCCCCGCATGGCCCCGGAAAGATAATAGAGGGCCAGCACACCGACGACGACAAGCACCAGGGCGCCCAGCAGCCAGGAACGCAGGAAGTGCAGCGCCGGCAGGGTGAATATATAGAAAGAGAAGTCCTTGTCGAAAATCGGCTCGGTTTCGTTGAAGGGGACGGCATTCAGGAACCGCAGCACGAGTTCCCATTCCGAGGCCAGGCGCGATGCCAGGAACAGCGCCCCCAGCACCGCGGCGGCCCACCCCAGCCAGGCCAACAGGCGGACCGCCAGGCGGTAGGCCTCCGGCGGCATTTGGGGGCCGTCGGCCGGAGGGGTCTGCGGCACGGCACGCAAGGCCATCCGCACGTTGGGGACAGCCAGGGCCAGAAAGACCACGCAGGCCGCACAGAACAGCACGATACGGGTGCTCATCACCTTCAGCAGCACGGACTGGTGTTCCAGGTTGCTGAACCACAGCCAGTCCCGGTAAAAGGAAGTCGCCCAGCTCATCAGGTTCCAGAGTATAAAAACGGCAACCGCCAGAACGATCCACTTGGTCACGTTGGGCAGTTTGGAAAAATCCAGGTCCTCCGGATTAAACTGCGGGAACGGTCCCCTGGGGGAACCGCCGTCGGTAGGATGCTGCATGCGGGTATCACCTTGGTTAGAGGGTTGTCATATCGTGCAGCCCCAGGTAAGATCATGGGGTGGCGGCTTGCGGGCCGTCCGGGGTCAGCACAGGGAAATGTGGGCGAGAACTTTTAGGGCTGATTATCGCATGGTTCGATGCCCGGGGTCAATCACTAGCCACCTGAAAAGCATCGCCTCCGAAGGCCGACATCAGAATCTCCATGGGATGGTAAACGGGATAGGGCAGCGCGTGCATAAACTGCAGCCGGCAGCTCAGGCAGTCGGTGACGATGCCGTCGGGGTTCAGATCGCGAATTTTTTCCAGGACCGGCGAGGCCAGCCGGAGCGAAGCTTCGTGAAAATCCTTCTTGAAGCCCATGTTGCCTCCCATGCCGCAGCAGTCATACGGGCCGTCCACGACATCCATGGCCAGCCCGGATCTTCCCTGCAGCAACTCGAGATAGGGCCGCCCGATCCGCTGCTCCCGCTGGTGGCAGGGTACGAAATAGACCAGTCGATCGTTGCGTCCTTTCAAGGCCGGTAGCGAGGCATCCTGCCGAATATGCTGCCGCAGGTATTCGCCGGCGTCATAGGTGTTATCGGCCACCTTCACCCGCTGGATCGGATCGATGCCGGCAAAATAGCCGTCGTCCCGCAGGAGATTCCCGTACATGCTCTTTAACAGTTTTTTCAGGGGCCGCTTGCCGCCCCGGGCCGGAAGTGTTTCGTCCGGCACGAAGAGGAAGCGGTCGTCTCCGCCGAGTTCGGCCTGGCGGGCCTCGGCGTAATCCGCCCGTTCGCGGATCACTGTCTTGAGCATATAGCCGCAGGTCGGGCAGGAGCAGACGATGGCAAAGCCCTCGTCGGCCAGTGCGGCCAGTAGATCGATGGTGCGGCGAACCCAGTCGAGCGTCTGCTTCCGGTCGCCTTCCGCAAACGTCGGCATGCCGCAGCAGTGCTGCTCGGGATAGTAAACCGAGACGCCGAAGCGCTGGAGGGTTTGGACCACGGCCCGGGGCACCGCCGGGAAGAGATAGCGTCCGGTGCAGCCGGCGAAATAAGCGACCTTGGGGGAAGCTTCGGGCGGGGGTTTGCGGTCAATGCCCTCGCGGGCGGCCCATGCGGGAAAAGACGCCGGGGGTAGCGCCGGCAGGGCACGCTCCGGATGAACGCCCCCCAGGCGTTTCACCCATCCGGCAAGCAACCGGTTCCTCAAGAGGGCATTGATCACCCGCGGAAGGCGCTCGCCGATCCTGGCCGCCGCTTCCAGGCGGGTCATCAGCCGCACCCCCAGCGACAGCCCCGCCTGGTCGATAAAGCCGGTCTTGGCGTCGATGATGTCCGCCCGGATGTCGCGGCAGGCACACAGGCCGCAATAGGTGCAGCGATCCACCAGTTGCCGCAAATCGGAGGTGGAGATGGGGCTGCCGCCGTTTTCCGCCCGGTCGTGGAGCCGGTAGAGGTCGTCGAACAACAGGCACTCCGAGGGCATCAGATACCGGCACACGTCGCAATCCGTGCAGGCATCGACAACCGATTGCGCCAGATCCTCGGGTGGGATATGGTTTTTCAAACGCACCATACGTTTTTCCGAACCGGGTTTCAGCGATGCATTCCCCGCCACCAGATGATAGGGATCTCGAACAATTCCGAAAAGGCCTCGCACAGCGCCTGCACTCAGACTGCAGGCGGAGAATGATCCTTGAAGTACCGCCAAGGGAGGTGACCCCATGATCGGCGCCATCGCCGGCGATATCATCGGCTCGGTCTACGAAGCCCATCCCATCAAGTCTGGAGGCCGACGGTTACGAGGACGCCGTCCGCAATGCCGTTTCCCTGGGGGGCGACAGCGACACCCTGGCCTGTATCACCGGCGCCATTGCCGAAGCCTGTTATGGTCCGCTCAAGCCGGATATCCTGCACAAGGTCGAGACCATTTTGCCGGATGACCTCTGGCGGATCGTCGAACAATTCCGCCGCCGCTATGCAAGGCGCGGTCGAGATCCGTTCCGGGAATAGCATCGCCAACCTTCCCTACCAACCTTTTCACGGGGGGGCACGGTATGGCCGTCAGCATTGCATTGATCATTCTGCCGGGACTGTCCGGCGTTTACCGCTTCCGTTATTAGAAGCCCCAATCGTTGGCCGACTGAATTTCTGGTTGAAAAAATCAACGTGCCCGTCTCAGGGCTCGCACGTCAGGTGGCAGACCCCGGTGGGCGTTTCCACGGCATAGGGGAAATACTTGCGTTTGAACCACAGGGCCACGTTGACTAGGGCGATCAGCACGGGCACTTCCACGAGGGGGCCGATGACCGCAGCGAAGGCCTCCCCCGAATTGATCCCGAACACGGCCACCGCCACGGCGATGGCCAGCTCGAAGTTGTTGGAGGCGGCGGTAAAGGACAGGGTGGTGCTCTGCTCGTAGGTGGCCCCCAGTTTGACCGACATGAAAAAGCTGATCAGGAACATGACCAGGAAATAGATGCACAGCGGGATGGCGATGCGCACCACGTCCAGGGGCAGCTTGACGATGTATTCGCCCTTGAGCGAAAACATGACCAGGATGGTGAACAGCAGGGCGATCAGCGTCAGCGGGCTGATCTTGGGAATGAAGCGCTCGTGGTACCAGGTCTCGCCCTTGGTCTTGAGCCCGACGATGCGCGTGATCAAGCCGGCGATGAAGGGAATCCCCAGGTAGATGAAGACGCTCTCGGCGATCTGCCCGATGGTGATGTCCACCACTGCGCCCTCGATGCCGAACCAGCCCGGCAGGATGGTGATGAAAAACCAGGCGTAGACCGAGAAGAAGAGCACCTGGAAAATGGAGTTGAAGGCCACCAGGCCGGCGCAGTACTCGGCATCGCCCTTGGCCAGGTCGTTCCAGACCAAAACCATGGCGATGCAGCGCGCCAGGCCGATCATGATCAGCCCCACCATGTATTCGTGGTGGCCGGAGAGAAAGGCGATGGCCAGCAGGAACATCAGGACCGGGCCGATGATCCAGTTCTGGACCAGCGAGAGCCCGAGAATCTTCACGTCCCGGAAGACGAACCCCAGTTTTTCGTAGCGCACCTTGGCCAGGGGCGGATACATCATCAGGATCAGGCCCACGGCGATGGGAATGTTGGTGGTGCCCACCTGGAAGATATTGATGAAGTCGCGCACGCCGGGGTACAGGTAGCCCCCGAACACGCCTACGGCCATGGCCAGGAAGATCCACAGGGTCAGAAACCGGTCCAGAAAGCTCAATTGTTTGATGGTGGGTTCGGTCATTCAATTTCTCCTCGGAGAGCGTCGTCAGTTGTTTGCAGCTTTTACGGCTTCGCTTGGCTGTCTTCGGAGTTTCCGGATACCCGCCTCCACGGGCATGACATCATGGGGGCGGTAGCTTTTTTGTCATTCCCTTCCCTGACCCGGGATGTAATGGAAGACCTCCTTCATCATATCCCGACAAACGGGTTGGCGATGAAATAGACGCCCAAGAGGGCGATCACCACGCCGGCGCCGCGCCGGAACCACATGCCAGCCCCCTGCCAGGCACTGTTTTCGGTAAGTCTGCGCACCAGGGCCGTGGAACTTCCCGCCACGGCGATGGGCAGGCAGTGGCCCGCGGCGAACAGGAGCATCATCAGCGCGCCGGCAAAGACTTTCTGCTGCACGGTGACGATGGCCAGGATCGGCGCGATAAACCCGAAGGTGCAGGAGCCGGACAAAATGCCGTAGGCCAGCCCCAGGCCGAACGCGCCATGGATACCGCGCAGATTGAGCCGGTACAACAGCGATCCGGACATGGAGCAGGCCTGCACGCCGAGCATCCCCAGGGCCACCCAGATCAGCACCCCGCCCACCAGCACCTGCCACCAGGAACCCACGTCCCCGAGCATGCGTCCCAGCAGGGCGCACACGATGCCCACCACGGCGATGGTGATGAACAGCCCCGCCGAAAAAGTGATGGCATACCAGGCGGCCCGGCGCGGGTTGACCGCAGTCTGCTGGCCGCCCACATAGGCCACGATCAAGGGGATGGAGGCCAGGTGGCAGGGAGAGAACAACACGCTGACCATGCCCCAGGCAAAGGCCCCTGCAACGGCCACGGCCAGTCCGCCGGCCATCCACTGGTTCACAGTGATTAAAAACTCAGCGAACATATCGTCAACCACGCTTTCGCATCTCCGCCTGCGGTCGAACCGGGTTCAGGTCGGGGCGGCGGCATTTGGCCGGGCGGCCGTTATCTGCGAAAATCCGGGTCATCTGCGGATTAGACCTTGCTAGGGCAGCCAGCCACAGCTACTGCATCGTCTCAGGCCTGGGAACCCCTAGATCGTAGAGCTTGGCGACGATGCTCTTCTCGTCCATGAAGCCGGTATGGCGAAAGACTTCCTTGCCTTCGGCGTCGAAAAAGATCTGGGTCGGAATGGCGCGGATGCCGAACCGGCGCCCGTGGCTGGAATCTTTCCAGACATCGAGGAAAACGATCGCCGCCCGCCCCTCGAAATCCTTGCGCACCTTTTCGAGGATGGGGGCCATCATCTTGCAGGGAATGCACTTGTCGGCCCCCAGGTCCACCATGGTCACCAGGCCCTTGACCGGCACTTCGACCGGCTCGCCGGCTGCCAGGGGTATTTCCCCGAGCAACAACAACGCTATCATTGCGAACAGTGTTCGGGCGACTTTGTTCAAATCATGACCTCCATTTAGGTCAGCCTTGAATCCACGTCTTGATGTCTTCGACGCTGGGGATCTTGCCGACACTTTTGACTTCCCCGTCCACCACCACGGCCGGCGTGCCGAAAACGCCATACTCGGCGATCTTGAGGGTATCCGTGACCTTCGAGACTTCCGCGTTGACACCGGTCGCGACGACGGCCTTCTCGACCTGCTGCATGGTTTGCTGACATTTCGGGCAACCCGGCCCCAGTACTTTAATTTCCATTTTTCGCTCCTTTGACGTTATGTTTCTCGCTTACGTTATGGCGTGTAAATATTGCCGAATATCAGGCCGCAGATCGTGGCCATGACCACTACCAGGCAGACGAAAACCGCCGTTTTCTTGGTGCCCATGACACTGCGGATAACCAGCATGTTGGGCAGGCTCAGGGCCGGTCCGGCCAGCAGCAGGGCCAGGGCCGGGCCCTGCCCCATCCCGGCATTGAGCAGGCCCTGCAGGATCGGCACCTCGGTCAGGGTGGCGAAGTACATGAAGGCCCCGGCCACCGAGGCGAACAGGTTGGCCCCCAGGGAATTGCCGCCCACCAGCCCGTTGACCCATTCCGACGGGATCAGGCCCTCGCCGCCGGGGCGTCCCAGCAGCAGACCGGCCACCAGCACGCCGGCAAACAAGAGGGGCATGATCTGTTTGGCGAAATCCCAGGTGGACAGGAACCAGGACTCGGTTTCACCGCGCGTGGTCGTCAGGAGCATGGTGAAGGCGACGATCCCGGCCGAAAAGCTGACCAGCGGCGCATGGGGAAAGGCGAAGGCCAATCCCGCGACCACGGCACCCGCCAGCATGACTTTCAGGGGGTGGACATTGAACCAGACCACCAAAAGGCCGCCCAGCACGAGGGCGAAAAACCCGGTCAGGACCCATTTGATCTCGTAGACCGCGTTGAAAAAACCCACCGCTTCGGAAGGCTGCCCCCAGGTGGCGAAAACGAGAATCAGGACCATGACCGCAAAATGCACCGCGGTCTGCCACAGTGGGCGCTCCACCTCGGGCTCGGGCATGTGCAGGGCCGCCTGGGCCTTGGCCTCCTCTTCCTTGCGGAAGAAAAAGTGCATCAGCAGACCGATCACGATGCTGAAGACGATGGCACCTACGGCCCGGGCGATCCCCAGGGGCAGGCCCAGGATCCGGGCCGTCAGCACGATGGCCAGAACGTTGATGGCCGGCCCCGAATACAGAAAGGCGATGGCCGGCCCCAACCCGGCGCCCCGCTTCCAGATGCCGGCAAAAAGCGGCAGCACCGTGCAGGAGCACACCGCCAGGATGGTCCCCGAAACCGAGGCCACCCCGTAGGCCAGCACCTTGTGGGCCGCGGCCCCCAGGTATTTCATGACCGCGGCCTGGGACACGAAGACGGCGATGGCCCCCGCGATGAAAAAGGCCGGCACCAGGCACAGCAGGACATGCTCCTGGGCATACCATTTGGCCAGGGCCAGGGACTCGATCACCGCGGAGGTGAAGCGCTGGCTGCCGATGGGCAGCCAAAACAGCACCAGGAAGACGCCCACGATCAGCGTGAGCGGCTTCCAGATGGTTTTCCAATCGATCATGCTGGGCTCGCGGGCCGGCGTGTCGTCCCGCGTCGTTGGGGTTTCATTCGAGGCCTTGTTTTCATATACGGTTGCGGTGTTCATAAGAAATGCTCCAAGGATACAGACTGTTCAAATATTACTATATAGGTATGCGGTTATATGATAGGGCAAAATTTTTTCAATTCCGGCAAAGGGTCACGCGATCCACGAAATGGATTTTTTCGAGGATGGCCTTCATTTCCGGATCGTCCTCCAGCCACCCTGTCATGTCACGCAGCAAGGTGGCCCCATACGGGCCGGCCTTGTCAGCCGGGACCAGCGCATAGTTCACCCACAAACCGTCCTTCCGGGATTCCACCAGGCCGGCCTCCTGCAGGATTTTGAGATGCTTGGAGACATTGGGCTGGGAATGGCCCAGCGCCGCCTGCATTTCGCAGACGCACAGGGTCTTGTGCTGCAGCATCTTGACGATCTTGATGCGTGTCGGATCCGACAGGGCTTTCATGATTTTGACGAGCACTTTCATGTGCGAACTCCATATAACTATTTTGGAATATACTAACCTTGTCCCGGGTCCGTGTCAAGCCTGTTTTGGGCCTGGATGCCCTGCGAACCTGCCGCAAGGAAGCGAGCAAACCATGCCCGACAAGATCTCGATCCTGGTGATCTGCCGGCACAACAGCGGCCGCAGCCAGATTGCCAAAGCTTTCCCGACCCGGCCGCCGTCGTAGGAACCGAAGCGGAAAAACTCGCACAAGGTGCGTAAAATTCGGGATATGATCAAAGATTGGTTCCCCACCCCGCCCCAGAACACCTTCGACGCCAAACGTCTGTTCCGAAAACCTTGATACAACCCCGCCGCCTTCCGAAGCGCACCTTCTCCCGCCAACCCAGCCCAAAGGCGGATCATGGCGAACCGTCGGGGAAACGCAGGGAAGGATTGCTGATCACCTGAAAAATTTAAATCGAAGGGGTTCGATTTATAGCAGCTACACAAGTTGGGTGGGTTTCCAGACTAGTTGGGGATATGGGCCCTT
>CAYMQN010000110.1:0-12388 GCA_964392545.1 uncultured Desulfobacteraceae bacterium
TGATGGTAGGTGACCGCCTTGATGGCCGTCTCGAAATGCTGAATTTGGGCGCCCCCGAGCCGGACCTTCAGTTGTGTCGCGGTCAGGGTTTCGAAGTGCATCTCCTCGAAGACCCGGTTTTTGGATTCCGCCAGGTAGGTCAATTCGCTGAGCCAGTCCACCAGGAGGGTTTCGATATCCGGAGCATCCAAGGCCACGGTGGTTTCCTCGCGGGAAGCCCCGGGCGCCTTGACGATGCCCATCAACCGATACGTCCCCAGCGCAGCGCTGCGGAAAAAAGAGGCCAGGTCGGGCCCGCCGCAGCACAGGGCCAGGTCGGCGGTATGCTCGATTTCCTCGTGGAAGCCTCCCCCCGGCGTTTGAACGCGGGAGGAGGGCGCTGACGGCGTGGCGTTCATAATGGTAAAATGTTCACGAAAACGGGTGGTGCAACACGGGTGGGTGCGACGGGAGGGCCCGGCGGGGAACAGAGCGTTTCAGTGAAGGGTCTGACCGGCCATTTCCTTGCGGGTTTCCAGGTGGGCGATGAACCGGTCCAGGATCTTCTCGGTGGAGTCGAAGTCGGCCATCAATTCATCCGGGGAGTAGTGGTTGGCGCTGTTTTGCATGAAGTCGTCGATGGATTGCTGCATGTCGAGCGTTTCTTCTTCGTCCAGGTCCTTGCACAGAATGTGCACGAGGGTCTGGCGCAGATCCTCGAGCAGAATGGTCTTGCTGGCGACGTCGTTGTGGTTGTCGGAAAAGGTTCCTAAGGACTTGTCCATCGTCATTGTCGTTCCGTTCAGGTTGCCCCTGCTGGGGGGATGATGTCCGCATGTCGGGTCTGCAACGATTGGATGCCACTATTTCTATCATCCAACCTGGTGGGTATCAACTGAAAAATCCGGCCGCCCGCCTCACCCCTCCAGATCCACGATGGTGGCGCCCCAACCGCCGGCCTCGGGTCCGGCCAGCCGGTAGGCCTTGACCCGGGGATGCTTTTTCAAAAGACCGTGCACCCGCTCCCGCAGCACCCCACGACCCTTGCCGTGCACGATGCGCAGGGAAAGGATGCCCCGTTCCCGGCAGGCCTCGATATAATCCTCGAGCAGGGGCGCCAGCTCTTTGGGGTGAAAAGTGTGCAGATCCAGCACACCGTCGATCTCGAGGGGCATCGGCTGGTCGAAAGGGGGTTTTGCGGTGGTCATGAAGCGCATTCTCCATCGGAATCGAAATCGCTTTCGAAATCGTCGTTTTTTGATTGAGCTGAAGGTCAGGAATTCATCATCCCGGTTGCCGACGGTCCGCGATCAGGTGTATGGTGCCACGATTACGCCGCCACCGCAACCGGCTGTCCACAGCCGTGCGGGGCGGCCGGTCATGGCTGATCTTGCAGTTTCAAGGAGAGGATCGTCGACGATGACCGTCATCCAATGGATTGGCATCCTGCTGCTGCCGTTTCTGGCCTACCTTATGGGCTCGATCCCCTTCGGCCTCCTCGTTGCCAGGGCCGCGGGACGGGTGGACATCCGCGCCAACGGCAGCGGCAACATCGGTGCCACCAACGTGCGCCGCACGGTGGGCACCCTGCCGGCCGCCGTGACCCTGATCGGTGATATTGGGAAGGGCTTTTTGCCGGTGTGGTGGGCCGGCATGCTGGTTTCCAGCGGGAGCGCCGCGTTGGCCCAGGGGTTTGTGACCCTGGTGGGCATGTGCGCCGTTGCCGGGCATCTCTACCCTGTCTACCTCAAGGGATTCAGAGGCGGCAAGGGCGTCGCCACGGCGGCCGGTTGCCTCCTGGCCGTCTCCCCCGCCGCTCTGGGGGTCAGCGGCCTGGTCTTCGTCATGACGGCCTGCGGTCTGAACCGGGTATCGGTCGCCTCCCTGGCCGCCACGGGCACCATGCCCCTGGCCGTCTGGTATGCCACCGAATCACCCGTGTTCACCCTGTGGGCCGGACTGCTCACCGCTTTGATTTGGGGTCGTCACCGGGACAACATCCGCCGGCTGGTGGAGGGCAGGGAGCCTTTGATCTGGAAGGATTGAAGCAGGGTGTCGAGCCGTGCGGCCATGCATCATTTAACGTACGCCGGCGTCAACCCTCTGATCATGGGGTAGTGCTTGACGTTGAGCGTTTTCAAGGCGGCCCTTTCAGCCTGGCAGGAGGCGGCGATTACGGCATCGGCCAATCCCACGCCGTGAGACTTGCCAAAATCCCGTTTATAGAGCCCCGCGGCCTTTGCAATGTCTGCAGTGACGGGGACGATCCGGAAAAGGGCAATGAAGTTGCCCAATTTCTCTTCTTCAGCGTCGCCTTTAGCGCCGGCATACAGCTCCGCGACAACAATCGAAGAGAGAACGATCTGCGAGGCGTAGGAATGGATAAGCGAAACGGCCTGGTCGAATCCTCGCAAAAAGTCGATTAAAACATCTGTATCGGGAAGAACCGCTGGCGCCATGATCAACACCGGTCCCATTCTGAGCGAAGGGCTTTGAAATCGGGCAGATCGGTGCGTTTTTCCCACATGCCGGCGGTCTCTCGCAGGATCGATTCGCGGCGGCTTTGACTCGCCTGTTCGATGAGGCGATCGATGGCCTCCCGGATGAGTTCGCTCTGTTTTTTACCCGAAGCCCTGGCGATCGCAGCGAGTTTGTTACGTTGGCGTTCGGTCAAATAGATCTGGGTGCGCACCATAATCGACCTCCATATTGTTTATACATTATATGTATACATCGCTTAAGTCGGTCGTCAAGCCAATAGCGCTACCTGGTGAACCGCATTAGCTGCCCTCGACCCGGCATGATTCTGTGGTGGGGGAGCTCAACCCTGCTTCAATGTGAATCGTATCCATAACACCGACTGGGGCCCCTTTAACGCAAGGCCGATCCGCCATAGGTTGTCCGTCGGCCCAAAGGTTCGGGCTTAGACGGCGCCCGCAGTGGCCAGGGACCAGATCAGGCCGATCACCCCCGCCAGAATGAAGTGGGTCTCGGTCAGAAATTCGAGACGCGCGCCGGCCAGCAGCTTGCCGCGGTCGAAGGAGAGCACCACCGCCAGCATGGCCGCCGGGATCACGCCCAACACAAAGCCCAACGGACTCACCAGGCCCAGGGCGCTGGTCAGCGCCGGCAGGGCCGTCAGGGCGACCAGGGAAAGCTTCAATAGATCCATGGCACGCTGCTCCCCGAGCACGATGGGCAGGGTCTCGCGCCCCACGAGGCGGTCGCCCTGGATGTCCTGGAGGTCGAAAAAGACGGTCCTCGCGAAGACGAGACCCGACGTCCAGATCAAAGCGGCCAGGGTGTCGGGACCGAGGCGGCCGGTTTCGGAAAGGGCGGGCATGACGGTGGTGACCAGCCCCCAGGCCGCGGCGATCAGAAAGGTTTTGGACCCGGGAATGTCCTTGATGCGGCGATAACGGCCTGCGCTCAGAGCGTACGGCAGGATCCTGAGGTTGTAGGACAGTCCCAGGAGGCTCATTACCAGGAGGAGAACGAAGGGCAGGGGGCCGGCCATCAGGGCGATGCCCAGGCCGCCGGCCCCCCCGGCCACCGCCAGGGCGGCCAGGGTCCATCGGTAGCGGCGGTAGAAGGCCGCCCGCCCCGGGTCGTTGTAACGGTCGGATTCGCTGCCGGTCAAATGGTTCAACAGGTGCATGGACAGCACGTAAAGCATGGCGACCAGGCCGTGGGGCAGAAAATGGCCGAGGTTCTGCAGCTGCATGGAGGCATAGCTCAGGCCGCCGGCCCCCAGGGCCACATAGGTGTTGGTCAACAACAGGGTGCGTTGCAGGCGGTAGAGCGACCTGCGCCAGCCGGTAAGCCCCAGGTAGGGGGCCGCCTCCAGAGCCCGGCAGACTTTTTTGATCTGCCAGTTGGGCGTGGAAGCCCCGGCCGTGATCCCGATGTGGCGAAAATGCTTCAGGACCTCCAGGTCGAGCTCTTCTTCCGTCTCCACGTGAAAGGCCGGCTTGCCGGAGTTGCGGGCGATCTCGTACAAGCGCTGGGTATTGCCGCTTTCCCGGCCGCCCACCACGACCACCGCATCCACCTGGCTTGCCAGGCACTGCACCTCGGCCTGACGCTTTTCCGTGGAGTCGCAGATCGTGTCGTAGATCTTGTAATGGGGGACCGTGGCCTCCGCCCACCCTTTGACGGCCTCGTAAATGCGGGTATTCTGGGTGGTCTGGGCCACGATGATGGCCTTGTCGAATACCGGTAGCTGCCGGAGCTCCTCGAGGCTGGCGGCCACGTAGCCCTTTTCGCCGGCATAGCCTTTGAGGCCGATCACTTCCGGGTGGTCCCGGTCACCGATGATGATGGAGGCATACCCCTTGGCGGTGTGTTTGCGGATGATGGTCTGCACCCGGATGACCCGCGGGCAGGTGGCGTCGATTACGTTGAAGCCGGCCTCGCCGAGGGCCTGCTTGTCCTGGGGGGGGACACCGTGGGCCCGGATCAAAACGGTGCCGTTGCCCGCGGGGGGGACGCGGTCGCAGATCGATATGCCCTTTTCGGCCAGCAACCCGAGCACCTGGGGGTTGTGAATCAGCGGGCCGAAGGTGCAGATGGGACCCTGGTGTTTATCCGGCGCCTCCAGCACCATTTCCACGGCGCGCCGGACCCCCATGCAGAACCCGGCGGTTTTGGCAATCAGAATCTTCACGGTCGGTAGGTCTGTCAGCCGGTGTGCTTGAGGAGGCTCAAAAGACGGTCCAGGTCTTGATCGTTGTAAAACTCGATGGCCACGGTGCCGCTCTTTTTGGAGGTTCGCTGAATGGATACCTTGGTACCGTAATACCGCGAGAGCTCCTCTTCAAGGGAGGCCAGATGCCGCTCCATGGCCGTGGGTGGTTTGGGGGCGGGTTTCCTGGGCGGCGCGGCTTTGCGTTTGCGGATCATCTGCTCGGTTTCACGGACCGAGAGGTTCTTGGACGTGATGACGCGCCAGGCCGAGAGCCGGTCGGCGGTATCGTCCAGGGCGAGCAGGGCCCGGGCGTGGCCCATGCTGATCTGGCCCTCGACGATGCTCTTTTGGATGGCGTCTTCCAGTTGCCGCAGGCGCAGGAAATTGGCCACGGCCGAGCGGCTCTTGCCGACGCGGGCCGCGGCCTGATCCTGGGTCAACCCGAACTCGGTCATCAGGCGGTGATAGGCATCCGCCTCTTCGATGGGATTGAAGTCCTCCCGCTGGATGTTTTCGACGATGGCCATTTCCAGCATCTCGGTCTGGCCGATGTCCTTGATGACCACCGGGACCTGGGACAGGTCGGCCATCTTGGCGGCCCGCAGGCGGCGCTCGCCGGCCACCAACTCGTAGCCCTCGCCGTCCTTGCGCACCAGCAGGGGCTGAATCACCCCCTGGGTGCGGATGGAAGCCGCCAACTCGGCCATATCCTTTTCGGCAAACCGCCGGCGCGGCTGATAGCGGTTGGGTTTGATCAAGGCCACATCGCACAACAGGTAATCGGGGGATTCTCGGGAGGGTTCGTCGACGCCCGGGATCAGGGCTTCGAGCCCCTTGCCGAGGGCCATCTTTTTGCGCTTGCGGCCGGTTTTGTCGTCGGATGTTGTCGGTTTGCGTGCCATGGTTGTTCGGTCGTTTGGATCGTGCTGTCCGGTGGGTTTACCGGTTGATGATCTCGTCGGCCAACTGCATGTAGCTTTGGGCGCCGACGGATGCGGCATCGTACATGAGAATGGGCTTGCCGAAACTGGGGGCTTCCCCCAGGCGTATGTTGCGGGGAATGGTCGTCTGGTAGACCAGGTTCTTGAAATAGCGTTCGGCGTCCTCGGCCACCTGGTAGGAAAGGTTGGTCCGTTTGTCGAACATGGTCAGCAGGATGCCGCCGATGTCGAGTCGGGGGTTCAGCCCCTGTTTGATGCGTTTGACGGTCTGCAGCAACTGGCTCAGGCCTTCCAGGGCGTAAAACTCGCATTGCAGCGGAATCAGCATGGCGTCGGCCGCCGTCATGGCGTTGACCGTCAGCAGGTTGAGCGAGGGGGGGCAGTCCAGCAGGATATAATCGTAGGCGTTGCGCTGGGAGGCGAGAAAGCGCTTGAGGATCTTTTCACGGCCCTCGGTGTCCATCATTTCGACTTCGAAACCGATCAGCTCGACATTCGAGGGCACGATCTTGAGGGAGGGGATGCCCGTGTCAAGCAGCAGTTCCTCGATCTTGGCCTGACCGATCAGGCCGTGGTAGAGGGTGCGGCTAAGGCTTTTCTTGTCGATTCCCAGCCCGGTGGAGGCATTGGCCTGGGGGTCGCAGTCCACCAGCAGGGTTCGCTTTTCGGCCGCCGCCAGACAGGCCGACAGGTTGACCGCCGTGGTGGTTTTGCCCACCCCGCCTTTCTGGTTGGCTATGCAAATCACATGCGCCATAGGGTAAATTTCAATTTCATGGGTTGATGGAGCCTTAATCAGCCCCTAAGCTGTCACTCCCGCGAATGCGGGAGTCCAGAACCCATTGAAATACCTGGATCCCCGCTTTCGCGGGGATGACAAAATTGTTATATTATCAAATTATTGCGAGCTCATCACGGGTTACAGGTGAAAAAGATTGCCTACCCTATCGAAGGGTGCCGAAAAGTGCAACAGCTTTCTTGGCGAACGCCTTCCTGTTGAAGGACCGCATAGGTCGGAAACCGGGCCTGCATGGCTTTCCCATTCACCTTGGGCATCTGGGGCAGGCGTGTCCTGCGTGCTTGATCCCGGCGCCCCTTTCGCCTATGATATCATGCTTATTGCGAACAGGCCGGGAGGGTAGCCCCCCGGCGACCACCGTTCGAAAGGAAACGACATGCAACGACTGCGGCGCATGCAATGGGCCGTGAAGCTCCTCGTGCTGGTGGTGACCCTCCTCTGGTCGGGGGCCGTCCCGGCGGGGGCCATTACGATCAAGGAGGAAAAAGAGCTGTCCAAGGAGTTCCTGGAGCTGCTGCGCCAGCAACTCCCCCTTATCGAGGACCCGGTGATCGTGGATTACGTCAACCGGGTCGGCGACAAGATCCTGGCGGCGCTGCCCGAGCAGCCCTTCGAATATCAGTTTTATGTGGTCGAACAGGACGTCTACAACGCCTTTGCCACCCCCGCCGGCCACATCTTCATCTACAGCGGCCTCCTGGCGGCCATGGAGAGCGAGGAGGAGCTGGCCGCCATCCTGGCCCACGAGATCAGCCATGTGGTCAGCCGGCATATTTCCGAGAAGATCGAGCGTTCCAAAACCCTCAACATGTTGTCCCTGGCCGGCATGATCGCCGGCATTCTGCTGGGGGCCGCCGGCGCCGGCGACGCGGGCCAGGCCCTGATGATCGGTTCGGCGGCCGGGGCCCAGAGCATGATGCTGGCCTACAGCCGGGCGGACGAGGACGAGGCGGACCAGATCGGCCTGACCACCCTTTACCGTGCCGGCTACCGTGGTGAGGGCATGGTGTCCATGTTCGAGAAGATCCGCAGCAAGCAATGGTTCGGTGCCGACGACATCCCCACCTACGTCATGACGCACCCGGCCGTGGAAAGCCGCATCGGCGGGGTCAATCGCCGGGTGCAGGCCCACAACCAGCAATTCGGCCAGCCGCCCCTGGTGGATCCCGGCCCTTTCATTCGGATGCACACGCGACTGCTGATCGAGTACGGCAATGAAAACGTGGTGTTGCACCAGATGCGCCAGGCCTATGAAAAGAGCCCCGAAGACCCCACGGTCAATTACCGCTACGGCCTTATCCTGGCGCGCACCGGCCGGCGTGCCGAAGCCGTTCGTCACTTGCGCAAGGCCCTGGCGGCGCGGCCCCTGGACGGCGACATTCTCACCGAGTTGGGAAAACTCCATTTTTACGAGGGACGCTACGACGAGGCCATTCAAATGCTGGAAGGGGCCCGGGGCACGCACACGGCTCAACCCGAGGGCCGTTACTTTCTGGCCCGGGCCTACCAGGAAAAGGGCCAGCTGGAGAAAGCGGCCGGTCTTTTCGAAGCCGTTCTCGCGGCACATCCCGATTATCACCAGGCCCATTTCGATCTCGGCAAGGTCTGCAGCCAGATGGGCCGCCAGGGGGCGGCCTTCTACCACCTCGGCCGCTACCACTACGGCAAAGGGGACATGGAGAAGGCGGCCTTTCAGCTCAAGAAAGCCCTTGAATTCGATCAGGACGCCGAGCAGCGCAAAGCCGCCGAAGACTTGCTGACCGAGATCGAAGGCGGGGGGCAGGAAAAAGAAACGGACGGAAAGCCCAAAAAGAAACCGTAGGGGGGATCAAAAGAGCGGTAAATCTTGAAGTTCGAACAGGGTGATTGCGAAAAAGCGCTCGCCATGAAGGGCACGAAAGGGTTTGTTGTCCCAATCGAACGCCTATAAAGGATGGTTTCGTACAAAAGTCCCCAGGCCGTCACGCCCGCGAAGGCGGGAGTCCAGAACCTCCTGAAATGACTGAATTCCCACCTTCGAGCCTGTGTCACAATTTTCATGCAAGGGAGTGGGCACAGGCCGTCATCCCGGCGAAAGCCGGGATCTTCGACCTATTCAAACCCTTAGCCTGGGGAGATGCCGGCTTTCGCCGGCATGACGGGCAAAAATGGCATACGCAATCGAATTGCGACACAGCCTCGAAAACCGGGGTCCGTTTTACTGCCGCACGTGATGGTATGCAGATGCCGGCTTTCGCCGGCATGACGTCATTGGTCTTCGCGCGTCCTCATGCGTTGCGGTCGAAGTGGGAGAAGTGCATGGTGAACGTGCCGCGCCCCTGGCTGGACGAGCGCAGGGCCGTGGAATAGCCGAACATGTCGGCCAGGGGGACCCTGGCGGTAATGGCCTGGAGGCCGGTGCGGTGTTCGATGGCGTCGATCTTGCCCCCGCGGGCGTTGAGATCGCCGATCACCTCGCCCATGAAGGCTTCCGGTACGAAGACCTCCACCTTCATGATGGGATCCAGCAGAAAGGCCTTGCCGTCGGCCAGGGCGCTCTTGCAGGCCATCGAGGCCGCCACCGTGTAGGCCAGCTCGGTGCCCTGGGACTCCTTGAAGCTTCCCCCCACGAGCCGCGCTTCGACATCCACCACCGGGTAGCCCATCAGGGTGCCGCTCTCCAGCGACTCCATGACCCCCTTCTCCACGGCGGGGACCAAGATGGCCGGGATCTTGTCTTCGCCCACCTTGTTGACGAACCGGTTGCCGGTGCCCCGCGGCAGGGGTTTGAGGCGCAGGGCGACCTCGGCGAAATGGCGCTGGCCGGCCACTTCCTTGTCGAAGACGGCATGTCCCTCGCCGGCGGCTTCGATGGTTTCGCGGTAGACCACCTGGGGTTTGCCCACATTCACGCTGGTCTTGAATTCGCGCATCATCCGGCTGATGATGACCTCGAGATGCAGTTCCCCCATCCCGGAGAGGATCGTCTGGCCGGTATCTTCGTCCACCTTGACCTTCAAGGTGGGGTCTTCGTCCAGGAATTTTTGGAGGACTTCCTCGATCTTTTCCTGATCGGCATGGGTCTTGGGTTCCACGGCCACCGATAGGACGGGCTGATAGATCTCGATGTTTTCCAGCAACACGGGATGGTCCGGGTGGCAGAGCGTTTCGCCGGTGGACGACTCCTTGGGGCCCACGATGCCCACGATACTCCCCGCGCCGGCCTCGTCGATGCGCTCGCGCTTGTTGGCATGCATCATCAGGATGCGGGAAATGCGCTCTTTTTTGCGGCGCGTGGCATTGTACACTTCGCTGCCGGCTTTGAGGCTGCCGCTGTAGACCCGGGCATAGCTCATCTTGCGGCCCTCGATCATGGAGACTTTGAAGATGAGCGCGGCCAGCGGGCCTTTCTCCTTGGGGGGGCAGGGGATGGTTTCCCCGCTTTCGGGGTGGATGCCCTTGATCGGCGGCACTTCCAACGGGCTGGGGAGATAACCCACGATGGCGTCCAGAAGGGGCTGGATGCCTTTGTTCTTGAGGGCGCTGCCGCACAGGACCGGAACCCGCGCCAGGCTGACGGTGGCCTGCCGGATGGCCCTGGTGAGCATCTCGGTTTCGATGGGGGCTTCGTTCAGATAGGCTTCCATGATCTCGTCGTCGACTTCGGCCAGGCTTTCCAGCAACTGCTCCCGGTGGGGCGCCATCATCTCCATCTCGGACGGGCTGGGGTCCTGGGTGCTAAAGGCGGCTCCCAGGCTGTCGTCGTCCCAGACGATCTTCTGCATGTGCACGAGATCGAAAACGCCTTCGAACTGATCTTCCGCCCCGCAGGGCACCTGCAGCAGGAGCGGGGCCGCCTTGAGGCGTTCCTTCATCTCGGAGACGGTATTGAAGAAGTCGGCGCCGATGCGGTCGAGCTTGTTGACAAACGCGATCTTGGGGACCTTGTACTTGTCGGCCTGCCGCCAGACGGTTTCCGACTGGGGCTCCACGCCCCCCACCGCGCAGAAGACACCCACGGCCCCGTCCAGCACCCGCAGGGACCGCTCGACCTCGATGGTGAAATCCACGTGGCCGGGGGTGTCGATGATCTGAACATCGGTGCCCTTCCAGTTGCAGGTGGTCACCGCCGAGGTGATCGTGATGCCCCGCTCCTGTTCGTCCGCCATCCAGTCCATCACGGCTTCGCCGTCATGAACCTCGCCGAGCTTGTGGCTCTTGCCGGTATAAAAGAGGACCCGCTCGGTAACGGTGGTCTTGCCGGCATCGATATGGGCGATGATGCCGATATTGCGGATATTGCCGATCTTGGGAGTTCGCTTCATAGCCTCCGCCGCTTTGTGAAATGGACGGCTGTCGGACGGACCGGGCCGCCGCAGGATTGAAAATCCATTGGGTTTCGCTGAAATGCGCTGTCCATGTAGGTCAAACAGCGTCAGAAGTCAAGGATGGCACCGTTCGCCGCGGTCCTCCGTTGCCCACCGGCATGGCCCGCCATTCAAGGTTTGGCCTCGGGGAAGAGGGCCGTGATGGCGTCCTCGGTGGCGGCGCAGAGCCCCCGCTCGGTAATGAAGCCGGTGACCAGCCGGGCGGGGGTCACGTCGAAGGCGTAATTGGCCGCCGGACTGGCTTCCGGTGGTACGAGAACGGTCTTGAGCCCCTCCGGGGTCTGCCCCTGGATATAGCGCACCTCGTCGGGGTCGCGTTCTTCGATGGGGATGTCGTGGACCCCGTCGCGCAGGGTCCAGTCGAAGGTGCTGGACGGCAGGGCCACATAAAAGGGCACATGATTGTCCCGGGCGGCCAGGGCTTTGAGATAGGTGCCGATCTTGTTGGCCACGTCACCGGTATAGGTGGTGCGGTCGGTGCCCACGATGACCAGATCGACCATGCCGTGCTGCATGAGGTGACCGCCGGCGTTGTCCGTTATGACCGTGTGGGCGATGCCGTGGCGGCCCAGCTCCCAGGCCGTCAGACGGGCGCCCTGGTTCAGGGGGCGGGTTTCGTCCACCCACACGTGGACATCGATCCCCTGGTCGTGGGCCGTGTAGATGGGCGCGGTGGCCGTGCCGTAGGCAATGGTGGCCAGCCAGCCGGCGTTGCAGTGGGTCAGGATATTGACCGGTCCGCCGTTTTTGCGCTGACGGGCGGCTTCGATCAGGCGCAGGCCGTGGCGGCCGATCCGTCGGCAGTTTTCGGCCTCTTCTGCGGCGATGGCTCCGGCGGTCTGGCGGGCGGTTGCCAGCCGCGCTGCGGCCGGTTTTTCCTTAACCGCTTTAAAAACGCGATCCACGGCCCATTGGAGATTGACCGCGGTGGGCCGGGCGGCCTTGATGCGATCGCATTCCGCGGCCAGAGCGGAGACAGCCGCTTTCCCCGCTGCATTCTTGACGGCCAGGTAGACCCCATAGGCCGCCGTGATGCCGATGAGCGGTGCACCGCGCACCACCATTTCCTGGATGGCGTAAATGACGTCGTCCACAGCCTGCAGTTCCAGCACCACCAGCTCGTGGGGCAAACTGCGCTGATCGATGACGCTGACCTCGCCGCTGTCGTCGTCCAGCCAGATGGGAGCCAGTGTTTTGCGGTATTCGTGCATGAAAAACCTTTCCTCTCCTTAGCTGCGCGGGTAGGCTGTAGGACGTGTCGAGCATAACGCCTTCTATGCGTGTCGTCTGCCAGCGCAGCATGTGATGATTGATTTCGATTTAACAGCTCCGCGCGCTTTTTCCGCCCACAGCGCCGATGCTCGGCGCGGGAAAAAGGGGATAAGCAAGACGAAGTCCCCCTTCGGAGGGTTATCAAATGCCGACCGCTTCGCGGAATAGGATTTTATGGAACCGTAAACAGTCCCTAAGGTGTCACTCCCGCGGATGCGGACCTGTCCGCCAGAGCGCCCGCGGAGGCGGAAGCCCAGACCCCATTGAAATGCCTGGATCCCCGCTTTCGAGACTGTGTCGCAACCGATACCGCATTCCATTTTCGCCCGTCATGCCGGCGGAA
>CAYMQN010000111.1:0-8292 GCA_964392545.1 uncultured Desulfobacteraceae bacterium
TCCCGGCAATGCTGAATCCGCCGTCGCCGCCGCCGCCGCCCACACTCTGGGCGACGATGCCGTGAGCTTCTTCGCCCGACACCTCACCGGATTCCGAAACAGCGCCGGTCGCGATCGTACCGCGCGCATGAACCTCGACCGCCCCGCCGGCGCCGCCGCCCCCGCCTGTCCCGCCGATCCCGACGTTCACGCCGATGCCGGCGCCCACCCCGGCGGATACGGCAAACCCGCCGTTGCCGCCGCCCCCGCCGACGGCCTGGGCCAAGATGCCGTAAGAACGATCACCGACCGTGGTGATCGCGGAGCTCTCGGTAGCGGCGATGCGGACTTCACCACCGTCGCCGCCATCACCGCCCCGGCCGCCGACGCCGACGGAAACGTCCCCGACACTCACCGTACCGCCGCCGTTGCCGCCCCCCCCGCCGATGCTCTGGGCGAAAATGCCGCTTGCTTCCAGCCCCGAGGTTGATAAGACACCGGTATTCATAACCGTGACGACGTCGGCACCGCCGCCGTCGCCGCCGGTCCCGCCAATTGTGACAAGCCCGCTGGAATCGCCGCCGTCGCCCCCGCCCCCGCCGATGCTTTCCGCAAAGATGGCGTGCGCCTCTTCGCCGACCGTGGCAACTATCCCGTTGTTGGAAATGGTGACGGTCCCACCGTTGCTCGTGCCGCTTCCCGCCCCGCCGATGGCCACCAGTGACGCGGTATTGCCCCCGTCGCCCCCGCCCCCGCCGATGCTTTGGGCATAAATGCCGCGGGCATGCTCGCCGGCGGTCTCGATCCGTCCGTCATTGGTAACGGTCACCGCTCCACCGTGACCGCCGGCGGCCCCCTGCCCTCCCAGGCTGGCAAGCAGGCTGAACTCACCACCGCCGCTGCCGCCGCCGCCGCCGATGCTTTGAGCGAAGAGGGCGTGGCTGCGAAGATTGTCGGTCGAAATGCCGGCACCGGCCTGGTTGTGAACCGCTACCGCACCGCCGCTGCCGCCGCTGCCGCCGTCGCCGCCGAGGGACCAGAAGAGGCCGAAAGACGTTGCCCCCTGGCCGCCGAAGCCGCCGACGCTTTCCGCGTAGACCCCATAGGCGTCGACCCCCAGGGTGGTGATCTGCCCCCCATTGGTGACGTCCACGGTGCCGCCGTCGGATGCCTCGCCGCCATTGCCGGGATCGCCGAAAAGCCACCCGCCGCTGCCGCCCGGGCCGGCACTGCCGCCGACGCTCTTGGCCCAGATGCCGTGGGCCTTCTCGCCTTCGGTCAGGATCGTCCAACCGCCGTCGACGGTCACATGGCCGCCTGTGCCGCCAAAACCGCCCGGGCCGCCGCCCGTCGAACCCGAGCCGTCGCCCCCGGTGCCACCGATCCCACCCTCGCTCAGGGCGATGATGCCACTGGCATACCTTTCGATGGTATGAATCGTTCCCGACCCGGTGACGGCGACGGCGCCACCGCTGCCGCCGGTGCCGCCGGATCTGCCGTAACGCCAGGGACCGCCGTCGCCGCCACGGCCGCCGGTGCCCCCGCGGGTGTATACGGCAATGCCGCCGGAAGATGCGCCCTCGGTGGTGATGGTGCCGTCATGGACCACGGTGACGGAACCTCCGTTCGCCCCCGAACCGCCCGGATCGGGAATCACCCCCGCATCCCAGAAGGTGCCGCTGCGGCCCGTCGACCCGGTACCGCCCGCGGTTCGGGCGAAGATCCCATGGGAATCGGGACCTGTCGTGGTGATGACCCCGCCGTTGGTGACCGCGATGCTGTCTCCGGATCCGGCGATGCCCATATCCGCCAGGATGCGGTCCACATAACCTTGCAGGTTCGGCCATAAGGGCGTTTCCCCCCCCGGGTCGCTGAATTGGTCGAATTCCTCGAAATAGACGGCCGGCTCCCACGCGAGGGTGCCGCTATTGTTGGTGACCCGGACCACAATCGAACCTTCCGATAATTGGCTGCCGGTGAAAGGCGGCATGAAACCGTCACGGGCCAATTCGACCACGTAGTTCAGGCGGGTGACGATGGACGCGCCCGTCGGCAGGGTGTCCACCAGCGCTCCCGGATCGAAACCCACCGTTCCGTCGCCGTTCAGGGTGAAAGAGCCCCCGTTGTCGCCGGCCACGGCCGCACCGATATGGTTGCTGTCCCCGGCGACCGACACCAGGGAAGCCGTCACCTCGCCCGGTGAAAAGGTCTGGAGCGTTAAAATCGACCACGGATGGTAGACCCCGATGCTGTTTTCCGCCAGGATGCCGTGGGCATCGGCCCCGCCGGTCGTAATGTTGCTCAGGCTCTCCACGGAGACCGGCCCTCCGCTGCCGGCAGGTCCGGCCGGGACATAGACCCCGAGTCCGGGCAGCCAGTCATACCCCGCCGGGGATCCTTGGCTGGCGGCGTTGATGCCCAATGCATGGTCCCCCTGGGTGGCGATGACGACCGGATGGTCGTGCAGGCCGCTCAAAATGTTCACGCTCGAGCCGTCGGTATTGATGAAATCAATACCGCTGGTATGCGGCGCCGGTGTGATGGTATTCGTCAGCGAATGGACCTGGAGGGTGGTTGCGGGAGGTGACAAGAAATCGACGCCGCTGGCGATGCCCTGGGACTGATCACCGGTGCAGACAATGAATCCGTTCTCATCCACCGTGCAGCCATCCGGCGCAGCCGTGACTGGCGATGGCCCCTTCAAAGCCATGAGCAGTACCAAGAAGATCATCCCTTGCGCAATCGCCCTGCGGTTTAGTCGGCTGCCCGGCCGTGTGATGGAGGCCGCACGGGGCCGACGGCAAAAAAACGAGGGTTTGGCGAAGGGGATTACAAAAACGATGGGGTGCGACCGAAAAGGGACGCGCTGAAACTGGACACTGGCCAATGATGTCGTGAACATATCCCCTCCTGCAGCCAATAGAAACAACGCATAAATAAAAAAAGCCGGCCCGCCCGTTGTGTGACGTTGACGATGTCACCCTCGGCAGCCCGGCTGTCTAAAGCGACCCGTGGCTTTCCGCCCCTTTGACCAAAAAAGGGTTGGCTTTACGATAAGAAAAGCCCTTTCCTAAATCGTCATGGATCTAGAAAAGGGCTTTTGTCATTTATGGGCGAAACGGTCCGAAGCATCACTATCTTTCAGGTGTCGGTGCGCGAATAACGAAACCGGCGTAGCATCAATTTCGTTCGAACTCGAATCCGTATCACGAGGCTGGCAGATGAGGTCATCTGCGCAGGGCCGTCTCTAGGGGCGTGGTTGTCATTCTTTCAAGAATTACTATATGAAAGTAAATTATAGCAAGTTTTATTCCGAAACCGGAGTAAATTTTTATTTATTAAAATTTCAAACTGTTATAAACAAACAGGAATGATAATTATCTCCATATAGGAAAACTTTTGCTCAATACTAGGCATCGACAGGGCCGGCCGGCCATGCCTTGCGTGCGCGTTTTCAGGCCCCAAAAGTTGAAATATTCCTGGAACATCGTTAGGGTGCAGCGACAAGACGAGCGGTCGCAACCGACTTTGCCGCCTGCCCGGCCGGCCAAGGTTTTAAATCCACCCGACGAGGAATAATCCGTTATGTCCGATCGCAATGAAAAGGCCTGTGCCCCGACGCCCACCGAGGCCATTCTGGAAAGTATTTCGGACGGGGTCTTCACCGTCGATCTGAACTGGCGCATCGCCTCCTTCAACCGGGCTGCCGAAACCATCACCGGGGTATCGCGCGAAGAGGCCCTCGGACGCCGCTGCTCGGAAGTCTTTCGCTCCAGCATGTGCGGCCCGGACTGCGCCCTGCGGGAGACCCTCGAAACCGGCAGGCCCATCATCGGCCGCTCCGGCTACATCGTCGATGCCGAGGGCGACCGCATCCCGGTCAGCATCTCCACGGCGGTTCTGCGGAATGCCGACGGGCAGGTGATCGGCGGGGCCGAGACCTTCCGCGACCTGAGCGAGGTCGAAGCCCTGCGCCGGGAGCTCGAGAGCCGCAACCGGGTGGGTGATCTCGTCAGCCGCAGCGCCTTGATGCAACGGGTCTTCGAAGCCCTGCCGGCCATCGCGGCCAGCCCCAGCACGGTCCTGATACTAGGAGAAACGGGGGCGGGCAAGGACCTCGTGGCCCGCACCATCCATGACCTCAGTCCACGCCGCGAGGGGCCCTTCGTGGCGGTGAACTGCGGGGCCCTGCCCGAAACCCTGCTGGAATCGGAACTTTTCGGCTACAAGGCCGGCGCCTTTACCGGGGCGGTGAAGGACAAGCCGGGCCGTTTCGCCCTGGCCGGGCGCGGCACGCTTTTTCTGGACGAAATCGGCGAAATCAGCCCGGCCTTGCAGGTCCGCCTGCTGCGCGTGCTGCAGGAGCGGACCTACGAACCGTTGGGCGGCACCCGCTCCGAAACCGCCCGGGCCCGGATCATCGCGGCCACCCACAAGGATCTGGGGGCCCGCATGCGCCAGGGGCTCTTTCGCGAGGACCTCTACTACCGCATCAACGTGGTGCGCGTCGAACTGCCCCCCCTGCGCCGCCGCCTGGAGGATATCCCCCTTCTGGTGGACCAGTTCGTGGACCGCTTCAACCGCCTGCAGGACAAGGCCATCCAGGGCATGACCCCCGAGGCCCTCTCCCTGCTGATGGCCCACCGCTGGCCGGGGAATGTGCGGGAACTCGAAAACGCCGTGGAGCGCGCCTTTATCATGTGCCCGGGGAGCCTCATCGACGTGCCCCACCTTCCCGAGGAGCTCCGCGGCAGGGCGCCCCAGACCCCTCAACCGGGGCCCACCATCAGGGATGCCCACGCCCTCCTCGACGCCCAGGCCATCCGCAACGCCCTGGCCGAACACCACAACCATCGCACGGCCGCAGCCCGTGCCCTGGGCATCCACAAAACCACCCTCTTCCGCCGGATGAAGAAGCTGGGCATGACCCTGCCCGAACAGGACGGCCGCTCCCGGACCCGCAAACAGTAGCGATTCTGCACCTGCATTCTCCACATATAATTGCAATTCTGCTACTATTATAGTCCCCTTGGCATCCAGCCATCAAAGAAATTTACAAATGATTTAAATATATTAGATCTATGGTGGCCACAATCGAAATCCTGGCATGGGTTATGCTTTTCATTTTATCAAGACGTTCCATCAGGGAGAACACGTATGCAAATTGCCGTGGCGGTCTGGAATCAGCGTGTGGCCCCGGTTTTCGACAATGCCCGGGAAATCGTCCTGGCCGAGGTGGCCGGCAGCCGCATCAGGACCGTGCGCCAGGAATTGCTGGCGGGCGAGCTTCCCGTTCAGAAAGTGCTGCGGCTGGCGGAATTGGGGGTCGAAACCCTGATCTGCGGCGCAGTGTCGCGGCCGGTGCTGGCCATGGTGGCCGGCTACGGCATCCGTGTGGTTCCCTATGTGGCCGGTGAACCGGCAGCGGTTATCCAGGCCTGGGCCCGGGGGGCCCTGGAAAGCGAACGGTTTCGCATGCCCGGATGCCGGCACAGGGGCGGACGTTGGTTTCACGAACGCAGAACAGCCCCAAAGGAGGGATTTTCCATGAACAGCGATCAACAAGGCCGCAGGGCCGCTTTCGGCGGTCGCGGCCAAGGTGGCGGTCGCGGCCCGGGTGGCGGCGGCCGCGGAATGGGGGGCCGTGGCGGCGGACGACGTCCGGGACCTGCCGCCGGTGGTTCGGCCGCCCTGTCAAATGATGTTTGCGTATGCCCCCAGTGCGGGCAACCTCAACCCCATGAACGCGGGGTGCCCTGCGTCGCCCAAAAGTGCCCCCAATGCGGCGCTGCCATGACGCGCGGGTAAACCGAAATCCAAGGAGGACAATACCATGCCAGGAAGGAATCGAACAGGACCGATGGGAATGGGACCGATGACCGGCCGCGGCCTCGGATGGTGCAGCGGCAATGCCGGGCGGGAGGTCGACGCGCCCGCAGCGGGACCGGGTTATGGAATGGGCTTCGGCCGGGGACGCGGCTTCGGCGCCGGATGGCGCATGGGCGGCGGCCGGGGCCGGAGCGGCGGGTGGCGCTTTGGCGGCTATGGCGCCCCTTACGGGTATCCAGCCGCATACGCAGCGCCCGATCCCGAGGTTGAAAAACAGGCCCTTGCCAACCAGTCCAAGGCGCTTCAAGCGGAGTTGGATTGGGTCCGCCAACGGCTTTCCGAAATCGAATCCGAACCGACGGCAGAGTAGGACGCCGCCGCTAAGCTGCCCCCCTGCAGCGCGTCGTCTTTGGGATGACGGCGCGCTGCAGGGGCCTTTTGGCGCATGGCGCGGGTTATCCATGAGAGGGTCCCGGAGCCCCGAAGGAACCAAAGCCCTGAAGGGCGTGGCTGCTCTGCGGCCGAAACCGAAACGGCAGGTATCAGCCCATGAAAACCACCCTTGACTGCATTCCCTGCCTCGTCCGCCAGGCCCTCGATGCCACCCGGCGGGTAACCCCCGATGAAACCGTTCACGAACGGATCGTGCGGGATGTGTTGCAGCAGGCCGCAACCATGGATTGGGCCCAGCCGCCGCCGGTGCTGGCCCAGGCCATCCATCGGCGCCTGCGGCAAGCGACCGGCAACGAGGACCCCTATCAGGCCGCAAAAAGGCGCCAGGCGCGGATGGCCCAGGACCTGCTGCCCGAAATGGAGCAGCAGGTCGCCCACGCCGCCGACCCCCTCCTGACAGCGGCACGCTTGGCCATCGCCGGCAATGTGATCGACCTCGGCGCCCGACCCGGCGCCTCCGCAAACGAGGTCCGTCAGGAGCTACAAGAAGCCCTCTCGGCGCCCTTTCAATGCGATGCCGATGCCTTTCGCCAGGCCGTGGCCCAGGCCCGCCATATTTTGTACCTGGCCGACAATGCCGGGGAAATCGTCTTCGATCGTCTTCTGATCGCCCAACTCCCCCGCGCGCGGGTGACCCTTGCGGTCCGGGGGGCGCCCGTCATCAACGATGCCACCCTGGAGGACGCCCGGGCCGCCGGATTGGAAGAATGGGCCCGTCTCATCGACAACGGCTCCGATGCGCCGGGAACCCTGCTCGACGACTGCGCACCGGCCTTCCTGGAACACTATCGCCGGGCGGATCTGGTGATTGCCAAAGGCCAGGGGAATTTCGAATCGCTCAGCGGCGAAAGCAAGACGATCTTTTTTCTGTTCAACGTCAAATGCCCGGTCATCGCCGATCACATCGGCCAGCCTGTCGGCACCCCGGTGCTGGTGCGCTCACCCCGCAAAAAGACCGCGGCCGTCCCCCCTCGCGCCACAGGAGATGCCCCATGACCCTCTCGAACCTTCGCCATGTCTACGGCCCCGTGCCCTCCCGGCGGCTGGGCCGTTCGCTGGGCCTCGATCTCGTTCCGTACAAAACCTGCACCTACGACTGCATCTACTGCCAGTTGGGGCGAACGACCCACCTGACCCTCGAGCAAGACACCTATGTGCCGGTCGACGCCATCCTGGAAGAATGTTTCCAGGTTCTCGCGAAAGGGGATAAACCCGATGTCATCAGTCTGGCGGGCTCGGGCGAGCCCACGTTGAACAGGGCCATCGGGGACATCATCCGGGCAATCAAAGACCGGACCGCGATCCCGGTCGCCGTGCTGACCAACGGCGCCCTGCTCTGGCATCCGGACGTTCAGGCGGCCCTCCTGGCCGCCGACCTGGTGATGCCGTCGCTGGATGCCGGCGATGCCGCCGCGTTCCAACGGGTCAACCGCCCCCATCCGGACTTGGCATACGAGACCATGGTCGACGGCCTGGCGGCCTTTACCCGCCGCTTTGCCGGCAAGGTTTGGCTGGAGGTCCTGCTCGTGGAGGGCATCACCGGCACACGCGAGGAGGTGGCCAAGATTGCCGCCCAGGCGGAAAGGATCCAGCCGGACAGGATCCAACTGAATACGGTCTGCCGCCCGCCGGCCGAAGTGGCGGCCCGGCCCCTTGCGCCCGAGGAAATGCGCCGCCTGGCCGACATCTTCAAGGGCCCGGTGGACATCATCGGCCGGGCGGTTTCCGGCCCCGCCTCGGGGATGCCGGGCGACGAGAGGTTGCAAGCCGCCATCCGGGCCATGATCGCCCGCCGGCCCTGCACGGCCCCGGATGTGGCCTGCGGGCTGGGCGTTCATATCAACGAGGTGCTCAAACATCTCGAGGCCCTGACCGCAGACCGGCAGCTCGAAAAAGTTGTCAGGGATCAGCAAACCTATTTTATCCCGCCTGCAAGGAAAGGGCGCCCATGACCTCGCCCACGGCAACGATCACCATCCTCGTGGACAACCAGGCCGGTCCCGGTTTGGCCGCCGAACACGGCCTGGCGCT
>CAYMQN010000111.1:8392-12381 GCA_964392545.1 uncultured Desulfobacteraceae bacterium
GAGGACGACCTGGCCCTGTGGCTGCAAACGAACCGGGGGCTTGTGGTCTGCGTGGGCTGCTGCCATGCCGGCCTGGTCAACACCTTGGCCCATATCCGCCGTCTGACGGGTGAACAGCGCGTGCATGCCGTCATCGGCGGCCTCCACCTGCACAGCGCGACCCCGCAGCGCCTGGCAGAGACGGTAACCGTCCTGCAACGACTATCGGTCGAAAGCTTGATTCCCTGTCATTGCACCGGCCACAAGGCGGTGGCAGCTTTGGAAGCCAGCCTTGGCCGGAAGGTGGTTCCCGGCAGGGCCGGGGCGACCTACCGCTTCGAATAACCGTTTCAATCCCTGCGTGGCGCACCTCCGAAACGGGCCCTCCCCATCCGCCGCGCGTCGCCCCCGAGGCGAGTTCCGCCAATTGGGATGGAACCACAAATGGGCAAATCCTCGACCGTCGCTTTTTTGTCGACTTTTTCCATGCACCGGCCGTCCTGAGGGTCAAAGGCAGATCACACATGACTGACCACTCAACCAAGGAGGACTGCCATGAAACACAAGATCACCCTCGTCAGCCTGGCACTGATCGGTCTGATATTCGTCTTTTCGGGCAACGCCTGGGCCGACCGGGACCATCATCGCGGCCATCGCTACGAGAAACATCACCGCTACGACGGCCACCGGGACCACCGGCGCCATGGTTGGGACAAGTACCGCGGTCATCATGGTCCGCGGCACCATTACAAGCACCACGGCCCCAAAAGAAGGTTGGTTGAAAAACACGTCTATCACCATTACCCCCCAAAGCGTTTCAAGCACTATCGGCCAAGACATCGGAGTGTTGAAAAACATGTCTACCATCACTACCCCCATAAGCGGCATCACCGCGGGGATCGTTACTATACCGCCGGAAGTCTTTGGGACCCCGGCTTCTTTTTCTCCTTCGGGATCAGCGGCTCGCGGTAACATCCCGAAGTTAATGGCCGCCTGATGACCGGATGAAGCCGGCTGCGGCGGCCGAACTTGTCATCCCACCCGCCGGGGTGCTGTGAGCAGCCCCCGGCGAGTGTCTTTCGGCATCTGAACCCACTTTCCGCCGCCTCCGAAGCCGTCTCCCCCGCCGTCATGCTGACTGCGTACGAACATTTTGGATCGTCAACCTTGACGATCGACCGATCCGGCGCCACCTTCCCGCAAATCGCCAATGCCGTTTGCAGGAGGAAGCCCCATGAAGAAAACCATACTGCCGCCAACCGTCCTGCTGGTCGCGCTGACCTTCTGGAGCTGCGCCTCGCATCCGCCCATCCGCACGGTGGCGGCGCTGGATCTGGAGCGTTTCATGGGGGACTGGTACGTGGTCGCCAACATCCCCACGATGTTCGAAAAGGACGCCTACAACGCCATCGAGACCTATCGCCTGGCCGCGGACGGCACCGTGGAAACCACCTTTCGTTTCAACAAGGGGGCTTTCGACGGTCCGCTTAAAACCTACCGGTCGCGGGCCTATGTTCTGGATGAAACTTCCAATGCGCACTGGGGGATGCAGTTCATCTGGCCGTTCAAGGCCGAGTACCGGGTGGTGTATCTGGAGCCCGACTATTCGGTGACCATGATCGGGCGCAGCAAGCGGGATTATGTCTGGATCATGGCGCGGGCGCCGTCGGTCCCCGACGAACGCTACCAGGAGCTCCTGGGGGTGCTGGCCTCCCTGGGATATGACATCGGCCGGGTGCAGAAGGTGCCCCAGCAGGCCGGCGAGGATTCGGGCGGGGGGTGAAAACCATTCTCGGCGGGAAGCTTATTCCGCGTACAAGTCTTCGATCTCATCAGCGTATTTCGACCCTATCACCCGCCGTTTGAGTTTCATGGTGGGGGTCAGCTCACCGCCGTCGATGGTCAATTCCGCGGGCAGGACAACGAACCGCTTGACGCCCCAGGCCCGCGGCAGCATTGCGTTGACCCGATCCACCTGGTCCTGGAGGTAGGACCGGAACCGGGGACAGGCCGCGGCCTCGGCGGCACTGGCGGCCGTGCTGCCGGCCAGGGCCGCGGTATCCGCAATCCGGTCGGTATCCAGGGTGAACAGGGCGGCCGTATGTTTGCGCCGGTCGCCGACCACCACGACCTGGTTGAGGCACGGGATGGCCTTGTAGTGGCTCTCCAGCACCTGGGGGGGCACATTTTCGCCCCCTGAGGTGATGATCAACTCCTTCATGCGGTCCGTGATTTTCAAGAATCCCTTCGCGTCGATTTCGCCCACATCGCCGGAGTGCAGCCACCCGTCGGCGTCGATGGTGGACTGCGTGGCCGCCTCGTTCTTGAAATAGCCCTGGAACACGTGGCGGCCGCGCATGAGGACCTCGCCGTATTCGCCGATGGCGATTTCGGTGTCCTTCAATGCCGGTCCCGCCCAGCCGGTACGGTAGCGAAAGGGCTCGGGCAGGGAAACCGTGGCCGGACCGGTGCACTCGCTCATGCCGTAGACCTCGGTGATCGGGATGTCGAGGCTCATGAAAAATTCCAGCGTGTCAAGCGCGATGGGGGCCGCCGTGGAAATGAACAGCCGGCAGCGGCCGAACCCAAGCCGTTCGTGCACCTTGGCAAACACCAGTTGGCGGGCCAGTCCGTAGAGCAGCGGCGGCGGCTCGCCCGCCTGGCGGGCATAGCCGTTGGCCAGGCCCTTGGCGCGTGCCCAGACGGCGATCCTTTTCTTCAAGCCCGTGGTGCGGGCGCCGGCGGTCACCACCTTGGCCTGGATTTTCTCCCAGACCCGGGGCACGCCCACGAACATGGTGGGCCGCACCTCGCGCAGATTGTCTCCCAGGCGGTCGAGGCTTTCCGCAAACCAGGTCGTGCAGCCGACGGTCAAGGGGACCAAAAGGCTGACCACCTGTTCGGCAATGTGGCTCAACGGCAGATAGCTGATGAGCTCGTCGTTGGGCCTTGCGCGGGTGACCTCGACCACCCTGCGGGCGGTCCAGGTGGCATTGTCGTGGGTGATCATGACGCCCTTGGGATCGCCGGTGGTGCCGGAAGTGTAAATCAGGGTGCAGCAGTCATCGGGGTCCTGGGCCTCCATCCGTTCGTCCAGAGCCTCTTCCGGGGTTTTACCGGCCATCGGCGGCAGGTCTTCCCAGGCGTAGACGCGCTCGTCGGGGTCGCGGCCGTTCATCAAAACCACGGCTTTGAGCTCGGGTAGATCGGACCAGACCGCCTTGATCTTGGCCAACTGATCGGCATCCTCCACCACGATGATATTGGCCTCGCTGTGGCCGGCGATGAAGCGGCACTGCGCGGGACTGCTGGTGGCATAGATGCCTCCCGGCACGGCGCCGGCGAAAATGGCGGCAAGATCGCTGATGAACCACTGGGGGCAGTTGTTTCCCAATATGTTGACGGCCTTGCCCTTTTCCAGTCCGAGGGCCATGAAGGCCCGGGCCGTGGTGGTCACCGCATGGTAGTACTCGCGCCAGGTCAGGGTTTCCCAAACCCCCTGGGACTTGTGCTTCATGGCGATATTCGACCCGAACTTGGCGACCGTATCGCTCATCGCATCCATGATCGTCGTTTTCATCGTGGTGCTCCAGGCAAAAGGTGTTGGATGCGCGCGACCGTTGCGGCCGGGCTGACGCCCATGGGTGGCGCCGCGAGTCTGATCGATAGGCGGGCAAAACGATATCGAAAACGAAACCGGGGGCGGCCACCGCGCCGGTGCGGCGGCTTCCGTTCGCAAATCGCGGCAGAGGCGGGTGGCGTGCCTTTGCCATAGAATGGATCCGCGGCTTTTGTCAACCAGGCCCCGGCTTTTGACCAGGATATAGGCCAAGGGGCCCCTGGGTTCCGGTATGGCTCCTCGGACGGCCCGCCGCATGCCTGACCGTCCGGACGGGCCGCAGCGGCCCTCAGCAGGATGTGGATAAACAAGAATTCGACCGAAAGGCAAGGCGCCGCCTGAAGCGAAAAGCGCAGCAACCACAAGGGTTGCAGCGCCGTTTCGCGAAGGC
>CAYMQN010000112.1:0-12107 GCA_964392545.1 uncultured Desulfobacteraceae bacterium
CTGCTCGACAACCAGCTGGGCCGGGATACCTTTGACGCCATCATCTATTCGGACATCTACGCCCGCAAAAACAAGGTCGTGGTCTATACCGCCGGCCAGGCCTTTCAACCGCTGCCCCAGGGAGAAATCTTCTCCTTCGAAGGCACCATTGCCGAAAACATCGACCGCTTCAAGCTCGAGCATTTGATCGTGGACGATACGTTTGCCAGCATCAAGGCCATCGACTGGGCCCTTTTCATCCCCCACGGCATCCGGTCCTATTTTGCCAAGCCCTTCTACGAGCGCAACGTCATCCGCAGTGTCCTGATTCTCTGCTCGAACCAGCGGGCCCATTTCAGCCCCCAGCGGCTCGAGGCCTATGCCGTCTACGACGAACCCTTTCTGCGCGGCCTGAAAAACTGGCGCAAGGAAATGCGTCAGCGCAAGAAAGGCCAGCCCCGCTAACCCCCTACCTGCCTACCCTTGATCGTTTCCCCATCGTCTGCCTGGTGCCCGGGTGAACTGTCATCACAAGATTGGTTGAACCAAAAACAGTAAAATTCAATAAAATCATTTTTTTCTTGACAAAATGGCGAACATTATCTCATTAGTGGTTTAAAAAGAGTATATGTTCAAAATTGGTTCAACCAAAAAGTCCCGGAAAACACCAGTGTCCAGTAGGAAAGAAGTCAAACTGGCTGACGCGATTGTGACCCTGATCCGGGAGACCCCCGTTTTGGCGGGGGATCGGCTGCCGGCGGAACGCGTTCTGGCCCACCGCTTCGCGGCGAGCCGTCACACCCTGCGCAGTGCCTTGCGTCGACTGGAGGCCCGCGGAATTTTGACGATCCGCCCCGGCAGCGGCTGCTACGTCCAATCCACGGCCGGTCTGTCCCCCGGGGATGCGTTCAGCGTACCCCGTGCAACCCCCGAAACCATCGCCCCAATTCTCGAAGAACACCTGGAGGCGCGCTGGGCGCTCGAACCTTCCATCGGAGCCGTGGCGGCCGCCAAGGCCACGGCCCAGGATCACGGCGCGCTGGCGGATGCGCTCACGCGCATCAGCCGCGCCATGATGACCGGGGACAGCGCCAAACTGGCCGAAGGGTACGGTCACTTTCAGTGCCGGGTTGCGGCGGCCACCCGCAATCCGGTCCTGGAGAAGATCGGTCGACAGCTCGCTGTCGAGCGGCAGCGCTTGGCAGCCGAGCAGACCGATATCGATCTTCGTGACCAGGAGGCGCTTTTCAGCGCTGCGGTGGCCGTGGTCAAGGCCGTCGAGCAGGGCGATCCTCAACGAACCCGTCAGCGTATTCGGGACCTCGTCCGGCAGGACGGTCGACTCTTGAAGCTTCCCCCCGAATGCGCGCTGGCCGCTTTCATGCGGCACGCCCCAACGCCGCAGGAGCCGTAGGAGGAAACCACCGTGAACCGAAAAACGTTTTTACGCGCCCTGGCGGCCCAGTGCCTGCGCATGGTCAACCCCACGGCCGCCCTTCGGGACATGCTTGCCGATCCCCGGGAGGAGACCGACGCCCCCTGTCCGGTGGACGCCCTCTACCGGGACGCCATGCGTCTGGGCATCGATCCGGCCAGTTTGGAACACCGTCACCTTCACGCCGTTATTGCCGCGCATCGCGAAGATGATGCCGGCCGGTAAAAGGGAAATCCAAAAACGAAAGGAGGGGCATTCTTCCGAAACACTCGTTTGATCGTTGAATCGGTACCCACATCCAAGGAGGACTGCAATGGAGAGTCACAGTGTCGGTTATCTCGAAGGGCGCCGCCTGATCAAGCGCTGGAACGGTCCGGTTCCGGCTCTCGTCAGCCTGGCCCTTACCCTGGCGGTCTTTTACGTCACCTGGTGGATCTTCCAGGACCCCCGGGGCCTCATGCGCATGTACACGCCCTTCGTGGGCTACATGTACACCCGCTGGTGGTTGATCGTCCTGATCTGGATGGTCTATCTCTTCAATTACTGGCCTTTCAGCCGCAAGTGGGTCGAGGGCACGCACCCCCTCGTCAAAGGGGTCGTGTTGACCGCCATCTCCGTGGCGGTGCTCCTGATTCTGATCAAGGGGTTCTTCGAAGGCATCCTGGGCAATTTCGGCCTGGCCTACTTCAACCCCGATCGCCTCACCGAGCTTCCCGGCGTCACGAACTTTTTCGCCATCGAATACGCCGCCCTGGCCTGCCTGATGTTTGCCGCCATCGCCTCCTGGCTGAGCCCCGCCTGGGTGGTGGCCTGTGAAGAAGTGCCCTGGCAGAACATGCCGCAACCCGCCAAGGGCTTCAGCATCCTCGTGGTGACATTTTTTCTGAGCACCATCGTCTACTTCATCACCATGCACTCCCACATGGCGATCCTGTATCATCCCTGGCAGCAATTCACCGCCATCACGCCGCCTTACTGGGAGAAGTTCGCCAATACCGTTTCCGGTAATTTCCACGTTTCCTGGATCATGTGCTGCACCGTGACGGTCTGGATTGTGGAAACCATCTGGGAGCGTTTTCCCTTCAGCATGATCCAGCGCGGCTGGCTGCGCCGCGTGGTGGCGTTTTTCGGCATTATCGCGATCGCCTTTGCCCTGCACTTTTTCCTCTACTTCGCCCAGGAACTGACCTGGGGCGAGGCTATCCGGGGGACCCGGCGCGATTTCGCGCCCGACTGGCGTTGGCTGCATGTGGGGGAGATGGCCGTGTTCTTTCTCGTGCCGGCCCTTTTCATCACGTTTTACTGTGAAAACTGGCCCCGGAAATACAGCCTGCCCGTCAATGTGTTGATCCGCACGGTCATCACCATCGTTGCCGCCGTCCTGCTCTATGTTTTCTATTACATGACCTCCCATTTTTTCCTGGGCACCCAGAAGGGGTTCTCCCATCCGCAGCAGTTTCCCATGATTCCCACGATCTGGCTCATCGACATCTGGCTGGTGCATCACTGGTTCATGGACAACTGGCCGGCCTGGAAAATGGCCCCCAAGACCGCCGCGGAAATCGAGAGCGATCACGCGTTGGCCCTGGAGAACGCACGGAGCATCCGTTGGAACCCTTCCCTTGGATGGGGTCTGGGGGCCGGCGCGGTGGTCGGTGTCGTCGTCTACTTCGTTACGGTGAACGTGTTGCCGTTTTTCTACAACGCCATCACCATCATCAAGTAGCCTTCGAGGCGGCAGAATTCTGCGGGAAACAAGGAGGAAACCATGTCAAAAGATGAAAAGCTAAAATCCATGAACCGTCGGGACTTTTTCAAAGGGGCCTCGATCGGTGTCATGGGCGGCGTGCTCGGGGCCATGGGGCTCTATTCCTACTCGCCCATGCGAAAAAAGCTCTTTCCCGCGGTGGAAAGAAAATTGGCCGACATCGGTGTGTGCCGACAGGTCAAGGTGACCAATATCTCCGAAACCTCATGGTTCAACAATGCCGACCTGATGGGCGACATCAAAGGGGCCGGCGGACTTCTCGTGGACCAGTACAGCTACAACTGGCCGCCCTTCGGCGACGGTTCCGGGCTGGGCAAGGGATCCTATGAAAAGGGTATCGCCAGAATCAAGGATTTGTTGCCCGAGCGTATCGACGAAGCCTGGGCCTTGCAGGAATCCCTGTCCGTGCACCCGGAAAACGCCGGGGGGTACGCCGCCCTGATCGAGGTGACGGCCATGGACGGGACGGTTCACAAATATCTGCTCGATTCGGGCTGGTCCTACAAGTGGACCGACGAGTGCTTCCGCCGGGAAGGCATCGACCGCATGCTGCAGGCCGGCGAGATCGAGGCGCTCTTCATTTCCCACGAGCACTTCGACCACTACTGGGGTTTGCCCGTGACGGTCAAATACGCGCCGGAGATTCCGCTGTTCATCCCTGATGGGTTCTATCCCGAGGGCATGCAGTATATCAAGGATTCCGGCCACCGCGGACCGGTCACGGTGGTCAAGCCCGGACTCAAGCCCATTACCCCGGGGATGGCCAGCTACGTCTTCGCCATTCCCATCATCTGCCGTGTCTACGGCGAGCAGTCCCTGTACTTCAATGTCAAGGACAAGGGGTTGGTCAGCGTCACGGGCTGCTGCCACCAGAGCATCATCCAGTTCGCCGAGACCGCCTACAGGGAAATCAAGTACGAAAACGATCAATTTCACGGGATCTACGGCGGGCTGCACATCTCGCCCTTTGAAGATTGGGATCCCAAGTATGATGACTTGGTTCTTTCGCTAGGCAAGTACGGCTTCGAGAAAATTGGCTGCAACCACTGCACCGGCATTTTGTGTGCCAAGAAGTTTATCGCGGCCGGCTATCCGGTGATCCAGGGAACGGCACGCTTCCGTTCCAAGGATCCGGCCTACCTGGGCAACGGCGACACCATCGCCTTCGGGGTGGACGTCTAGGCGATAAGGGCGGCCGGTGCCGTGTCGATCCCGCCTGGCCGCCCCATTCCGCACCGGCTCCATTATACGGCCTGTTTCATCCCGCAAGGACAGGGTCTGATGGTTATGAATCTTCAGGATTTCTACCCCGGCCGCCTCGCCGATCTTTCCCCCGGACGCCTGGCCCGGGAAATGATGCAGCTCCTTCTGATTCGCACCCAGATGGTCACGGGCAGTCGGTTTGCGCTGGGATGGCGGGGCATGGCCCAGCTCGCCGGCCGGGGCAGCGGCAGTGCCTGGACGGCCCGAATCCGAGCCTATCAGGGGGTCTTCGGACTTCAGTACCAGCGGCCCTTTTCAGAAGGGGATTGGCGCGGCGGCGTTTTCCGCCTGGCCTATTTCCCCGTGCCGGAAGAGGATCTTCTGGAAAACGTGTCTTTGGGTGCCGCCGCGGTCGCCCATCGGGAGGATTACCCGGCCCTGATCCGTGCATTTACGGCCTATCCGGAAATGGCCGATCTGTTCGCTATCGGGCAAATTCATTTTGCGGTTCAGCCCTTCGGCGGGGCGGCGGCCCTTGGCCTCCGGGCCCGCACCCGGGACCGCATCCTGGCCCGGGACGGTGTCCGGGCGGTGTCCGACGGGCGGCGGATATCCCTGATCCCGCCGGGCGGCACGGATCAAGATTTTCCGGCCTTTGCGGTGAGCTATGCCTTTTTCGAAGTCCTGGCGGCTTCACTTGCCTTCAATTTGAAAGCGCCCCCCTCGCATCTGGCGGAGAGCGCCGGCCCGGCAACGGAACGGATCTACGACAACGCTGGCCATGTCAGCGTTCGACCGGCGGTGGATGGCCGGGAGTCCGTTCTCTGGCTGGGATACGGCATCGACCCTGGAGCGTCGGCCGAACCCTGGCCCCCCGGGAGGCCGCAAAACGGGGATGTGCTCCTTCACCAGCAGCCCGTATCGACGTCGGAGCGCTATCCGGACGCCTTGTGGCGGGTGGCGCACAACACACGCGACATCAAGGGCCTCGACAAGCAAGCCCTCGGCATCGACGAGCGTCCTTCCCTGATCGTTCTGACGGGTTTTCTGGGGTCCGGCAAAACCAGCTTCCTGCGCCATTTCATCGAGCACGAGACCCAGCGGAGCCGCTTTGTGGCGGTCATCCAGAACGAAATCGGCGCCGTGGGGCTGGACGGCAAGCTTGTCGCCGAGGATGTCGCCGTCACCGAAATGGACGAGGGCTGTGTCTGCTGCTCGCTGATCGGCAACCTCAAAATCGCCGTCAACCGGATTCTATCCGAATTTCAGCCGGATGTTATCGTCCTGGAGACCACCGGACTCGCCAACCCCTTCAACTTGCTGGGAGAACTGGAGGAACTGGCCGAAGACGTGCGCTTCGACTCGGTCACCACCGTGGTCGATGCGGCTGAAGCCATCGAGGCCCTCCAGCGACATGCCGTGGCGGCGGATCAGGTTCGGGCTGCCGACATTCTGCTGATCAACAAGCTCGACCTGGTGGACGAGGAAACCCTGGGCGCCTTGCGGGAACGCCTGGCCGCCCTCAATCCCCGGGCGGCCATGGTTGCCGCCAGCCAGGGGGATGTTCCGCCGGGGCTTTTATACGGAACCGATCCCCTTGAACATGTCAGGACGGATGCCGCCGAGGAGCACCGGCATCATCCGAAAGCCTCACGGCCGACACACCAGCAGGAGGGGATCCAAAGCTTCAAGCTCGATCTCGCCGTTGCCTTGGAGCGCGAGGCATTTCTGCACGCCGTTGCCGAAAAGATCCCCGTCGGGGTACTGCGCATCAAAGGCATCTTGAATTTTCGCGACCACCCGACCCCGTTCGTGTTTCAGTACGTGGGCGGCCGCTGGGATCTGACACCTTTTAGCGACGCCCGGGTCACGGACCGATTTCTGGTTTTCATCGGAACGGATCTCGATCCGGCGGGCCTCCAAGCCGATCTCCTCGGGAGCCGATGGCTGGCAGCCTGCCACGCTTGAACGAAAACCCGGCCCCCAATTTCACCCAAAATGAACCGGTGCTCAGATGGCCGTCTCTTCCTCGGAAACGTTCGCAGCGTTCTTGGGAAGCGGTACCACGAATACCGGGCGGCGGGTGCGCCGCAGCACCCGGCGGGCCACGCTGCCCACGAACGTATTCTCCAGCGCGCCCTTGCCGTGGGTGCCCATGACGATGATATCGCAGTCACCAGCCTCGGCCTCTTTGAGGATCTCCTCGGCGGGAAAGCCCTCGCGGACTTCGATCTTGTCCACGCGGTTCACCAACTCCGGATCGAAGCGGCCCTCCTTGTCACAGAGCTGGTTCAGGCGCTGGTGGATCTGTTCGATGTGGTAGGCAATGTGCTTCTCCCGTTTGGCCTTCATCGCCGCGTGGTCCATATAGGAGGACAACAGGGCGAAGGTCGTGGGCGACGGGGCTTCGACCACGTGCAGGATGGTCAACCGGGCATCGTTCTGGCGGGCGATTTGGCTGGCATAGCGCATGGCGTGGATCGAGTTGGGGGAAAGATCGGTGGCATACAGGATGTGCTTGATATCGGGCGGCATGGCAGATCTCCTGTCAGGGGGGTTACCCAGGTATGGCCCTCTATCCGTATCGGGTCTCGCACGGTTTGCACTACCGTAGGACCCAATCCGACCGGAGGCAAATCCACCGAGGTGCCCGGAAAGCAGGAGCGGCGGTCCATGCCTTTCGCCGGGATGACGTGAACAGTCGGTTTCACTGCCGCATGAAGCCATGGATGCGGCCTTTTATACGTCTTCCAGGGCGCAGGGCGCCCTCCCCCGGCGGCGTACGTCTCCTTTTGCGGCGAGGCCCTCTAGCGGACCGCCGCCGCGCGGTAGAGCGGCAGAAGCCGGGTGAAGAGCTGGGCGATCGTGGCGGCGATGCCGGGGCCTTCGGCCACGGCGGTCTCCTTGTCGACGACGGTGGCGATCTGCAACCCGCAGGGTGCGCTTGCCGTCACCTGACGGATGTGGGCCGCCAGCGTCTCCACGGGGGCCTGCGAGCCGTTTGAATCCTGGTACCAGCCGTCCTCCGATGCCCGCACACGGCCGAAGCCGGGGGTGTCCGGGCTGGTGACCTGCAGCCGCTCTTCGGCGGCCAGCGATCGCAGCATGGTACCGTTTTCCGGAATGGACAGCCATTCGAGCACTCTGCCCCAGTCACTGTCCGCAACAGCCGTTTTTTGGGGAGGATCCACCCGGAAGCCGTAATAGAGCGCTCCCTCATCGACAGCGACGAACAGTTTGGCCTGTTCTTCAACGACGCCCCGCTTGCGATGCCCCGCATCCTGTACATGCATTTCAGGTTTGTTGCCGAAGGCCCAGGAATTGAACTTGAAGCCGGAGGCGCCCATCTGGTGGACGACGCTTCCTCCCAATTGGGAGCGGGAGCGCCAGCGGGTTTTCGCGGCGCTGTTTTTGAAATCCGCTGCCGCCAGGCCGTTGAAGGGCTTGTTTTCCTGCGCGGCGCTGCCTTTGCGGGCGGATTTCGCCGCGGCTTCGGCTTCGCGGGCCCGCTGCTCCTCCTCCCACTGGCGACGTTCGATGATGCGGCGTTGCAATTCGATATCCGTGCGGGTTTCCTCGCCGTTTTCCCAGCGGATCACCATTTCGTCCCTCTCCTTGGAGACGACGGTGAACACGCCCTTTTCGTTTTCGTATTGCTCGTCGACGTTGAATTCAATTTCCGATGGCTGATCCATGGCCTCTCCTTGGTTAGAGTGAATGATTGGCCTGCGTATAAAGCGATGCTTCGCGTCGGCTACCGGGAGAAACATGCGGGGCCGGCCAACGGCCGGTGTTGAATCGGGAAAGGTATTCGGCAGAATAGGGCGACCACCGCGGGTGGCGGCGGTTCAAGTCGAACAGTGTTTCAAGCGATAAACCTTGTCCGGCACTGCATCGGCTGCAGGCAAATGTTTATGTTAAAAGATTATTATAAGCCTGATTCGGCGATTTTGCCAGTTTTTTCTGACAACTCAATCTAGCGCGTTCGGTATCCGGCATCCTTGGCGGGCATGCGTACCGCCTTCGGTGAACCGGCAGGCGGCCGCAAACAGCCATTGCTAATCGGGCATTGCGCTGCAGGGTCAGTCTTTCCGGAGCATGCGTTTGGTCTGGTTGATGCGTTTGGTGATCAGGATGGCCCGGGGGCAGGCCTGGGTGCACTTGAAGTGGTTCTGGCAGGGCCAGACGCCGTTGGGCTCCTCCAGCACCGGGCGCCGCTCCTCGAAGCCGCGGTCGCGGGTGTCGGCCAGGAAGCGATAGGCCTGGGCGATGGCGGCCGGTCCCAGAAAGGCCGTGTTTTCCTCGAGAACCGGGCAGGCCGAGTAGCACGAAGCGCAGAGGATGCAGTTGGTGGTGTCGTCGAAGCGCAGGCGCTCGTCCTGGCTCTGGAGGCGCTCCTTCGCGCCCACCGGTTCCTCGTTGATCAGAAAGGGCTTGACCGAGCGGTACTTGCGGAAAAATTCCGCCTGATCCACGATGAGGTCGCGTTGCACCGGCAGATAGCGCAAGGGGGCCACGGTGATCGTATCCCCCTCCCGGGTCGTTACGTCCTTGATCAGGGTTTTGCAGGCCAGGCGATCCTTGTCGTTGATGCGCATGGCGTCGGAGCCGCAGACACCGTGGGCGCAGCTCTTGCGAAACCCCAGACTGCCGTCCTGGAAGCGTTTGACCTGCATGAGGGCATCCAGCAGCCGCTCGTTGGGGTCGGCATCCACAGGGTATTCTTGAAAATAGGGTTTTTCGTCGGTTTCCGGATTGAACCGTTGGATTTTGAGCGTGAACTTCATGGCATGCTCCTTCGCATCAATAGGCGCGCGGCTTGGGTTCCCATAACGAGGTGTCGACCGGCTTATGGTCGAGGCGCACTGCATCGCCCTCCAGATACGCCAGGGTGTGATTGAGCCAGTTGGTGTCGTCGCGCTCCGGGTAGTCTTCGCGGCTGTGGGCCCCGCGGCTTTCGGTGCGCTTGAGCGCCGAAGCGGCGGTGATGAGCGCGAGATCCAGCAGGTTGCCCAGCTCGATGAGCTCCAGGAGGTCCGTGTTGAAATTCTTGCCCGTATCCTGGACGCGCACGGCCTGGTAGCGCTCCCGCAGCTGCTGGATTTCGTCGACGGCGGCCTGCATCTGGCCGGCGTTGCGGTAAATGCCCACCTTTTCCATCATCACGGTCTGCATCTCGTCCATGATATGGCCCCCGTGGTGTTCGGAGCGCCCCTCGGTCAGGCGGGCGATCCAGGCCCGGGCCGGTTCGGCGGCGGCCTCGCCCAGCCGGGGGGCGCCGGCCTCCTTGACGTAGTCGCCAATATGCTGCCCGGCCCGCCGGCCGAAAACCACCAGGTCCAGCAGGCTGTTGGTGCCCAGGCGGTTGGCGCCGTGCACCGAAACGCAGGCGCACTCGCCGGCGGCGTAGAGACCCTCCACCACGGTGCCCTTGCCGTCGCGCACCACCCGGCCCTGGGTGTCGGTGGGAATGCCGCCCATGGCGTAGTGGGCCGTTGGCAGCACCGGAATCGGCGTTTCGGCCGGATCGATGCCCAGGTAGGTCTGGCAAAAGCTGGTGATGTCGGGCAGCTTGGCCAGGAGGGTCTCCTTGCCCAGGTGGGTGGCGTCGAGATGCACGTAGTCGTCGATGCGGCGGTCGCCGCGGATGCCGCGTCCGGCGCGGATTTCGGTCAGGATGGAGCGCGAGACGATGTCCCGGGGGGCCAGGTCCAGCAGGGTGGGGGAATAGCGCTCCATGAACCGCTCGCCGTCGCGGTTGAGCAGGATGCCGCCCTCGCCGCGCACGGCCTCGGAGATGAGGATTCCGAGGCCCATGATGCCGGTGGGGTGAAACTGAAAAAACTCCATGTCCTCCAGGGGGATGCCCCGGCGGGCGCAGACGGCCGGGCCGTCGCCGGTGTTGGCGAAGGCG
The DNA here is from genome assembly GCA_964392545.1 of uncultured Desulfobacteraceae bacterium. Taxonomy (GTDB): domain Bacteria; phylum Desulfobacterota; class Desulfobacteria; order Desulfobacterales; family UBA5852; genus JABZFP01. Next base: position 10,300 of record CAYMQN010000112.1, read on the forward strand.
TTGGAAGTGATCTTGAACATGCGGCCGAAACCACCCGTGGCAAAGAGGACGGCCTTGGCCGCGAAGACGTGCAGCTCGCCGGTGGCCAGCTCCACGGCCACCACCCCCTGGCAGGTGTTGCCCGTCATCACGAGGTCGACCACCTGGAACTCGTCGAAAAAGGCCACTTCATTCTTGATGCACTGCTGGTAGAGGGTTTGCAGGATCATGTGGCCGGTGCGGTCGGCGGCGTAGCAGGCCCGCTTGACGGGCGCTTCGCCGAAATTGCGGGTATGGCCGCCGAAGCGGCGCTGGTCGATGCGGCCCTCGGGGGTGCGGTTGAAGGGCAAACCGCGGTTCTCCAGATCGTATACCGCCTGGACCGCCTCCCGGGCCATGGTGGCGGCGGCCTGCTGGTCCACCAGATAGTCTCCGCCCTTGACCGTGTCGAAGGCGTGCCATTCGGGCTTGTCCTCCTCCACGTTGCCCAGGGCCGCACTGATGCCCCCCTGGGCGGCCCCGGTGTGGCTGCGGATGGGGTAGAGTTTGGACAGGACCGCCGTGCGGGACCGCTGGCTGGCTTCCAGGGCCGCGTAAAGGCCGGAACCACCGGAACCCACGATGACCGTATCGTATTGATATATCACGCGACACCTCCCGGTTGTTCGTTGCAGGGACTGCGGGTGCGATCCCGGGCGGGACCGGGCCCCGGCGCCGGGCAGCATCAAGAGCGGGGAACCTGAGCGGGCAGCGGTGGCGGTTGGTGACGGTGCGGGGCGCTTGGATCGTGTAGTCTTATCTTATAGTCAGGTCCTCCCAGGGGAGACAAGGAAATAGTTGTCCCGCGCGGGTGGCGATCATGGCGGGTCAGCCATGCAACGCCCCCGCGCGGGTCCACCGGGCGGAAACTGCGGCCGGTGCGGTTGCGGCAGGGCCGTTGGGGTCAACCCAGCAGAAGCTGACAGGTTTTGCTGCGGGGTGCCGCAATCAGAACGCCTATCAGAATCAGCAGGGGCAGGGCCAGAAAGAGACCCAGCACGGGCAGGACGATATTGGCGACGATCGCAAAGAATATCACGAGGGGCAGCAGAATCAGGCCCAGGGTTCGCAGGGACATCTTTTCAGCGGTGCATTTTATGCGGTTCATGGTCATCTCCTCCAATTCAGCATCGACAGATGATTTCAGCAGGAACATCAGAAGCCTGCAATCAACATGACAATTAAACCGGCATTTGCAAGCCGGTCGCCGACGATGGACGTTGCCTTTCCGCCAGCGGCGCCTAGGTTGGAGCCAGTGGCTTGGATGTAGCCATGATAAGGATTGTCACAACCCTTGCAATGCCGCCATCCCTTCGTATCTTAGTTGCATTGCGTCGTCACCCTACACGATCAGCACCATCAGACGGGAGGTCGCCATGATCGAAATAAAACCCCTCGCCCCCCAAGCCGTTCCCGCCGCGCTTGAAATGGCACGGCGTTATCGACTGCTAAACGAACCCGAAGAGACGGAGAGCATCTGCCGTGACATTCTGGCCGTCGAACCCGATCATCAGGACGCCCTGATCACGCTGCTGCTGGCCCTGACCGACAAGTTTGCCGATCGGGGGCTGCAGTCCACGTTCGAGGCGGCCCGGGAAATCGTGGCCAAGCTCGATTCTTCTTACTGCAAATCCTATTATTCCGGTATCATCTACGAGCGGCGGGCCAAGCACCATCTCAAGCAGGGCGTGCCCATGTCCGGCACCCTGGCTTACAGCTGGTTCGTCAAAGCCCTGCGCGCCTACGGCGAGGCCCTGGCCGGCTGCGACCCGGACAACCAGGACGCCGTG
>CAYMQN010000113.1:0-11841 GCA_964392545.1 uncultured Desulfobacteraceae bacterium
CTCCACCGAACCGCGGTCCGTCGCCACGGGACGAACCCTGGAGGAGATCCGCCGGGCGGAGGGGTGAGCATGGAGGCGCGGCTGAAGATCGACGGGCATGCGATCGACCTTTCCAATCGCGACAAGCTGTTTTTCCCCGAAGCCGGCCTGACCAAGGGCGCTATCGTCGCCTATTACGAGCGCATCGCCGACACCATGCTGCCCCACCTGCGGCGCTATGCGGTCAGCATGCAGCGCTTTCCGGACGGCATCCAGGGGAAAAGCTTCTACCACAAGGACACCCCCGAGCATTTTCCAACCTGGATCCAGCGGGTGGATTTTCCCAGACGCAAAGGCGGGCGCTTCAAAGCGCCCGTGGTCGACAGCAAGGCCGCCCTGGTCTACCTCGCCGATCAGGCCGTGCTGACCCACCATCTCTACCTGGCCCGGACGGATGACCTGGAGCATCCGGACAAGATGATCTACGATCTCGATCCCCCGGAAAACACCGCCCGGGCGGCCCTTGCCCGGCAAGCCGCATTGGACATGCGCGACGTGCTCGGCGAATTGGATCTCCAGGCCTGGGTGCAGACGACCGGTTCGAAGGGCTTTCACGTGGTCGTGCCCCTGGACCGGCGGGCGGATTTCGAGGAGGTGCGCGCCTTTGCCCAAGACACGGCCTTGCTGCTGGCCCGCCGCCGGCCGGAGCGCTATACGGTCGAACAGCGCAAAGACAAGCGCAAGGGGCGCGTTTTCCTGGACACCCTGCGCAATGCCTACGGCGCCACCGCCGTGGCCCCCTATGCCGTGCGGGGACGGCCCGGTGCACCGGTGGCCACGCCGCTGGATTGGCACGAGGTGGAGCGAGGCGCCGCCCCCGGCCGCTGGACCGTCACGAACATGTTCAAGCGACTGGCCCAGAAGGAGGATCCCTGGGCGCACCTCATGCGCCATGCCCGTTCGCTTTCCCGCCGCCGCAAGCCTCTAAAGGACCTGCTCGATCGGGAGACGCCCCTGCCCGACGAAAAGAAGTCCGGAGCGGACTGACCGGCCGCGGGCCATTCAAATCGATTGACAGCTTTTGTAGTGGGGACTAAGAAGTTGCATGGCCCCTCGTGAGGGGCCCATGCCGGGAACCGGCATCATCTTTTTCGCGCAGCACCGCGCGCAACGCCGCGCAACCCCTGATCCCGCCCAAAGGAGGAGGCCCCATGACCGCAAGCAGCCGTCCCATGACCGAGGAGGAGAAAGCGCGTTTCGGCCTGTTGAACCAGGAAAACCTTGAATTTCTGATGGACCGCTACAACCGGGTCAACCGCTGGGTGATCGCGGACATGATACGCCGCACGGCCTATCACTATCCGGACAAGACGGCCGTCATTTTCGGCGATGTCGCGATGACCTACGCCGAGCTCGAGGCCGCCTGCAACCGCACGGCCAACGCCCTGTCCGCACTGGGGGTGAAGAAGTACGACCGCGTGGCCATCCTGGCCCACAATACCCTGCATCACGTGCTGACCTGGTTGGGCTGCTGCAAGATCGGGGCGGTCTACCTGGCCATCAACTATCTTCTGCGGGGGCCGGACATCGCCTATTGCATCAACCATTCCGAGAGCAGGATCTTTATCGTCGAGGACGCCCTCTACGGGCTGGTGGAAGCGGTCCTCGGCGAGATGCCGACCATCGAACACCTGGTGTGGTCCGACCAGGGGGCCGGCCAGGCGCCGGCCGACGACCGCTTCCTGGCCTTCGACGGCTGGGTGGAAAAGGCCCCGGCCGACGAGCCGGACGTGATCCTGCACATCGAGGACCCCTGCCAGATGACCTACACCAGCGGCACCGAATCCAAGCCCAAGGGCGTCATCATCAGCAATCAGGCCCTGATCGCCCAGTATATGGGGGCCATCATCGACGGGGGCTACGCCGCGAGCGACATCAACGTCAACGCCCTGCCCATCTACCACTGCGCCCAGCGCGACGTGTTCCTGAACCCTATTTTCTATATAGGCGGCACCAACATCCTCATGGCCCCGGACATCGGCCAGATCCTGGCCACCATCGACCGCTACCGGGCCAACATGTTCTTCGCCCCGCCCACGGTTTGGATCGGCCTTCTGCGCCACCCGGATTTCGACAAGTTCGATCTTTCCTGCCTCACCAAGTGCTACTACGGGGCGTCCATCATGCCCGTGGAGGTCCTGAAGGAGATCATGGAGCGGCTGCCCGGCTGCAAGGTCTACAACTATTACGGCCAGACCGAGCTGGCCCCCTACCACACCATCCTCAAGGCCGAAGATGCCCTGGCCAAGCTGGGATCGGCGGGCATGGCCGGCCTCAACATGGAAACGCGCCTGGAGGACGATCGCTTCCAGCCCGTCGAGGACGCCGGGGCGCCGGGGGAGATCTGCGGCAAGGGCCCGCATGCCATGATCATGTACTTCAAGGATCCGGAGAAGACCGAGGCCGCCATGCAGGGGGGCTGGTTCCACTCCGGGGACATCGGCGTCATGGACGCGGACCGCTACATCACCGTGGTGGACCGCAAGAAGGACATGATCAAGACCGGCGGCGAGAACGTGGCCACCCGGGAGGTGGAGGAGGCCATCTACCTGGACAAACGGGTCGAGGAGGTGGCCGTCATCGGCACGCCGCATCCCAAATGGGTCGAGGCCGTCACGGCCGTGGTGGTGCCCCGCAAGGGCGCGACCATCACCGAAGAGGATATCCTGGCCCTCTGCAAAAAGGAGCTGGCCGGCTTCAAGGTGCCCAAGAGCGTGATCTTCGTGGAGGCCCTGCCCAAGACCCCCACGGGCAAGATCCTCAAACGCGACATGCGCGACACGTACAGCGACCTTTTCACCTAATACGTGCCCATCCATAAATGGCATCTTTCGGCCCCGGCCGGCGTTCTCGCTCTTTGGAAATCCTCGACGTAGCACGCTACGCAACGCTGTCGCTCATACGGCTACGCCGTCCGTCTCCAAATCGCTGCGGCCTTGGCCGGAACCAAAATCTACCCATTATGGATGGGCACTAATAAGGCGCTCCGGTGCCGGAAAGGATTGAAACCATGCCCTATTTCAGCATCGAAACCAGCAAGAAGATCGACACGGTGGGCGAGGAGGCCGTAAGCCACAAGGCCTCGGCCTTCGTGGCCGAGCTTTTGGGCAAACCCGAAGCCTATGTCATGGTGGCCGTCAAGCACAGCCTGCCCATGCGCTTCGGCGGCGCCCTGGATCCGGCGGCCATGGTCCAGCTCCACAGCATCGGCCTGCCGAAGGAACGCTGCGCCGAATTTTCCGCGAAAATCGGCGCCTTCGTCGAACAGGAACTCGGCGTTTCCCCGGAGCGCATTTTTATCGATTTCCGCGATCTCGAGCGCAGCATGTTCGGATGGAATGGGAAGACCTTTTGAAGAGAGTTTCCAAGTCGTCACTTCCGCGGGTGCAGGCCTGTCCGCCATAGCTGCCGCGCAGGCGGGAGTCCATGGCCCATTGAAATGCCTGGATCCCCGCTTGCGAGATTGCGTCGCAATTCGATTGCGTATTCTGTTTTTGCCCGTCATGCCGGCGGAAGCCGGCATCTCATTGGGGTAACAGCTTGAAATTGTATAAGATCCCGGCTTCCGCCGGGATGACGCTTTATAACAAATCCCTTTCGTGCATATTGCAACACAGCCTCTTTCGCCGGGATGACGAACCAGGCCAACCACCTTGCGTGCAAATCATGACACAGCCGCATGCGCGGGGATGACAAACGCTTTACTTTCTGCGGTTATCCGGAAACCCTAAGCTCTGAAAAGCAATCACCACGAAGGACACGAAGAAAAACCGGCCGATGCAGTTGAATCCCTTCATGTCCTTCGCGATCATCGTGGTTCAAGCTGTTGCGCTTGACCAGATTTGGCCTTTCCGGATAACCCCATTCCTTTTTCGACCTTTTCAGAGGTAGCGAGGAGTCCGCATGGCTTTACCCGATCGCAACAACCCCTACAGCTTCGACGCTTTTGCGCAGTGGCGCAATGGGCTGGATTACTACCGGGACGATCCCTTCTTCCAGCAGGTGGTCCGGCATTTCTGCGGGGACCAGGGGGAACGGGTCCACCGGGCGGCAAAGCAGCTTGCGCCAAAGGTATCCTTCCGCTGGCGGGACATGGCCGAACGCATCGCCCGGCCCGAAGAGCGGCCCTATATCCTGCACTACGACGGCATGCGCCGCCGCATCGACCGCATCGTGCGCCCCCGCGAGACCGAGATCATGGAGCGGGCGGTTTTTGGCGAAGCGTTGTTTTCGGCGCAAACGCCGCCCTGGGAGAAGCTGGTCAAGATGTACCTCATCTACCAGAACGGCGAGGCCTGCATCGCCTGCCCCCTGACGTGCACCGAGGGGCTGGTGGAACTGCTGCGCCGCTTTGCCGATACGGCCGAACTGAAGCGGATTCTGGCCCACTGTGCGGAGGGGCGCGAGGGGCATTTCGCCATCGGCGCCCAGTACCTGTCGGAGATTCAGGGCGGCTCCGACGTGCCGGCCAACGTGCTGGAGGCGGTCGAGGAAAAGGGACGCTGGCGGCTGTACGGCACCAAGTTTTTCTGCTCGGCCACCCACGCCGATTACGCCGTGGTGACGGCCAAGCCGGTGGGCAGCGAGAAGGTGGCGCTGTTCCTGGTGCCGTCCTGGCGGCCCGGGGACAAGGCGAAGGAAATCCGCAACGGCACGACGATCGACCGTCTCAAGTGGAAGATGGGCACCAGCGAGCTGACCACCGCCGAGATCACCTTCGACGGGGCCCTGGCCTATCCGGTGGGGCCCCTGGAACGCGGCCTGGCCAACGTGGTGGGCATCGTTCTGACCTGCTCCCGCCTGACGGTGGGTCTGTCGGCCTCGGCTTTCATGACCCGGGCCGTGCGCGAGGCCAAGGGCTACGCCGCGTTTCGGGAGGCCTTCGGCCTGCCCATCGGCCAATTCCCGCTTTTGAAAGGTCAGATCGATGCCATGGATCGGGCGGCCAGACGCTCCACGGCCGGCGCTTTCCGGGTCTACCAGGACTTCCTGCAATTGGAGGGAGGGCTGAAGGGGGGCTGGGACCCGAGCGAGCCGGCGGCACTGCGCCGCCGGCGTTTTCGGGTGCGCGAACTCGTCATGCTGCAGAAGATAACCGCCTCCTGGGATGCGCAGGACGTGATCCGCAGCGCCATGTCGGTCTTCGGCGGCCACGGCGTGATGGAGGATTTTTCCTGTCTGCCGCGGCTGTACCGCGATTCGGCCGTCAACGAGCTGTGGGAGGGGCCCCGCAACGTGCTGCTGACCCAGATCCACCGGGACCTGCAAAAGGCCGCCGCCTGGTATCCGCCGGCCCAATGGGTGGCGGACACCTTGCAGGGCCATGACCCCGGGGTGGTCAAGGCCCTGGGGGCCGAGCTGGAAGACCTCGCGGCCCACCCCGATCTCTTCCATCTGGACGACGCGACACTGGCGATCTGCCGGCAGTGGGACGACTTCTGCCACCGCTTTTTCCATGCCTACCAGGATCTCGCCCTGGATGAGGTTTTGGCGGCGACGCCCCGCTGACAGCCGCGCGACCTGCGGTAGCTGCTACTCGGGCGCTGGAGACCGACCGCCCGCCGCGGCGCTTCGGTGGATGGCGTCGCGAAGCTGCCCCAGGGTGCGATCCAGCCGATCGCCGATGCAAAGCTGATAGATCTTGCGGATCAACAGATAGGTCAGGATCGGCAGGGCGAAGACCTGCACGATGATTTTCTCCAGAAACAGGACAAAGAGCAGGGTGAGGCTTTCGGCAATCGGGTCGAAATTGGATTTGAAGTAGGCAAGGGCCTCCCTGATCGCGCCGGCGCGGTGTTTGACGGCGTCGTAATAGTGCTCGATCCCGGTTCGAAAGCCCGTGAACAGTCCGGTGGGCTCCTTTCCTTCTTCCGAAACCTCCGTTTCGATCATGATGGCCGCCCGGGTTTCATCGAATTCGGCCAGCGCGATATCCTTGACCTCGGACAATTGGTCCATCTGGGTCTGTATATTGGGCGCGAAATAGTGCGCGTCGATGGATTTTCCGACAAAACACATGCCGGGTATGGAGAGGCGGATCAACAGGAGCACAAGGGCCAATCGCCCGAATCGAAGCGCGATCCGGTCGCCATACGGCGCATAAAACGCGACGAGGGCCAGCAGCGCCACGAGATAGAAGGGAAGGACGGTGTATTGGTTGATGGCGAACACCAACAGCCTCTGGGCGCTCAGCAGGCCCATGGACTTCACGCAGATGTCCGACAGCCTTTCGGTGGCATCGTTGATGGGGTCGAGCAACTGCCCGATCTGATATTGAATGCCCACCCCCCACGGACTGACCGACACGCCGGATTCCTGAAGCGAAGATACACCGGCGTTGATGGTCCGGCAGGTGGCGTAGGTGCCGGCCGCCAGCAGGATACTTTCGTCCAAATAGGCTTCGGCGTACCGCTTGCCCGAGGCATGCAGCCATCCGTAATCGGCTGCGCCCAGGAGCACCAGCAGGAGGGCGGCCAGCATCCCCCACGGCGCTGCTGGCCTGGAACGATCGAACGAGGGGTTCTTCATGCGGCAACATCCTTTTCGCGGGTATCGATTGGACAACGGGTTTGACGTCAAGACATGGAAGAGATGACCGCGGAGCGATAGGGCAGGGGGCGCGAACGGCGTTTCGGACGCTTACCCTGTTTCCTTGTCGGCCGGGTGTTCGGCGCCCAATTGTTCAAGCCACTCGATGGCGGGCGCTTCCTGGCGAAAAAATTGTACAAGGCATTTCGCATCCAGGCGAAAGGCGCTCTGCTCGGCGTCGAAACACTGGCGGAAGAGACGCTCGGGGAATACATAGGCAATGCCCACCGGCAGCCGCGCTTCCGGCAGTTCCCTCAACAACTCCTTGAGGTTCTGGCCGAATTCCTTCGGGGCATCGATCGTGGTGACGTTGGAATAGTCGATCAGCAGTTTGTATTCGCTCTTCCAGCGATGATCGTTGGCCAGCAGGGCCAGGCGTGAGCGCATGTTCTGCAGGTCGGCCTTGCCGTACACCATGACTTTCAGCAAATTCTTGTCTTCGAAGAACTTGAAGCGATAGAACATGACCACCCCTTCCGAGCCAATGCGCTCAAAAAGACAAAACCCCGCCTCGCGGGACGGGAGAAGCGGGGTTGGCGGTAGGATAGCGCATTCCTCACCTTGTCTGGCGGTTTGTAGAATCGTAGTGATATCTAATTCATCAGAAAATTGCAGGGATGTCAATGATTTGGGTACCGATTAATACAGGGAATGCGCCATCAGGTGGTAATCGCCGCTCGGGGGAAACCGGCGGTTCCCTCTATACCTGTCGCCACCGATCTGCTATAGGCATCATGGATGTTGCGCTCGAAGGGTCTGGAGATCGTCGTCCCGTGCGGCGCTCAACATCTTCCCGCGAACGAAAGGTCCTGCTTGCCACCCATGAAATCATCCCCCAACGGCGCTGCCCGGCTGCAAATGGACGCCGCGGTGGCGGGGCCCCTCTTCATGTTGGCCGCCGCGCTGCTCTTCACCCTGCTCAATTTGCAGGTCAAACTCCTGGGGCCGGCCTATTCGGCCTGGGATGTCGGCTTCTACCGCTTTGCCGGCGGCATCCTGGTCATCGTTGCGGTTTTCGGACGCCGGCGCAACCCCTTCCGGGGGCACAATACGCGTCTGCTGCTCATTCGGGGCTGTACGGGCTCGGTGGCTTTCCTGTGCATGGTGACGGCCATTATCCGGCTGCCGGTTTCCACGGCCCTGGTGATCTTCTATTCCTTTCCCGCGTTTTCGGCGATTTTCTCCTATTTCATCTACGGGGAGCGGGTCGGCAAAGGGGAAATGGCCTGCATCGCCGGCGTGATGGCCGGCGTGGGGGTGCTTTTCGACTTCCAGCCGGGCGGCGACCTCGTGGGTCAGACCATGGCGCTCCTCGGCGGGGCCTTTGCCGGGTTGACGGTGACCTTGATCCGCACCCTGCGCGAGCAGAACGGGCCGGTGATCATCTATCTCTACCTCTGCACCATGGGGTTTGGCGCGACGGCACCCATGTTCGTGCTGCATCCCGCCCTGCCCGCCACCCTGAACGAGGGCGCCCTGCTGCTGGGCATCGTTTTCAGCTCCCTGACGGCCCAGCTCCTCATGAACCAGGGCTTTTTCTACTGCCGGGGATGGGAAGGGGGGCTCTTCATGTCCAGCGAGGTGGTCTTCACCGCCATTGCCGGCATTGCCTTCATGGGCGACCCGGCCTCCTGGCGCTTCTGGGCCGGCGGGATCACCGTCCTGGCGAGCGTGATCGCCCTCAACCGGCTCAAGGCCATTGCCGTGCCGCCGCCTGCGATTTCCGCCAAGGGCTCCTGAAGGGCCGCTCCGCCACCGGGTCGAACCGTTTCCTTTTTTCCAGCGATGTGTGTCAACCGATCGCCGCCCTGCGCGTATGAAGTGGGTAACCAGGGTCGTCAAGGCGGCCCTCAACCCCAATCGAGGAGGCATCGATCATGAAAACGTTCATCCTGGCGGCAATCCTTTTGACCACAACCGCTTTCTGGACCCCGGCCATGGCCGGTGACATCGGTGACCGTGTCGACCGGCGCCTGGATCGGCGCGGCGACCGGGTGGAGCACCGTCTGGATCGTAGGGGCGACCATATCGATCATCGGCTCGATCGCAAGGGCGATCGGGTGGAGCGGCGTTACGACCGTCGGGCGGAGCGCGCCGGGGAGGCCGGACGTGACGGGCTGGCCAAGCATCTGGAGCGTAAGGGCGATCGCATGGACCGGCGTCTGGACCGGCGCGGTGACCGAGCGGACCGGCGCCTGGACCGCAAGGGGGACCGTGTCGAGCGCCGCCTGGATCGCCGTGGTGACCGCGTCGACCGCCGGGTGGATCGGCGCCGGGGCATCTGAGGGAGGCAGGCGTTGTGACCAATGCCGGGTTGCGCTCCTGCCCTTTTGCCGGTGAAAGGAGGTCCAGGAGGGGAGGCCGCCACCCGGTTGCACGTCTTGACAGCTCCGGTGAATTCAAGGGAGATTGCCCCTGAACGGAGGGCAAGGTGCGAAAGGATTCCCGTGGAGGACGCGGCTCGGTGCAAGATGGAGGCTTTCCTGGCCTCGGTGGAGAAGCGGGCGTTTTACATGGCGCACATGGCCACCGGCCATCGGGAAGAGGCCCTCGACATCGTCCAGGACGCCATGTTCGGCTGGGTCCGCCGCTACCGCCGCAAACCCGAAGGCCTCTGGAAACCGCTTTTCTACCGGGTTCTCAGTAGCCGAATCAGCGACTGGCACCGCCGGCGACGGGTGCGTGACCGCTTCCGCACCTGGTTCACCGTCAGCCGCCCTCACGGCAGGGAGGATGACGGCGATCCCATCGAGCGGCTGCCCGACAATGCCACCAACGACCCGGTGGAGCGGTTGATGACGGACCACGCCGTTCAGGTGTTGCAGAGAGCGTTGCGCGACCTGCCGACCCGTCAGCGGCAGGCTTTTCTGCTTAGAGCCTGGGAAGGTTTGAGCGTCAAGGAAACGGCCAAGGCCATGCAATGTTCCCAAGGTTCTGTAAAAACTCATTATGCCCGTGCCCTGGCAGCGCTGCGGCCTAGATTGGAGGGCTATTGGCCATGACTCCCAAAGATTCGGAAGAAAGGTTTGTCCGCAACGCGCGGCAATCCCTTGAGGCGGAAAGCAGCCGACTGGATGACGCCACCTACGGACAGCTCCAGCGCATCCGGAAGAAAGCCCTGGACACACGTGCCGGATTCCACCCGCGGCTGTTTCTGTCGGGTGGGATGGGCTGGCTGGCCGGGACCGCCGCCGCGGCGGTCCTGGTGGCGGCGATCTATTTTGGCAGCGGCACGAGGCCTATGGACCGGGCCGCGCAGACCCCTGTGGAGGATCTCGAAATCGTGACACTCGATGAACCCCTGGATCTGATCGACGATATCGAGTTCTACGCCTGGTTGGCGGAAACCGATGATGGCGACGTTTAAGCGCGTTTGGGCGGCCATCGTTATCGTCGTCGGTCTGGCGCCGGGCTTGGCGGTGGCCGGGGAAACCGTCCCGGCGGCGCAGCCGGCTCCCGCGGCGGGGGCCGTGGAAGAACCGCCCCCCGAAGCGCTGCTGGCCTTTTTGGGGGGTTGGGATGCAGGCGGCGAGGAGTGGCTGGGCCCCGAATTTTTCGATGCCCTGGAGGCTGGGGATCAGGAGCAAGACCATGCGCAAGATCACGATTAAAGGAACGGCCATGGCCGCTCTTTCCATTTGCCTGGTGCTGGCATGGTCGGCGACCCCCTGTTCGGCAACTGAAGGGGGCATACCCTGGAGCGCCCTGAGCAATGAAGAACAGGCCGTCCTGGATCGGCTGGCCGACCGCTGGGACCGGTTGTCACCGGAACAGCAGCGCCGTTTTCAGAAGGGGGCCCGACGATGGCAGGCCATGACACCGGACGAGCGCGTCCGGGCCCGCGAGCGCCTCAAACGCTGGCAAGGCCTTTCTCCGGAAGCCAAGGACCGCATTCGACAGCGCTACCAGTGGTTCCAGAACCTGCCGCCGAAGGACCAGGAACGCCTCCGGAGCGCCCGCGAACGTTTTCAGGAATTGCCGCCGGAGCGGCGGCAGGAGCTGCGGCTGCGCTGGCAGCACCTTTCGCCCGAGCGAAGGGAGGCCATCCGGGAACGATGGCGACAGATGACTCCCGAAGAGCGGGAGGAATTCCGACAGCGGCGTCGGCGTTGACGCAGCATCCGCCGATGGCGCGGTCGCTTTTCCAGTATGAGAAGGCGTGCACCGGCACGACGGATTCAGTTAGGCATTGATACGTCAACGCTTTTGGCGTATCTCTGTGGCAATCCCGTATTTGTGGCTTTTCGCTTAAGGAGTTGCCAATGCCGGCCGATGCATCGGGCGAGGACCATATTCCAAAAGGTCAATTGAGCTATACCGAACTACTAGAATTCGTCGATGCCTTTCCGGCCCTCCTGTGGCGCATCGACCTGGTCAACAACAAGATCGAATACCTCAACAGCTATTGCATCGAGCCCTTGGGCACACGATGCGGACTGCTGCTGCAGAACAAGGAATTTCGCCGTCTTCACGTGATGGCGGAGGACGTCTACCTGTTGGACGATTTCATGGAGGCGGTGCGCACCGCAGAAACGGCCGCGACCATCTTCCGCCTCAAGGGTAACGGGGAGCCGCACTGGATCAAGGTTACCGGGGTCCTGGACCCCAAGAATCCGCGTTCCTTTATCGGCTACATGCTGGACGCTTCCAGCACGGCCGGCATCGTGCAGTCCATTGCTGAAAACGATGCCGAAATGGAAGCCATGATTGAGTTGGTCGATTGTCCGGCGCTTCTGATCGACCCCCGCAACAAGCACGTCATCGCCCACAACGCCGCCGCCCGGGAAACCTTCCAGTACAAGCCCGATCACTTTGCGCGGTTCAAGTTCAGCGATCTCTACCACCAGAGCGTAGCCCAGCACATCGATACCGTCTACGAAGGAGTGGTTTTCGACAAGCACTGGGAGGGGCGGCTGATTTTCCAACGACGGGATCGATCCTGTTTCGCCGCCGGGGTGCGGTTGAGGCTCTTTTATTGCAAGGGGCGGCAGGTCATGCGGGTTGTCCTCCATGATATGACCGTGGAAGACGAAGCCCTCAAGAATATCACGGGCTCCGGCCAGCGGCCGACCGAGAAGCCGGCGCGTTACCGCAGGCAGACGGACGAGCTACTGGCCAAGGTGAACAAGGTCAAAGACATTCATCGCCTCCTTCAGATTCTGCTCGACAACCAGCTGGGCCGGGATACCTTTGACGCCATCATCTATTCGGACA
>CAYMQN010000114.1:0-11812 GCA_964392545.1 uncultured Desulfobacteraceae bacterium
GCGGCGTCCTGGTGGATGCCGGTCACGCGGTAGCGCACCAGGGGCAGGGTCAGTCTCAGATACGCCGAGGCGCTGATGCAGCGCACCCCCCGGCGCAGATAGAGGTCCACAACGGCGGCTTCGTGTTCGGGCTCGTGCGGGCTGTGGATCAGATTGAACCCGTAGGGTTTTTCGCCGAGCGCCGCCTGGATGCGATCGATGGCCGCCTCGATGGTGGGGAGGGGCAGACCGGCCGCGCCGAAAAAGGCGATCATACCGGCGTGGCCGGCCGCCGTCACCATTTCCACCGAGGTAATGCCGTTGGCCATGGCTCCCATGACATAGGCGTACCGCAGGCCATAGCGCCGGCGGAAAAGTCGGCTGCCCAGCGCCGCCGGAGACAGGGGCGGGGCGTAGGCCAGAAGGGGATAGGCGCCGTCCGCTGCTGGCGGCACTGCCGGGGAAGGCGCTAAAACGGCCTGGCCGTGGTGCGCTACGGCCGGCTGGCCGTCCCGCTCAACCACGAATATCGGGCTTTGCACCCGCTGCAGGCCGGCTTCCAGAGCATAGCGGCCGTCCTCGGGAGCGGTCTTCTCCGAGGGGTGCCACCATCCGGCGGATAGGCGTGGCGGGTCTGACGGCAGGTTCATGATCTTGAATCCCTTTAAGGTTTTCGCTTCCTATGCCATGGCGCGTGCGCCGGCCGAGGGGCATGCCGTTTGCCGCACGATCGCCGATCGAAGGGAACAAATTGCGCAATTTAATGGATATCGATTTGCCGTGTCAAGAGGCGGCCGCGGGCCTATCCACGACCGGGGTCGGAGCGGCCTCAGGGGCGGGGGTGGTACTGGCGGTGGACCGCCTTTAACCGATCGGTGGAGACATGGGTATAGATCTGGGTGGTGGCGATATCCGCGTGCCCCAGCATGACCTGGACCACACGCAGATCGGCTCCGCCCTCGAGCAGATGGCTGGCGAAGGAGTGCCGCAGGGTATGCGGGCTGACGGACCTCCGGATGCCGGCTCGGTCGGCATACCGCTTCAATACCTTCCAGAACCCCTGGCGCGACAGCGGGCGACCGCGGCGGGCGACGAAGAGAAAGGCGCTGGACACCTCCTTGAGCAGCTGCGGGCGGGCCGTTGCCAGGTACGTCTGCAGGACGGACAACGCCGTGCGGCCCACGGGAACCACGCGCTCCTTGCCCCCCTTGCCGAAAGGGCGCACGAATCCGGCCTCCAGGTTGAGTTCCACCACCTTCAGGTGGATCAGCTCCGAAACCCGCAGGCCGGCGGCGTAAAGCAGTTCGAGCATGGCCGCGTTGCGCAGCCCGGTGGGACGCGTCTTGTCCGGGGCGGCCAGCAGGGCGCGCACTTCGGCGACGGACAAGACCTCCGGCAGTTGCAGACCGGCTTTGGGCAGTTCCACCAGGGCCGCAGGGTCCTGGGCGATCTCGTTTTCCTGGTGCAGAAAGCGGAAAAAACCCCGCAGGGTCACGAGGTGCCGGGATCGGGTGGTGGCCTTCAGGCCGCGATTGCGCAAGTGGATGAGATAGCCGAGCAGGGCGGTGGCCTCGACCTCGCTCAGGGCCGCGAGCCCCTGGCCGTCAAGGTAGGCCAGGAAATCCTGCAGATCGCGGCTGTAGGATTCCAGGGTGTTGGGCGCCAAACCCTTTTCCACCGTGAGGTAGGTGGTGTAGCGATCGATCAGGCGGTCAATGCTCATAGGCATCGAGATCGAGGGTGTTGAGGATTTCGGTGCCTTTTTGCGTTACCACGACCTGGTTTTCCAGGCGGATCCCGCCCCAGTCGGGGAGATAGATGCCGGGTTCCACGGTGACGATCATGCCGGCAGCCAGCGTGTCGTCACTGTGGGGGCTCAGACGGGGGGCCTCGTGAACGACAAGGCCGGTGCCGTGGCCCAGGCTGTGGCCGAAGCGGCCTTCATAGCCGGCCCGGGCGATGACGTCCCGGGCCACGGCATCCACCGCACGGCCGTGGGCGCCAGCCCGAATGGTCGCCAGGGCCGCGGCCTGGGCCTCGCGCACCACGGTGTATACCTGGCGGAAGCGGTCGTCCGCCGGACCGAAAATCAGGGTTCGTGACATATCCGAGCAGTAGCCGTCGACCCGCGCGCCCCAGTCCATCAGAATCGGCTCCCCCGCCGCGATGGGCCGGTTCCCGGGCACCGCATGGGGTTTGGCGCTGTTGGGACCGGCGGCCACAATGATCGGAAAAGAGGGACCTTCGGCGCCGGCCGCCACCATCAACGCCTCCAGTTGGCGGGCGACGGCCAGTTCCGTCATGCCCGGCTGCATCCAGGCGGTCAATTGGCGGAACGCGGTCTCCGCACACCGCACGGCCCGACGGGTCAGGGCCTGCTCCTGGGGATCCTTGACCGCCCGCAGGGATTCGACGGTGTTTTCGGTGGGTATCAGCTCCACCTGCTGATCGGCCTTCTGCAGCCGGTCCAGGAGATCCCGGTGGTGCTTGACGCTTAGACGGGCGCTCTCGAAGCCCACCCGGCGGGCGGCGATCCGGCTGAAAAAATCGGGCAGGGCCGCATAGAGACTTTTGGTATAGCAGCTCACGGCAAAGCCTGGCGCTTCCTCGCGGGCCTGGAGATCGTAGCGGGAATCCGTCAAAAGATGACCGGCGTCGGCCGTGATCAGAAGCGCTCCGGCGGTTTCGTCGAATTGTCCGTCCTCGGCACTGTAGCCGCTCAGGTAGCGGCGGTTGGCATCGATCAGGACCAGGAAGGCATCCAGGTCGTTGCGGGTCATCTCGGCCCGCAGCGCCGCGATGCGGCGCTGGGGATCGCTTTCGGCAGGGCTTGGGTTCGGCATGACGTCCCATCTCGGTTTGGTGTGTAGGCCAGCCCGTTGCGGACTGAAACGGGAAATGAATCTTTTCTACCTTCAAATTCAGGAGGAAATCAAGGGCCCGCCCAAAGCCGAACGGTGCGGCAGGCCTTCCGGCCAATCGAAGGCAAGGGCCGAAAGAGCTTGACAGTTCGCGGCAATTGTCAAATAAGCTTAAGGCTTTGAGAGACAGACAGGCATGCTATCAGGCTGTGGATAAACGGCGTCCCGGGCCGCAAGATCCCGCCGCCGGCGGGATTGCAACCCTCGCGCAGTGGGGCGCATCCCACCCCGGCGGGACGGCGTATTTCGCATTGGGTTGCGCCTTGTCCTGCGCACCGATGCTTGTCAATCCCCCGCCTGCTAGCCGGGGAGGAGGTGACGGCCTTGACGGATCCCATTGAAAAGCTCATGGACACCTACGAGCGCAACGTGAACAACTACCATCTGCTCATGTCCCGACGGGTCAAAGATATTCTTCTGATTTCCAACCTCTACGACGCCTGCATTATCAATGAAGACTGCCGCTTGTCGGAGCGCATCGCGCGGGAGTACCGCGGACTGCGTCTCAGCCGCCCGCCCCGGGTGACCTGGGCCGAATCGGCGGACGAGGCCATGCACCGCCTCGATCACCAGGATTTCGACATGGTGATCACCATGTACCGCCTGGCCGATATGGATGCCTTCGACCTGGGCCGCAGGATCAAGGCCCGCTGGCCCACCATGCCCGTGCTGATGCTGACCCACAATCCGGTGCCGCCGATCTACTGCCGGCCGGAAATCGGGCGCACCCCCGGGATCGATCACATCTTCAACTGGACAGGGGATACCGACCTGTCCATGTCGATGATCAAGTGCGTGGAGGACCTCCAGAACGTCCAGCCGGACACCGAGCGGGCCGGCGTTCGGGTCATCCTTCTGGCGGAGAGCTCCCAGGAGCAGTTGTCGGCCGTGCTGCCGGTGCTCTACCGTGAGATCATGACCCAGACCGAGGCCGCTTTAGAGGAGGGGCTCGACGCGGAAGACCGGCTGATGATTCGTCAGGCGCGGCCCAAGGTGATCATTGCCGATCACTACGAAAGGGCGGTGCAACTCTTCCAGCAGTACGCCCCCTACTTGATGGGCGTGATCGCTTCCGCCGAGCTGGGGCAGGAATGCCGCCCTGACAAACGCATGGGCGCGGCCCTGCTCGAGACGGTGCGCAGCACGGATCCGGATCTGCCGTTTTTGATGCTGACCACCAGCGACCGGGAGGCACGCGCCGCCGCAAGCGCCAACGTCGTGGCGGTCAATGTCGCCGAAACCCCCCTGAAAGCCACCCTGATGGCGTACGGCCGCCGTTACTTCGGTTTCGGCGACTTCGTCTTCGAAGATGCCGCCCACAACGAAATCGGCCGTGCGCGCTCCTTCCATCAACTGGCGGAACTGCTGGAAGACATTCCGGAAGCGGTGCTCCGGACCCTGGTGCAAGCCCCCGATCTGCTGCGCTGGCTTTATGCCCGCGGCGAAATCGTTCTGGCGGACCACCTCCAACGCCGCCTTGCCCAAGAACGCGATGCCGCGCCCGCTGTCCTTCGCCGGCTTTTGACGGAAACGCTGCAGGTCCGCCGCATTACCCGCCAGAAAAGGATCGTCACCGATTTCGACCGTCTTGCCGGGCAGGGGCTGTCCGGATTTCTCAAAATAGGACACGGATCCATGGGCGGTAAGGCCCGCGGCCTGGTTTTTCTGGCTTCCCAGATCCATCCGGCGGCGGAACTCGTAAAACGCTTTGCGGATGTGCGCCTTTACGTTCCCGACACGCTGGTGATCACCACGGAGGCTTTCGAGGCCTTCGTCGAAGACCATCAATTGGATGTCTATTCGCGCACGACCCTGACCGACCAGGAAATTGCCGACCAGTTTCTGGCCTGCCCATTGCCCGGCGATCTGCGCGAAGACCTCAAGGCCGTGGTGGAGGCCACCGCCTGCCCCCTCGCGGTGCGCTCTTCGAGCCTGCTGGAGGACTCCCAGGCGCGCCCCTATGCCGGCATCTACAAAACCTATATGCTGCCCAATCACCAGGACGATCTCGCGGTCCGGTTGGAGGATCTGGAACGCGCCGTCAAGCTCATCTGGGCTTCCACCCTTTTCGAGGAACCCCGGGCTTTTGCCGCGCGCACCCTGCAAAAACCGGATGAAGAAAAAATGGGCGTGATCATCCAGCGGCTGGTGGGGCGCCGCTTCGGCGATCTCTTTTTCCCGGCCGTTTCGGGCGTGGCCCAGTCCCACAACTACTACCCCATGGCCCCCATGAAACCCGAGGACGGCATCGCCAATATCGCCGTGGGACTCGGCAAGAGTGTCGTGGATGGGGAGCGCTCTCTGCGTTTCTGCCCGCGCTACCCCCAGCAGCTGCCCCAGTTTTCCGTCATCGAAGATATCCTTGAAAATGCCCAGCGCGAGTTCTATGCGCTGGACACCGCACCCCGGGAAAGCGGCTCGGAACTGGGCCGGGACGGAACCCTCCAAAAACGCGACGTGACCGAGATCGCCGATCCGGCCCTGCTGCGCCTGGTGGCCAGCACCTATCTGCCGGCCGAGCACCGTATCAAGGACACCCTTGTATCCGGCGGGCATCCGGTCGTCACCTTTGCGGCCATTTTGAAATATGGCGCCCTGCCGTTGCCTGAAATATTGGCGGCCATAATGGACATGGGCGAAAAAGGAATGGACTGCCCGGTGGACGTGGAATTTTCCGTCAACCTGCCGGAAGAGGAGGGCGCCCCGCCGGAATTGGCCATCCTTCAAATCCGCCCCATGGCTTCCCGGGGGGACATGGCGCCGGTGGAGATTTCGGTGGAGGAGGCCAAGCGCGCCTTTTGTTTTTCCGAAAACGCCCTGGGCAACGGGGTGACGCGCGATTTGACGGACATCGTCTATGTCAAACCGCAGGATTTCGATACCTCTAAGACCGTTGACATCGCCAAGGAAATCAGTCGCATGAACGCCCAGTTGGCCAAAGCCGGGCGGCGCTATATCCTGATCGGCCCCGGAAGATGGGGCTCCGCCGATCCCTGGCTGGGGATTCCGGTACGCTGGGCGGACATCTCCGGGGCGGCGGTCATCGTCGAGACCACGCACGCATCCTTTTCCGCCGACCCGTCCCAGGGCTCGCACTTTTTCCACAACATGACCTCCCTGGGCATGAGCTACCTCAACATTACCGCCGGCAGTGACGATTTCATCAAACCCAGTTGGTTCAACGCCCAGCCGGTCATGGACGTGACGCGCTTTCTGTCGCACATTCACCTGAGTCGCCCGGTGGTCGTGAAAGTCGACGGCCGGCGCTCCACCGGCATCATCCGTGACGCCGTCTAGCCGGCCGCGCATAAACGGCACCCCATGATTTCAATTGCCCTGTCCCATATCGCGGAGGCGGCCGAGCGGCTGCGGGGCGACATTATCGCCACGCCGCTCGTATCCTCTCCTGCGCTCAGCCGCATGTTCGACGGCCAAATCCATCTAAAGATGGAAAACCTCCAGAAGACGGGTTCCTTCAAGGCCCGGGGGGCGATGAATCTGGTCAAGAAGCAGCGGGCGCGGATTCCCGAGCGCGGGGTGGTGGCCGCCTCGGCCGGCAACCATGCCCAGGGCGTGGCCCTGGCGGCACGGCAGGCCGGTGTTCCGGCCACCATTGTGATGCCGCTGGGCGCTTCCCTGTCCAAGCAGGAGGCCACCCGCACATACGGCGGCAAGGTCCTTCTCGAGGGCCGCAATGTATCCGAAAGCCTCACCGCGGCCCGCGAGCTGGCCCGGGACGGGCGCCTCTTCATCCACCCTTTCGACGACCCCGACATCATCGCCGGGCAGGGGACCGTGGCGCTGGAAATCGTGGAAGCCCTGCCCGATATCGACCGGGTGATCGTGCCGGTCGGCGGCGGCGGATTGATTGCCGGTATCGCCGTGGCCCTGCGGGAATTGAAACCCCGGGTCACCATCACCGGCGTGCAGGCGGAGGTCTGCCCGTCGGCGGTGGAAGCCCTGCGGCACGGCGCGGTGACAGAGGTTCCGGGCGGCGTTTCCATCGCCGACGGCATTGCCGTGCGTCAAACCGGTGTGGCTCCCTTCGAGATCATCCGGGAGGTGGTGGACGATATCGTTCTCGTTCAGGAAGAACACATCGCTGCGGCCATCCTGCTTTTGATGGAGCGCAAGAAGGTCGTGGCCGAAGGCGCCGGCGCCGTGGCGTTGGCCGCGCTCATGAGCCGGGCGGTGGTGCTGCATCCGGGGGAGAAGACGGTGCTGCTGATCAGCGGCGGTAATCTGGACAGTCCCCTGCTGGGACGCATCATCAGCAAGGGTCTGATTCAAAGCGGCCGCATCATGCGGGTCGGGGTCATGCTGGAGGACGTGCCCGGTGCCTTGGCCGGTTTGCTCAAGTGCATCGCCGACGGCAATGCCAATGTCCTCCACATTCACCACGACCGATCGCGACGGGACTTTCCCATCAACGTGACCGCCGTGGAGCTTGAACTGGAAACGCGCGGCGAGGGGCATAGCGCCGCCCTCCAAGCGGCCTTGCGCGAGGCCGGCTACACCCTGATGTTCGCCTAGCGAGTGTTTATCCAGAAATGGTAGATTTCGGTTCCGGCCAAGGCCGCAGTGATGTGGAAACCGGAGGCGTAGCTGGGCTACGACGAGGATTTCCACAGAGCGAGAACGCCGGCCGGGGCCGAAAGATGCCATTTATGGATGAACACTACAAGTTCCAGGCCAAAGATAGCTGGTTTTTATTGACGGCCAGTTTCAGGCGGGGGGACACCAGTTCGTGGGGCCGGTCCTCGAAGGGCAGGTAGACCAGCAGGGCTTTTTGCGGGGTGGCGCTAAGCCCGGGGAGCAAGGCGGCCTTCCGCTTCAGGGGTCTGATGAGGCCGGCCAGAGTGGTTTTGAGGGTTTCCGCGGCTTCGCTCAGCGGCAGATTGGCCGGCAGGCAGGGGTCGGCAGGGGCGCGTCGCTCGAGTCGCTGCGGCGGCAGAGCCGTGGAAAGGACCTGCATCAGGCGCAGAAAAACCCGCGGGCGGACTTTGAAAGCGGGCGACCAGAAGCAAAAGGGTGCCGTTTCCCATTCGGTTTGCACAACCTTGGGGAGGTTGGCCAGGCGCACCAGGTCGGCATAGGAGGTCAGATCGACCCCGTCGATGCGGGCTTTGAGGCGCCAAAAGGGCAAATAGAGCATATCCTTGGCCGTTGTGGGAACATGGGCGGCGGTGATGGCCCGAAACCCGCCGGGAGCCGGTTGCCAAAGGGAGCGGCAGTGACGGCAGGTAAGCACCTGGGCATCGCGGGACCCTTCTAGATCCCATCCGCAGTTAGGGCAGATGGCCGGGAGGAAATCGAAACGGGATCGCGGGCGGCCGCCCGGCAAGGCCTCTTTGTCAAAGGCGGCGCCCGGCCTTGGCGGGACGGCCCGGTCGAGAACGGCGTCCACCAGACCGGAACCCGCGTAGTAGGGGGCATAGATCAAACTGACCGATTCGCCGATGTGGGCCTGATGCAACAGCGGTTGGGCCAGGTCGCGGTTGAAGCGGCGGTTGAAAACGGTCATGACCTCCTTGAGGGCGGCCTGCGGCTTGATGAAGTAGCCGGGGGTTTCGGGTGTCACGGCGCTCAGGGTCAGGGCCTGGGTGCGCAGCCCCAGGGTGGCGGGAAACAGGGTTGAAGAACAGGCCTGGTGACTGGTATCGATGAACCTGGCCCGGGTCTCGCGCGGCAGGCTCGAAAACAGCATGCCCTTGAAGCGCCAATAAGGAAAGTAGATGATCTCCCGCGATCCCGCGGTCCCCTTGTGGGGCAGGCAATACTGGGCGGTGCCCCGCGGCAGGAGATAGGACCTCACGCGGCAGTACGCGCAAGCGAACAGGTGGTCGGATTCCAGGAGCGTAGCCGGTGCCCCGCATTGGGGACACTGGTGCTCGATTTTCAGATCAGAGCTTTTCACCGCACGCGTTGCAGAAAAGGGCATCCGCTAGATTCTCCGCTCCGCAGTGGGCGCAGAAGCGGTTTTCAGGCGCCTGGTCCGCCTTCTGGCCGCAACGGGAACAGAATTTGGCGTTGGGGGCCAGGTTTTTGCCGCACTGGATGCATTGGCGAAACACCAGTTGTTGGTGGCCGCAGTAAGGGCAAAAGCGGGCATTTTCGGGAATCGCCTGGCGGCATTCGGCGCACTGGGCCTCGGCCGCCGGCGCCGTCGATGCGTCCTGGGGATCGCCGGCGTTGAAATAACGGGCCAGCATGGCCGGCATCATCAGCCCGATGCCGGCCCCCATACCCGCTCCGGCCATGTCGCCGCTGCCCTCGGCCGCCTTTTCCACCGCCATGGCCGTTTTCATTTGCATGAGTTTCTGCATGTCGTCGATGGCCCCCATCCGGCTGCGCTCGTCGATGGCCTTCTGGACTTCGAGCGGGGGCGTGATGGCGTTGACGTAGAGGTGGGTCAGGGCCAGGCCGAAATGGCTGAAATCCTCCTGCAGGCGTGCCATCAGGCCCTCGCTCAGGGTGTCGTAGCGGGACGGCAGCGACAGCAGCGAATCCAGGGTCTCGCCCATATAGTCGTTGAAACGGCTGACAATGACGTCGTTCAAATAGTCTTCGATGGCCGTGGTGGTGTACACCCCCTGAGTGCCCACCAGGCGGTTGATCATCAGCACGGGCTGCACCACGCGCAGGTTGAAGACCCCGTATGCCCGCAAGCGCACCAGACCGAGTTCGGCGTCCTTGAAGGCCACGGGGTCGCGCGTACCCCATTTGAGATTGGGGAAGACTTTCATATTGACGAAGTAGACTTCGGCGCGCAACGGGCTGGAGAGGCCCCAGGGCAGGCTGGCGATCTTGGTCAGAATGGGGATGTTGGCGGTTTTAAGGGTGTGGCGGCCCGGGCCGAAGGCTTCCAGGGCCTTGCCCGTGTAATAAAATACGGCGGCCTGGTTGTCGCGCACGGTCAGTTGGGCGCCGTATTTGATTTCGCCGGAACCTTCCTGGGGAATGCGCTGCACGAGCTGGCGGCCGGTATCGTCAAACCATTCCAGATTTTCCAGAAACACGAGGTTCATGCGATTCAGCGTCATCGAAGCTTCTCCTTCTGCGATGGGATCCAGGACCGAGGCCATTTCCGGATGAGCACTTTTTAGTGGTACCGCACCACATTATTAAGTCAAGCCCAAACGCACTCCCCATGGCTTATCGGCGTTTGGCGTCGTTGCATGATATCTTTTGCGACGGCCGATCGGAAGGATGCCGGGAAAACGCTTGCGAAAAACGAGGCGGTCGCATAATGTCCTGCCGAACGACGGCTTCATGGAAGGAACCCGGACCATGCCCGCGACAACCCGCCGCTATCTTTTCTACGGACTCAAGCTGCCCTTGATTCTGATGCTGATTCTGATCGGTTTCATGATGGAATATCTCGTCGAGCTGCCTTTCAACGTGATGGCGCGCCTGGACGCGCGTCGCCGCCCCCCTCTTGATCCCTGATTTCTTTGACTTGACCGCGCTCCTCCGCTATAAAAGGCTGAGGATAAAGAGCAGAACGCAGGCCCCACCCGGGTGTGCCCGCGCTCTCGTCAACACCCATACGTCATGGAGGCGCCATGCAGATTCTTGGAATTGATGTCGGTTTCGGCTTTACCAAGGCCACCGACGGCAACGAGACCGTCATTTTCAAATCCATTTTCGGCGATGCCAACGAAATTCAGTTCTGGGTCGACTTCCAGGACCGCCAGCTTACCGAATATTTCCACGTCAGCATGGACGGCAAATCCTATTTTGTGGGGGAGCTCGCCGAGCAGCAGTCCGACGTCGTCAGCTTTACCCTTGACCAGGATCGCATGATCACCGACTTCGTACGCCTCTTCGCCCTGACCGTGGCCGGTCTATTTGCTGCGGATAAGGAGGGCCCCGCCGAAACGCCCCTGCGCATCGTATCCGGGCTCCCCGTAGGGTTTTTCAAGCAATATCACGACCGTTTTCGGGAAGCCCTCAAGGGCCGGCATACCATTACCTATCACAGTCCGGACGGCAACCGCCTGACGCGGAAACTGGTCGTCGAGGCGGTGCAGCTGCTGCCCCAGCCCATGGGCGCCGTGCTCAACCTGCTGATGGACGCCAACGGCCGCATCACCGATACGGAACTGGCCCGGCAAAAAATCGGGGTGGTGGACATCGGCTTCCGAACCACGGACTATACGGTCTTCGACAAGCTGCGCTACATCGAAAGAAGCAGCCGTACCATGGATAGCGGCATCGCCAAGGCCTACGCCGTGATTGCCGGCAAATTGCACGAAAAGAGCGGGGTCAACGTGGAACTGTATCGTCTTTTCGACGCCGTTCAAAAAGGTGCCATCAAGATGCGGGGCCAGGGGTTCAATTTTGCCAAGATCCGCGACCAGATTTACGCCCAGTTGGCCGCCACCATCGCCGGCGACATGGATCGGCTGTGGGCCAATGACTGGGATATCGACACCATTGTTCTGAGCGGCGGCGGCTGTCGGGACCTGGCGGCCCATCTGCAGCCCCTGATCGCCGGCAACGTGCGCACCGCATCCAGCCAGCACGATCCGCGCTTGGCCAATGTCGAGGGGTATCTCAAATACGGGCGCTACGTTTGGCCTGCCAAGACGGAGAGCGAATCCCCGGATGCCTGACGAACGCCGCCCGGGGCCCAAAGATGCCCCTTCTGAGATTAAACGTGTCCGTCCAGAAGGGGTAGCTTTTGGTCCCTGGCAAGGCCGCAGCCGACGGGCGCCCGCAGACGTAGCCGGGCTACGTCGAGGACCGACCGGAGGCGAGAACGCCGCCAGGGGCCGAAAGATGCCCCTTCTGAGATTAAACGTGTCCGTCCAGAAGGGGTAGCTTTTGGTTCCTGGCAAGGCCGCAGCCGACGGGCGCCCGCAGACGTAGCCCGGCTACGTCGAGGACCGACGGGAGGCGAGAACGCC